>CAZWOL010000027.1:0-38145 GCA_964635325.1 uncultured Pseudobdellovibrionaceae bacterium
ATATCTTCTATGGATAAGTATCTAAAAATCATCTTCTTTACATTGCTGCTTAGCATTGGGTGCAAAGCGAAAAAAAGCGCTTCTACCAAAGGTACGACACACGCTCCAACTCTCAGCACAGTCCAAGCTGAGAGTCCACTACTACCAGTCGATACAAATCCAAGCACCATAGAAGCTGCTGCACAAAGTGTGCAAAATGCTGCTAGCAATTACCTCACTCAAACAGCTGCCACAGCTACAGAAACTTCGACATCTCAAAACACTGACACATCTATAAACACCGACAGCAGCACAACAACAGAGACATCAAACACTCACACTGAGGAAAATACCACTCCAAGTACACCCGTGAGTGAAACAGCAACCGAGTCCAATGTAAGTACAAGCGTAAGAATATCGCAGATAATCGCAGAAAACGCGACCAACATTGTCATCAACCCACTTGGAGATATCACTGCATTTTACAAATCTCCAGACCTTAAAACAGCAGCACAAGAACTCACAAACAATACAAATACTGTTACAGTAACAACAACTGTAACCCAGACAGTTACTGTTACTGTAACATCATCGAACCATGACATAGATATTCGTACAGCTGCATCGATCAGTGGAGGCATCATACTCCTCATCTCAGGTAGCGTCGCTGCTGTTGGAGGATATAAACTTTGGAAAGCAGGTAGGGAACCTCTGGAGGAGCCGAAGTGGAAATTCGAAATGTTATTAGAAAAAAGAGCCAAGAAATATAGAATACGAACACCGTCTATATATGCAGAAAATGGAAAACTCAAAACTGTGGATGACTTTATAAATGAAACTAAAAGTAATTTCGCAGAATACGTCGAAAAAGATTTACCAGATGGTGACAAGACAGCAGCATCAGACTTTGCGAAGAAGAATATTGCAGAACCACTGAGGGAACAGTATGTTAAATTCCTGAAAGACAACAATCTAACTGCAGGAAAATCTACCAAAGCGGACTATAATGCAATATTAAACTCACCTTCTGCACAGCTCAAGAGAGCGGCTGAGCGCATCAGCTTTAACCAAAAAGTAAAAGTCGGATTCACAGCAATTGGGGCGCTTGCAGGTGGAGCTATCTTAGCCACGGCACAAAGCGGGGCACTTGGCCTTGCAGAGACACCCTCGAGTCCCGAGCAAACATTTATGAAACTTCTCGGCATCTTGGAAGCAAGGATCTGGCAACTACGCAAAGACACGGGGATTGACCCCTAGCTGCTCCAGTTTTGCAGGTAGGCCTCCAAACCTTGCTGCTCCAAGATATTCTCAGACTGCTCCCAACTCACAAATTTGCGAACACGCCAGGACTCTAGTATTCGGATGATAGAAAGAGCTACCTCCGAGGTTTGCTCTGACTTCTTGCGTGCAGTAAACTCCATCGCATCGAAGAGCACTGCATTCGCTTCGGCATAACTGAGTTGAGTAGCCCCCATGTTTTGATTCACATGTGTTTGTATTAGGTAGGTTGCGCGTCCGATCAGCTTTAGATTTCCAGGACTCACATTGATCATTGCATTGCCGATCACACGTCCGAGCTTAGCCATCACAGTGGAGGAGTGTGCATTCAACAACATCTTTAATGAGAGATGCTTGCGTAAGCCTAGCGGATCAGAGATGCGATCTATATAAATAGGAACAAAACGGGTTTTATACTCTTCGAGAAGCTTCCAAAAAATATCATCATGAGAGAGTTCGGATTCAAATATGCAGAGAGCTACCGTATGCGCATTCTCACGAGAAAAGCGCTCCAGAAAAATTTTCACAGCCTCTGCACGTATCATAGGTCCATTTAGCCCCATGATAATCACAACTCCTAAGTCTCCGTTTTGAGGAGCGTAGGCACCCTGAATACAATTGAACATCGAAAAATCGTAGCAGAATTGCTGATCACGTCCTGCATTTTTAAGACTGTTTAATGCGATTCCACGCATGTATTTATCAGGTATGCGAGAGGAAAATTGCTCATGATAAGAAGATTCTTCCAAACCACGAAAGTCACGTTTCAAAAACTTGCGCCATGACTCTCTTTGCGTCTCTGTTGGTGTCCATACCCGGATCCATGACTTGCGTTGTGCCTCAGGTACCGGATCGAGTGGGCTGAGGCGAAAGGTTGGAGAACGTTCTGTCGAATCTACAAAAACTGTAGGTAGAGCTTCGTCTGCAAGATAATTTGTGAATCCCCCATGAGCATATGTTTTGGCTTCGAGGTCGCTCAAAACACTTAGGCTTTCACTTTGAGCAGCGATTGTTCTTTGTAGCAAATCAAAGCTCAGCAGGCGTTCTCTCATTGTACGCTGTGGATCAATCTGCAATTCTTCGAGTTGAGTAGCGGAAAGATGAGATTTGAGCAATTCGGCAACCAAACTTTCAATCAGACTACCAATCACAAAGCCTGCACTTGTACAGGCCTGCATACGCGTTGATCCTGCAATCGCTTGAGGTCCAGAACTAATACAAACTTTTGAAATTCCCTTATGCTCCAAAACCGCACGACTACGATTAAAGGGATAAAGCACCTTGTTGGGGTTGTTATAGAAAAAAACGAGATGCTCCTGAGCCTCCCTAAGACCAAGCTCACTCTCACCGTAAAGCTTAGCTGCAGCTAGGATGGCACCAATGACGGATGATGTTTCACCTCCCTCGGTAATCGCAAAGACGACGTCACCCCGTTGAATCTTATGATCCGCAAGTTGGAGTTCTCCGATCAGATGCAGGTCTTCAAAGCCTTCGAGCGAGCTGATGAGTGCACGATCACCTCCTGTGATTTCTCCTATCAGACGGTTTTCTATATTGGGAAAATGCTTCTCAAGGGTTTTCCACTCGTCTCGTTCACGTAGCTTGCGCCAGAATGGACGCCAAAAGGTACTCTCCATTTGGTTTGCAAGACGTCCAGTCGCTCCACATCCATACATGTAGATTTTGCGGCCCGAAACTATCGCATGGACCAGGGATTGAACAATACTGTCAAGCTGTGATGTATCTTGTGCTAGGTGATTGCAGAGTTGTGTTATGTCTTGGTCGACACTCAGAACCTGCGCAAGACCTTTGGCTGTATTTTTTTTGGCTTCATAACTTAGAGCGTAGGTTTTGGGATGCCGCTGTTCAGTTAGGAGTGAATGCAATTGAAACTGCTGCTCATTTTCAACGTAGTTCTTCGATAGTGAATTAGGAACTATACGGAGTAGATCCAGAGTATGGGAGTGAGACGAGCTGTTGGCTGTAGTGATTTCCTCAAGCATATGCGCCCTCCAATCGTGTCTATGTCTCTGAGCTGCTTTCGGTATTATAGCAGCTCTTTTGGACAGAATGACCGACTATCTTTGCGGAGGAACATTCAAGCACGGTTAGGATCGGAGGCGATCCTTCATTTGGGTTAGCGTGATAGAACGCGTGAGTGAAACTTCACGTGATCCTCAATAAACGAAGCAACAAAGTAGTAGCTATGATCGTAAGCATTATGCATACGCAACTCTAGAGGATAGCCACCCTGCTGTGCAGCCTCCTTTAAACGTTCCGGCATAAGAAAGCCCTCCTTAAAAAACTCATCTTCAGCCCCTTGATCCACTAAGATTGGCCTTTGCACCTTTGCCTGACGGATGAGTTCACTTGCATCGTAGGTCTTCCATAGCTCACGATTCTCTCCAAGATACGCAGCAAAAGCTTTTTGTCCTCGTGGACTCTGCGATGCTGCGCATACCGGAGCGAGTGCAGAGATCGAACTAAAGGTTTTGGGTTCACGCAATCCAATGACAAGCGCACCGTGCCCACCCATCGAATGACCAAAGATTCCCTGTCGACTTTGATCCGTATTGAACTCTTTCGCAATCAACTGTGGAAGTTCATATGCGACATAGTCATACATCTGATAATTCTTTGCCCATGGCTCCTGAGTTGCATTGACGTAGTAACTTGCCCCAGCACCGAGTGTCCAATTTTCGGTCTCCTGTGCAAATCCCAACCCGCGAGGGCTCGTATCCATAGCGACACAAGCCATTTTGTATTGAGACAAGTAGCGTTGGATACCGGATTTTTGTGTAAAATTCTCTTCGGTGCAGGTAAGCCCTGAGAGCCAGAAAAGCACAGGGACTTTTGCATCTCCATCAGGTCTAAAGATACTAAAGCGCATTGGGCTCTTCGTACTCCGAGAGTCATGTTCGTAAAATTCTACAACACCATCAAAGCTTTTATGTCGACTTCGTAGTTTCATCAGAAGGTCACCACGGAGCGTATACTTTTGCCCTCATGCATCAGATGAAAGGCTTCGTTGATTCGTTCGAGAGGCATCGTATGCGTGACCATCTCGTCGACTTTGATTTCTCCAGCAAGATAACGATCCACATATCCCGGAAGTTCTGTACGGCCTTTGACTCCTCCGAATGCCGAACCTTTCCAAACACGACCAGTCACGAGTTGGAAGGGTCTCGTCGCAATCTCTTGGCCAGCAGGAGCGACACCGATCACCGTCGAAACTCCCCAACCTTTGTGACAGCATTCTAGCGCCTGTCGCATGAGTTGTACGTTTCCAACGCATTCAAATGAATAATCAACACCACCATCTGTGATATCAACCAAGACCTCTTGCATTGAGACTGCAAAATCGTTGGGATTCAAACATTCTGTTGCTCCAAGTTTACGAGCAAGGTCGAATTTTGACGGATTCGTATCGATCGCAATGATGCGTTCTGCCTTGGCCATCACAGCACCTTGCACACAACTTAGGCCGATACCTCCAAGACCGAAGATAGCAACACTCGCGCCAGCGTGAACCTTTGCTGTATTTAAGACAGCTCCAATTCCCGTGGTAATTCCGCAACCGAGTAAGCAAACCTTCTCCAGAGGGGCTAGCTTGTTGATCTTTGCAAGTGCGATCTCGGGGACCACTGTATAGTGAGAAAACGTAGATGTACCCATATAGTGGAGGATGCTTTTGCCATTTAACTGAAAACGTGAAGTTCCATCAGGCATGAGACCCTTGCCCTGTGTCTGACGAATTTGCTGACAAAGGTTCGTTTTGCCAGACTGACAAAATTTGCAGACCCCACACTCAGGAATATAGAGCGGAATAACATGATCACCAACATTGACTGAACGCACTCCGGGGCCGACCTCTTCCACAACACCAGCGCCTTCATGACCGAGTATGCTCGGAAAAAGTCCCTCTGGATCTTGTCCTGAAAGAGTGTAAGCATCCGTATGACAGACACCCGATGCTACGATCCGTACGAGCACCTCTCCGGCTTTTGGACGTGCGAGTTCAACTTCTCCGATTTCAAGAGGAAGCCCAGCTCCCCAGGCAACGGCTGCTTTTGTTTTCACATTTGCTCCTTCACTGAACAGTGTACAATTGAAAAAGCATACTCTCTCTGCAAAGGAAAATTAAGTTGGATGTACGGGCACGAGTCATAGTTAGTATTTTTGTTTTGCTTGGTCCTATTCTTCATGCCGAGCCCAAAGCAAATCTATGCGATGTTCAGCAGCTTGGACCCGGCAATTCCTGCACTGTTTCAGATGAGCAATTTCTCAATTGGAGAAAAAGCGGTCGACTATTCAACAATCGTGCATTACGTGGGGGCAATGAAAGTACAGACTCAATTTGGAAAGCTGCTGGAAAACTGGGTAGTGACATGTTTGAAATACTCAGTTTTGCGAACAAGAATAGTTCAATCAATGCAGACATTGCTAATATTGCATCACTTCCCAAAGCATCAGAACCGCAGATAGACAAGCAAACGCCTGCATTGAATAAAGAAATGGTTGTCTCAGCATTTTCTAACTCAATCCGCGAAACACGGAAAATAACATTCAAAGTAAACATCAATACTAATAATAATCCAAATCTTGTTCCTGCCACTTGCAACCTTGCGATAAAAGATTATCCGAGAACTTGCGAGAGTGCTAATGATCGAGGATGGGATTCCTTGTCGTCAGAAGCACACGAGCTAGCAGCAGCACAAAGCATTGTAAGTCGCTACAACTTTCCACTAAAAAAATCTCTTTCATGCATTAAAAATCAAGGAAAACGCCAAACATGTATAAGTTTTGCATTCATTGGTGCCATAGAAACCAAAATTGCATTTGATACAAATCAATTTGTAAATCTTTCAGAACAATCCTTAACCTATCAGACCAAAGAAGAATGGGATGATACTTGGTACAAAACAGAAGGCTACGATGCTGGATTTTTAGCGCAAGACCTGATTAGCGGAAACCATCGCGGGCAACAAACACTTAAGCATTATGTCATTCCTTTAGAAAAAAAATGGGACTACAACCCATCTCATTGTCAGAGCACAGATACTGACAAAAACTTAAAAGACTCATGCATCAATACATGTAACAATAACCTTGCAAAAAAGCTTGGACTATATGACCAATACTGTTCCAATGCGCCTTCACAGGGGCTTCATGTAATTGATAGCTCTCAAAATCAAGGCTACCTTAGTAAAATCGACAGCTCTGATACCGGCGCTATGCTTATTGGATATGAGGGTCTTTGGTATCAGGACAAAGAGATAGAGATCGAAAGAACTATCGATCGACTCAATCATGGAGTACCAGTCGTAGTATCTCTGAATTTAACGAGTGCATTCACTCCCGAAAACCCAGGAGTGATCCCCAATCCTCGATCAGGAGAACCCCTTTTAGGTGGACATGCTGTAATTATAGTTGGATTTGTTCCTTTTAGCCAACTCGAAGGCTTTGATTTTAAAGCGTGGGCTCCTTCAAATCCAAAGCCAACTCAAGGTATGTTCATACTCAAAAACTCTTGGGGAATCTCGGCAGGAGATTCTGGATTTTTTTATGTTTCAGATGAATATATCCGAAACTATGCCTACCAAATCATCGCCATAAGCAACGTCAATTATAAAAACCTAGAGGGATAAATTTATGAAAAATAAACTGCGCACACGCTTTTTTATTAATCCACGATTTCAAACTCAGTTCATCATATTTATGCTAACCATCTCGAGCGTCTCCGTAATCGCTATTTACACATCGACATGGTACTTTTTCTGGAAACTTAGAGACATGGGCACACTATTCCAGATTCCTGAGAACCATCCATTTTTTGAATTCATTGCTCAGCAGCAAACCTTAATGAAGCAAATCATGATAACAACAACCGCAATCTCGTCCTTCATGATTATCAGCCTTGGGATTTTATTTTCTCATCGCATAGTTGGAGCTCTATCTCGTTTTGAAAATGAAATGAACTCCCTAAACTCCTTGGAAAATTATCCCGGCTTTCATTTTCGTAAGACGGATTTTTTTCCTGAACTTGGCGAAGCATTTACAAAAATGATCCAAAGACTCACCAAACACTAACAATCAGTTGCATTCAAGATGATGGACTTTTGCCTGTCACATTTCTATCTAGGCAAGTTCCCCCTAAAGACGCCATGATCATCTGCAGATAGCATAGATCTATCTTTTGAAGTCACCACAAAGGAAGATCTATGAAAACTCACCTCGTCACCGGACTCGTTAGCATGCTTTCTGCAGGCAGCTTGTTCGCTTATGAGAGCTACGACCTCAACTGGGTCAACACCAAGAAATTGACATTGAGCAGCGATAACTTAGCAACGATTCTAAACCTCGAACCCGACTCGTCTATTCGACAGATGACACAGGTAAAACTTAACGATAAAGAATCGCTTATTCGCTATACACAGGAATACAAGGGATCACCTATATTTTCGAACCATATCACTGCAAAAATTCGCAATGGTTCGATAGAAGAAGTTAGTGGAAACGTGATCTCTAAACTTGATGAGATCGCAAGTTTTCATGAACCTGATTTTGCAGCACCAGACAGAGCTGTCAGTGAGATCATGACAAGACATTACAAGAATAAATCGAACTATTTAAATTATATCTCGAATCAGCAGATAGAACGTTGGGTATATTTGAACCAAGATAAATCTGCGCAATTCGTTTACATCATTTCTTGGGTCTACGAACGTGATAATCAGGTGTCACGTCCCTTCAAAATTGTCGATGCAACTTCGCTTGATGAAATCGACAGCTGGGAAGGTCTTACCCACCAAAAAAATGCCGACGGCCCCGGTGGAAATGTAAAAATTGGGCAATACTTTTATGGCAGCAGCTATCCATCACTAAGCGTCGACAACAACTGCAACATGAAGACAACTAGCGTCGAAACGTGGAATATGAAGAACGCACAGACAGGTGGAACTCTATTCAAATTCGACTGCCCAACCAACACTTACAAATTTACAAATGGCGCATACTCTCCGATAAACGACGCCCATTATATGGGAAATGCAATCTACGATATGTACAATGCATGGTTCAACATTCCTGCGCTGAAGCAAAGCCTTAAAATTCGAGTGCACTATGCTGAGAATTTTGAAAATGCATTCTGGGATGGACAACAGATCAGTCTTGGAGATGGTGCAAATGATTTTTATCCGCTCGTTGCATTCGATGTCATTGGCCATGAAGTGAGTCATGGATTTACAGAACAACATTCCGGACTGATCTACAAAGGACAATCAGGAGCCATCAACGAATCGTTTTCCGATATGGCAGGTGAAGCGACCGAGTTTTTTGCAAAAAATACAAACGACTATCTTCTAGGTTCTGACATAACAAAACGTCTAGCTGCTATCCGTGACATGTCGGATCCCAAGAAGTATGGAGGCATCGACAACGTTGCTGATTACAACGATCAAACGGATGTGCATTACACGTCAGGGATCTTTAACAAAGCTTTTTATGTACTAGCAACATCTAAGGGCTGGGGCATACGCAAAGCCTTTGAAGTCTTTGCACTTGCCAATATCGCATACTGGGATTCTAAAGCGACGTTTGAAAGTGCTGCTGCTGGAGTATGTAGAGCTGCAAGAGACAAATCTTACAAACCGCTTATGGTATCTAAAGCCTTTAAATCTGTAGGTCTAAAACCCTGTCAGATCTAAATAGAATCTATCCTGAGCGGAACGCAGTGGAGCCGAGGGATCTCCCGCTTAGCCAGACAGCTCTGCATCGAAGGAGCCCGTCGAAGCATGGACAGAGCTCAATGTAGGCGACCCCTCGGCTCCACTGCGTTCCGCTCAGGGAGACGTCTTCGAAACAGATCAATTTCCGTTTAAGAACTTTGGAGGAACATCTTTTGAAAAGACTCTTGAATTTTTCCATTTTACTCAAATCACCAAATCCTATCACCTTCATTCGAATGTCGATAGTTAAAGTTCTTGATTCATGTACCGAAACAACCCCGAAGTATTTTTCCAAGCAACCATTAGGAGCCAATATGAAACGTCAGTTACTCTCTGGACTCGTCTCATTCGTTACCGGCATGTCTGCCGGCACACTGCTTGCTTATGAGCAGTCCGACATGAACTGGGTCAACACAAAAAATTTAGTCATCAGCAGCAACAATTTGCAAACTGTCTTAGGACTCGAAGCCGATTCTAAGGTCAGCGAAATTTCAAAATTCACACTTAGCCCAAGCGAGTACCTGATCAAATACAACCAAGAGTATCGCGGAACACCGATTTTCTCTCGACTTGTAACAGTTAAGTACAACAGCAAAGGTCAAATGGTTGATATCACTGGCTCCGTTATTTCTAACCTTGATGAAGATATTGGCAGCATCAAAGAATCTGAATTTATCGCTCCTGATGAAGTTCTACAAAGTGTGATTGCAAAACATCACAAAAGCCAAGCTGCGGAAAAATACATTCGCAACAAACAAATTAAACGCTGGGTCTATCTCCACGAAGATAAATCAGCACAGTATGTTTACATTTTGTCTTGGGTTTATGAACACAAAAACAAAGTGTCACGTCCTTACAAAATCGTAGATGCAACCAATCTCGATGAAATCGACAGTTGGGAAGGTATCACACACGCACAAAATGCAAACGGTCCTGGTGGCAACGCTAAAACTGGAAAATACAACTACGGCACAGATCTTGGTCCATTAGTAGTCGATGACACTTGTGCAATGACTAACCCCACGGTTGAAACTTGGGATATGAAAAACGCCCAAAGTGGTGGTGCAATTTTCCGTTTCATCTGCCCAACCAACACCTACAAAACAACAAACGGCGCCTTTTCTCCACTTAACGATGCCCACTTCATGGGCGGTGCAGTCTATGGCATGTACACCAATTGGTTTGGCCTTCCTCCTATTAGTCAAAAACTTAGAATGCGTGTTCACTACGGCTTCAATTATGAAAATGCATTCTGGGATGGTACGCAAATGACCTTCGGTGACGGTGGTCAAAACATGTATCCTCTGATGTCATTTGACGTAACAGGTCACGAAGTAAGCCATGGTTTCACAGAACAACACTCTGGCCTCGTCTACAAAGGTCAGTCTGGTGGTATGAACGAAGCCTATTCTGATATCGCTGGTGAAGCTGTTGAACTCTATGGTAAAGGGAAAAATGACTTCCTCGTTGGTGCAGACATCATGAAAAAAATGCAAGCTCTGCGCTTTATGGCAAATCCAAAACAAGATGGTAACTCTATCGATAACGCAGCAGACTATACCGACAAACTGGATGTTCACTTCACATCTGGTGTTTACAACAAAGCGTTCTACACACTTGCTACAACTGCAGGATGGGATGTTCGCAAAGCATTCGAAGTCTTCATGCTCGCAAACGCAAGCTACTGGACATCCACAGCAACGTTCAACAGCGGTGCGGATGGTGTTTGTAAAGCAGCTAAAGACAAATCCTATGACTTGAATGCAGTATCTAAAGCATTTCAAGCTGTCGGTGTAAAAGCTTGTGATGGTGCAGGCCCAACTCCAGACCCAACTCCAACTCCAGACCCAACTCCAGCTCCAAATGAAATGAAAAATGGTGTGCCCGTAACAGGTCTCGGTGCTCGCGTTGGTAGTGATATCTGGTACTTCATGAAAGTTCCAAAAAGCGCAACCATCGTACAATTCGTCATCACTGGTGGAACAGGTGATGCAGATCTCTACGTAAAACGCGGTGCTTTACCAACATCTACGGTCTTTGATTGCCGTCCATACTTGCTCGGCAACGACGAGATCTGTAGCATGAAAAACGATGGTGACAACACCTACTACGTCGTTCTCCATGGCTTTGACACTTTCAGTGGTGTTAGCTTAGTTGGACAATCTCAGTAGGTCCATCATCCCAAGCGGAGTCTGCACAGCAGACAAAGTCGAGGGATCGCCTGCTTAGCCAATGTGTAGTAACGTCTCTATAGGTTCCAGACTGAAAAGTCTGGAACTTTTTTTTATTTTGGGTTTTCTTCTGTTATAGCATCTTGACTGCCTCTAGACTCTAAAGCTTCCATCGCAAAAGAACTATAAACTGTATTGGTTATTTGACGAAGGGGGGCCAAGCGTCGTTCTCGGATGCACATGATAATCGTTGTTCCAATACCAGCAACAGCAACGGCACCAAGAATCACAAGACCCCACGTTGCACCGGTAGACATTCCGGAATCAGACGGTTCTTGTGAACTACAGTCGAGGTTACGATTGTCTTTCCAACTCAGGATATACGATATTACAGTTGGATCGAGGTCACCTGTGCTGTTGACAACCCAATTAGCATAGCATGGAGATCCGTTATGAAAGGTCTTCGTTACATTGACCAGAGTTTCTCCAGAAGCAGCAGAGCGAATGCGAAGTGAGGTACCGGTATCTTCGCTTGCAAGGACATAAGCTGTGACTTTTCCTGCTGTCGCATCTTCGATCACTTGGAAGTTAACCAAACTTCCATCAGTAGAATTTCTAAGCTTTTGAGTACGCGTGTCTAAAATTGCGATACTTTCTTGTTTGCAAGTCTTGCTGATGCGAAAAACACCAGGTTGATTGGGAAGCGCATCACTCCAGTCAACAACGAAGGGACTGCTTGTATTGTAATTCAGATTGAGAACCTTATCGTGACCGATGCATTCGGATCGTAGAAAAAAACTTGAAGTCCCTGGTACCTGGTAGCTTGAATTTGAAGTATTAAGAATGACCAAGTCCATTGCATCGGTGGTTTGGGCACATTTTAGGGTTTCTTGCAGAATGAAGGGATTGCTAATTCCAGCAAATGGTTCGAGACAGGGGACTGATTCTTTCTTTGCAGATGCTGCAAAAGCTGAGACAGACAACAAACTGATTCCGGCAAACATAGAACGAAATAAAGACATAATCTGAGTTCCTTCAACGTGGTTGGTGGAATAACAGAAAAGTCCCTATACTAGCTCACAGCGATTTGCAAGTTTGTGTGCGTCGCGATGTCGCTAACATGTGCTCTTACAAAGTAGAGTCGGGAGCTTAACGATCCATCTTCTCGAGAAACTCTGCGTAACCCATTTGGTGATCGAGCAGCTTTCCACCTTTTAGCTCAAACACGCGATTGCTGACAGTTTCTGCAAGATACTGATCGTGTGTGGCCATCAAGATAGTTCCTGGAAAACTCATCAAGGCGTTGTTCAAAGCAGTAATCGATTCGAGATCCAAGTGGTTAGTTGGACCATCCAGAACCAAAACGTTCGAACTTTGCATGATCATTTTTGCGAATAAGCAGCGTACTTTCTCACCTCCGGACAAGACGTGAGCACTCTTGAGAGTTTCTTCACCAGAAAACAACATACGTCCAAGAAAGCTACGGATGAAATTTTCGCTCTTGTCTTCGGAATACTCACGAAGCCAGTCGATGAGGTTCATCGTCTTGCCCTCAAAGAAAGGATTGTGATCTTTGGGCAAATAGGCTTGGTTGGTTGTAACACCCCACTTGAATTCACCACTATCGGGTTCGATCTGTCCCATAAGAATTTCGAAGAGTGTGGTTTTGGAAATCTCGCTATCACCAACAAAGAGAGCTTTGTCACCCTTACGAAGGGAGAATGTGACATTATCCAAAACTTTTTCACCGTTCATCGTTTTGGTGATACCGGTCACATCGAGCAACATGTCACCAGCTTCTCGTTTTTGTTGGAAGAGAATATTAGGTCGCTTACGTGTAGAGGTTGGAAGCTCGTCGAGAGTCAATTTTTCCAACTGTTTCTTACGAGAAGTTGCCTGACGAGATTTCGAAGCATTGGCACTAAAGCGCTGAATGAAGGTTTCCAATTCTTTCGCTTTGTCTTCTTTCTTCTTGTTCGCATTGCTACGCAATTCCAAAGCAAGCTGACTGGACTGAACCCAAAAATCGTAGTTACCAACATAGACACTGGCTTTGCCATAATCGATGTCAACCATATGCGTACATATTTTGTTAAGGAAGTGACGATCGTGGGAAATGACTATAACGGTGTTGTCAAAGTTCAGAAGATATTCTTCTAACCAACGGATGGAGCGATCATCCAAGTGGTTGGTCGGCTCATCGAGCAATAGATTGTTAGGTTTACCAAAGAGAGCTTGGGCAAGGAGCACCTTAACTTTTTCGGAGTCTTTGAGCTCTTTGAGTTGTTTGTTTAGGAGTTCTTCACCAATACCTAAACCATTGAGCAAGGTCGCAGCATCTGTCTCTGCTTCCCATCCGCCTAAAGTTGCAAATTCAGACTCCAATTCAGCAGCACGACTACCATCTTCATCTGAAAAATCTGGCTTAGCATAAAGCGCATCTTTTTCGTTCATGATCGCATGCAGGCGTTCGTTACCCATCATAACGGTTTGGATGACGGTCTCTTCTTGGAAACGAAATTGGTCCTGCTTCAATACGGACAGAGTCTGCCCTGGAGAGATCACAATCTCGCCTTCAGAGGGTTCTTGCTCTCCTGCAAGAATCTTCATGAAAGTTGATTTACCGGCGCCATTGGCTCCAATAATGCCGTAGCAGTTGCCGTCAACAAACTTGATGTTAACGTTTTGAAATAACTTCCTGCTGCCAAAGTACATTCCAATATTATGCGTGCTGATCATAAGCTTCTTCTTCTAAAGACGTTGGTCGGTCGGTTTTTCGAAATCCGAAATGAGACCGTTTCTAGCATATTTTATGTCCCAAAGTCGACGCCGGACCTCACAGCGCTTGGCGGAAGCACTGCCCTGTGCTACAAATTCGTGTCACGAACCTTAGCAGACGAGTCGAAATACGGTGCAATCACAGTCACTACATAGCTCCCAAAGCTGGCTCGCCCCACTCAGCCCCATAAAATGGCAGTGTGGCTCCGCGACGGGGGAACTTATCGCTCTTTCTGAAAAGAGCTTGCGAATAAAGGGCTTAAATCAGCCTCAGACGAATGCCAATGCGCTAGAGCTCAGCATCGAATGGGAGCTGCAGCATTTTTTGCTGCTTGGCACCTTGAGTCCCGAAGCCTCGGGACCTGATCAGGTTTATACTGTGGCCTCCAGCCACCAATCCAAACTCCACGAGCTCCTCAATCTATTGCGCAAAAGCCAGCACCTTCGCATCTGCCAAGAACAGGATGTCGAAGCTAGCGACCGATTTACGGGATTTTCTCGTTTTTCATTCATACCTGAGGCTATGCCTGATTTGGATTGGGACGATATTTCTCTGCAACAAACCTTTCTTGGACACACCTTTTCGGCACCACTGTTGATTACAGGAATGACGGGGGGCATTGCTAAGGGGCAGGAGTTGAACTATCGACTCGCAAAAGCTGCAGAGACCTGGGGCATCCCCATGGGCATAGGCTCACAACGACTCGCTCTAGAAAATCCTGAGCACCGCAAAATTTTCACTGTCAAAGACCATGCTCCCAATCTGTTTTTGATTGCCAATTTAGGAGGTAGTCAACTTCTTGGAAGCGACGCAGTGCAACTTGCTCGTGATGCTGTAACCATGGTTGCTGCAGATGCTCTCGCCATCCATCTCAATGTCATTCAAGAATGTGTGCAGGTTGAAGGCAGTCCTCGCTTTCGAGGCTTACTTGGAAATGTTGCACGCATTTGTGAGCAAGTCTCGGTTCCTGTGATCATCAAAGAAGTAGGTTCTGGAATCAGTCCAGCAACAGCACAACGGCTTATCAAAGCTGGAGTTTCTGCAATCGACTGCGGAGGTAAGGGAGGCACCTCCTGGGGCTATATCGAAGGGTTGCGTAGCAGTAGCAATGAAACACTTGCACTTGCTCACACCTTCCGAGACTGGGGCATTCCGACTGCGTACAGTCTTCGTGCGATCCGTCAGCAGCTACCTAATATAGACCTCATCGCAACCGGAGGTATCCGAGATGGGCTGACGGTTGCCAAAGCTCTTGGGCTAGGAGCCACGATGGTGGGTCTTGGACTTCCGCTTCTACGAGCTGCGAGCGAGTCTGAGCAAAAACTTCATGAAGTACTAGGTACGATCGTGAAAGGCTTACAAACAACAATGCTAGCGACTGACTGTGCACAACTTTGTGACCTTCGGTCCAAACTCATCTGCGGGCAAGCCTTTGAAAAAGATCCTAGTTAGGATTTTGCAATGACACTCACACACAAAATCACCATTCCGGGTAAGCTTATGCTTGTCGGAGAGTATGCCGTCCTCTTTGGAGGAACAGCGCTTGCCTCGAGCATCACTCGTGAAATGCGGATGTATGCAGAACTCAGCAACGACAAGAATTTTCATATCCAAACCCCCATATGGAACAAACCCTTTATTGGTGACTTGGAAACAATTCCGCATGATCTAGAACGCTCTCCCTTAGTCAGAGCACTCAAAAAAGGTCAGGAACACTTTCAAAATGCTCCACTGCACATCCGAATCGAATCGCAACTCGACCTCAAAGGAGGCATGGGATCTTCGTCAGCAGTCATCTTAGGAGCTCTTGCTGCATGCGCACATTTTGCAAAAAACTCAAATGATGCATCTCCTCTCACACTCGCAAAGTTAGCGTACACAGTGCAAAGAGACTTACAGGGTCAGGCCTCAGGTTACGATGTGCTCACACAGTGCCTGGGAGGTCTAGTGAGCCTGCAGAATAGTGATCCGTCTTGGCCTGGACATTGGCAAAGACAAACAAGGTTAGAGAAACATTTTGCCAGATGCATTCATTTTTTTGTAGGTGGACGTGGAGCACCAACCATACCTGTGATGACAGATACTTTGAATTGGCTGAAGAACCATGATCAAATCGAAAACATGATGAGTTGTTCCGAAAAACTTTATGACGGGTTTCAGAAGTTCTTTGCAGATACATTGATGCAAACTCACGACCTCATCCCCCTTATTGTGAAGCATCGTAAGATCTTTGCAGAATCTCCACACTTTCCCAAGGATCTCGCTCAGATTTTGCGACAAGTTCCGGGCTGTGATGAAAGATGGACCTTTAAAACCACAGGATCTGGAGGAGAAGATGCATTGCTCCTCGTCGGAAATTTAGATTGTATAGGTGAAGCCACACAGGTTCTAGCAAAGGCAGGATGGTCTGTGTTGGATTCCGTTTGGACAGACAAAGGACTATGCGTGGAGGAAATTCATTCACCATGAACATAATTTATAAGGCACGAGTTCCTACGAACATTGCATTCATCAAATACTGGGGAAAAAGCGATGAATTGCTGCAGTGGCCAACCAACGATTCGTTATCCATGAGCTTAGATCTTTATTCTGAGACACTCTCCTCCTGGGAACCGTTAGAGGAAAGTTCTGGTCGCTACGTTTTTGCTTCTGACCAAGAGATTGCGAGCAGCGAACCTTTTTTGCACAAAGGCCTTCGTCACGTACAGTTTCTAGCTCGTGAACTTGGTTTTTCCGAACCTATTTATTTGAGTACATACAATGAATTTCCCTCAAGCTGTGGCATTGCAAGCAGTGCTAGCGGTCTGGGTTCGCTCACACTTGCAGCGATCGCATGTTGGACACGATCTCCAAATTGGGAAGCACTATCCGAAAAAGGTTTCTCCCACGAACGCATTGCTCATCTAGCACGACTTGGTTCGGGAAGTGCCGGTCGCAGCTTCTGGGGTGGTTTTGTACAGTGGCAACGTGGAGAGACAGCTCAAAGTCAAAAACTTAGTCCCGTACTCACAGCAGATTACTGGAAGCTACGTGATTGCATTGTCATTCTGTCTGACAAAGAGAAAAGCATCAGCTCAACACGTGGTCATCGACTAGCACAGCAAAGCCCGCTTTTTTCTTCACGTCTCGCTGGGCTTCCTAAACGTTTGCAAGACGTACAAAATGCATTGAAAGCACGAAATATCAAAATTCTAGGCCCTCTACTCGAAGCCGAAGCGACAGAAATGCATTTGGTTATGGAAAGTTCAGGGTGTGCATATAGGACAGAAGCGACGCATGACTTCTTAAGTTTCTTGCAGGACATGCGTACTCGTGAGCAACTCTCTATATTTTTTACACTCGATGCAGGACCAAATGTGCATCTTATCTACGAGGAGCAGGATCGCTCCCGTGTCCAAGCACTTCTCAAAGACTATCGCTGCATTGACAGCGGCATCAGTCCTGGTCCAACATTGGTCGTCTAATTACGGATACAGCAGAGGTTACTATATGGTCGAACAAGCACTGAAAAGTTTTCATGAGGTCTATAGTGAGTGGATTCGTCACTACTATAAACAAGACCACAAGCTCGCTCATGCGTGTCGCTATGCTTTGGAAGGGCCTGGCAAACGCATGCGCCCACTTATCGTGCTTTTGACGCATAGCATATTTTCTGAGCACTCAGACAATGCAATGCCTGCTGCTGTTAGTATCGAGATGGTGCACACCTATAGTTTGGTTCATGACGATCTGCCAATACTTGACAATGACGACCTTAGACGGGGACGTCCTACAGTACATAAAGTCTACGACGAAGCTCTCGCCTTGCTTGTTGGAGATGCCTTGCTATCGGATGCATTTGCTTGCTTGGGTGGAAGTTTATTTGCAACGCTTTCTCAGCTACGCAATACCTTGGGCCCCCAACGTGAGTTCGCATCAATCCGTGAACTCGCTCTGGCTATAGGCAGTCATGGCATGGTACTTGGACAGGCTCGAGATCTAGAATGGACACACCGCACAGGATACACACATGCTGATTTGGTAGACATTCACTCACGCAAGACTGGAAAACTCTTTGCTGCAGCCTTCGCACTCGGTGCTATCTGTGGTGAGGCCAGCGCAGACGATATCAACACTTTACGAAGCGTTGGAGAAAAATTCGGACTTGCCTATCAAATTCAAGATGACCTCCTCGATGATTTAGAAGGCACTGGCAAAACTGCAGGCAAAGACCGAGAGGCTGCAAAACTTACCTATCTCAGTGTTATGTCACGAGACGATGCTGCAACTAAGGTAAAAGAACTACTTCAGGATGTGCAGAGCACCCTCGATGCATACGGTGCAAAGGCACAGGTGCTCAGTCAGTGGCTTGCATTGACGGCACTTCGCTTGAGCTAGATATCATCCCAAGCGAAGTGCGAACGAAGTCTTATCTGGAGTGAAGCTTTTCAAAGAGAAAATAAGTCTTTGCGATGGCTAAATTCCACCCTCAACGCTCCCACACCAGAGTGGAAGTTAACCCAACCCTGAACAGCGACATCAATGTTCGACTGCTTACGAAACGCATCGCGCAAAACTTTTAAGGCTTCCGAAGTCGACAAAGTCAGAGGAATGTCTAGAGACATATTATCCTCAGGAGCAAATTCCATGCGATCTTTGTAAGTCCCTTCAGCAACCTGGAAGTCATTAAACAGGATCGTGTAATGTAGGTTGGAAAATTCTAATTTGAAACTGTTGGGATTTTTAACAAGAAGTTTAATTTTTAAGTTCAACTCATCTAAGTTGACCGAGACGACCTGCACATCTTTGACTGCAACCGTAGGTCGTTGCAGAACAGAACTAAATGCTTCTCGCAAATACTGGCACCCCTCTGTCATGAAAGGCAGAAGCGTACACAGCAGTATTGACTGTAAAGGTCGTCTCATCAATCTCTAGAGTAACTCGAGAAGGCGCTCTTTGCCAATTTCCTTTAGAAAACTTGGTAGACGAGGACCATGATTACGGTCGATCAATACCCGGTAAATGATTGCAAAGACCTCTTTTGCATCCAGTCCTGGCTCTTTTATGGTCTTTTCCCAAATTAGCGAGTTGAGACTCTTATCATCGATAGCATCGAGATCGGTGCTTACTATTAGATCACGTAGTGCTTGTACCACTTTTGACGCATTCGCATCGAGGCCCAAATCCTCTTTATGCAAACGCACGGAGTAGCAGAATTCCTCAGGTGCACAGTTTTGCAACCAAAACTTTGCACGTTGTGCTCGCTCGGTATAGTAGTGCTTCGTCTCAGGAGTATATTCGCTCGCGTAGTAGCGCTCGAAAGTCCTTTCGATATCCGCTCCACAAATTTGCAAGCGATTGCATAAAATCCTAAACTTAGGTCGCTGAGGAAGCACCGCAGGGAGCTCACCTGTTACGGATGAAAGTTCGATAATACGACGCGTGAGGGCCCACTTGTCATTGGTTTGTGGCTCTGCATATGCAGTCTGTTCTGCTTTGTCGAATTCTTCATAATTTTTGATCACGTCTTCATCAAAGGCCAACGCAAAATCATGATTAGGTCGCTGCCCTGCAAAGATCCAACGCACCAGCATGGGTTCGTAGACGTCAAGAACTTGAGAAAGCGTGTATAGCTCACCCGAAGATGATGACATTTTGCCGGCACCACCCTTGATCATCACAAAATCGTACTGCTGATAAGAAGGGGCCTGGTCACCCCAAACTTCCTTGATAATATGCTTTGCGGTCTCCTGCGAACCCCCATCACTCGAGTGGTCCTTGCCTCCCGGTTCAAAATCTACCTGTTCATAGTGCCAGCGCATCGGCCAGTCTACTCGCCATGCTAGTTTAAGATTGGGAGTCTCGCGAATGTCGACCGTCTCCTCAGTGCCACAGCTTTCGCAGCGATAGTGGTAGGCCCACTCCCCAAGGTAGCGTTCATCTGCAATAGTATCCTTCGCACACTTTCCACAGTAGATTGCCGTTGGGAGCCAGCTCTCTGCTAAAGGCTCCTTGCGGTAGCGATCGAGTATTGCTCGGATCTTGTCTTTGTTTTCAAGGGCCTTGCGAATTTGCTCAGCATAACGCCCTTTGCCGTATTCGGCCTCCTGGTAGATAAAATGCGGATGAATACCCACATGCTTTAGCTCGCGTTCGAAAGCAGCAATACGCCCCTGCGCGTAGCTTGCCTCCTCACCCCATGGATCGGGGATACGAGCAATCGCCTGTCTGAGATAGGGTTTGAAGGCCTCAGGATCCGGTAGATTTTTAGGAACCTTGCGAAAGGTATCGAAGTTGTCCCAGCTATAGAGAAAGTGCACCTGCTTATTAAGTGATTTTAGCGCGCGAGCAACGAGGTCGACCGTGATCACCTCGCGAAAATTACCCACATGCACAGTCCCACTTGGGGTGATACCACTGGCGAGTACATAACGATCTTTGTTCCCACGTTCTTTTGTCACGCGTAGGGCAGCAATATCAGCCCAATGTGGGCTAAGCGGTCGACGGTCTTGCATAGCATTCCTCTATTTATCCGGAACTTTTTATAGGTCGCTTCTTAGGCCATTTGTACTTGAAAGCCTCTCCGATGGGAAAGCAAATTTTGGGCAAAACACATCCAATAAATCCCGCTCCTCATAAAGTCGAGTATCGAGGTTGAATATAGAATTCATCTCCATTATTTAACTCAAGGAATAAACATAGAAGCACGGGCAGCGCATACTGTTCTGCTCCGAACTTAGATTGCGCCTAACGTTGCTCACTATCAAAAGCACCTCGTTCTTTTTTTGTTACACGGGAGATCTTTGATGCGAGTTCGATTGGCAGTTCTTTTTCCACTCTTCTTAGTTTCTTTCACCTCTTTTGCCAGCTTCGATGACGAAGACTATTCCAGTAAAAAGCCCAATTCGCGAAACTCCAAAGTCACCGCAAGAGAAAACCAACGGCATATTAACCATCAACTTACGCTAGCAGCAGAAGCTCTGAGTAATAATCAGGAAGCAGATGCTGAGGAACTATTTAGACGTGCTCGGCGCAGAGGATTTATGCCGACCATATCAACAGAAACACAACGAAGAGAGCAGGTACAACATAGAGCAATTCGTCTCTCGTCTAGTGTGAACCATCAAAGTTCCAGGTCAACATCCGGCCCAAATCCGTTAACTGCAAATGAAAGATATCTGTTGCGTAATATTCAAGACGGATCAAATTTAAAATCTTTTATTCGTCAACTTACTCAACAGTTTAAAGATCAATTTCAAGAGCGACTATTCACAAATTTTCTAAACCTACTAAAGCATAAGCACATCACTTTAGAACAATTAGAAACCGCATTGAGGCGCGCCGGCAAAGACAAAATATGGGATGCATTTCGAGATATCCTCCAAACACATAATGAGATCTTACTTCCTATTTATGAGGATACACTCTATTCGTTATCGATAATTCCCGGCTATCGATTCTCTCAGCTTCCATACGTTTTAGCAGGGCACATCGCCTCCTTCTTAGACTTTCAAGATACAAATGGTTTACAAACCCTATTCCGACCTTTTTCTCCAGAAATTCCAAGCCTACGTCAATCAATAGATGCCGAATATAGCTTGATGAGCCGCACATTAACGCCAACCGTCCCACTCATGCCTCTGCTTATGGCCCTTGTGAATTTTAGAAACGTTTTGTATTTGAAACCTCTCAAAACCTAGCTGATATTTTTCTTAGACCACCATCATCGCGCTCCCCCCTTTACAAATCTATAAAAGGTCTTATGATTTAAGCGTTATAATTTAAGCTTTCATCGAGGATTTATGAAATGACGTGGTTCAAACGCATCGGTTTCTTCGCACTAGTCAATATTGGCATCGTTTTGATGCTTTCTTTAGTCACCAACCTCTTAGGGATTAAGCCCTACCTTCATGCCAATGGCATCGATTTCAGCAACTTAGCACTCTTTTGTCTGGTTTGGGGTACCGGCGGTGCATTTATCAGTCTCTGGATGTCAAAGTGGATGGCCAAAACATTTTATGGCGTCCAAATTATCGACCGCAACAACCCCCAACTCGGTTGGGTTGTTGAGACGGTCCATAGCCTTGCTCGCCGAGCCAGGCTAGAGACGATGCCTGAGGTGGGTTTTTACGAGTCACCAGACATCAACGCATTTGCGACCGGTCCTTCGCGCAACAACTCCCTCGTTGCTGTATCGACAGGTCTCTTACACAAAATGCGCCGCGATGAGCTTGAAGGCGTTTTGGGCCATGAGGTTGCTCACATTGCCAACGGGGACATGGTGACGATGACTCTGCTTCAAGGGATCATGAACGCCTTTGTTATGTTTGCAGCACGTGTTGTTGCCTACTTAATTGACAACTTCCTACGTGACGAGCGTGAGGGAGGTGGTGGACTGGGTTATTTTGGATATGTGATGACGGTCTTTCTTTTTGAGATGGTCTTCGGGCTGATCGGACAGATGATCACCTCCTACTTCTCACGTTATCGTGAGTTTCGTGCAGATAAGGGTGGAGCTCGTTACGCTGGTCGAGAGAACATGATCAATGCACTTGCAGCTCTACAGAGAGACTACGGGACAGTTGAGCAAGTCGAAGAGGGCAAACTCGCAACTTTGCAGATCTCTTCGAAGGGTAAGTTCATGAGTCTTTTTGCAACACACCCACCACTGGAAGCTCGCATCGAAGCCCTACGTCGCTTTGCTTAGTTGAATCAGTTAGCGGTCCAGCTATAATGCTTGCTTTCTGATGTCGGAGTGGCACATGGGAATAAGACTTCATCTTCTTTAAAAGGATGGCAGCGCTTGCACAAACTTCTAATGACACATGTGAGCGCCTTATAGAGAACAGCAGAACTCAAGCCCACTCCACTGACAATCATGCTGGCTTGCACCAAAAAAACAGGACTTGCAAGATAATTTATAGCAGAATTCAATTGCTCAACTTTTTCGTTCAGGCGATTGAGGGCTTCCAGTATGTCTTGAAATACGTCATGATTTTCCGCTTGAAGTTGCACATCCTCAAAACTTTTAGGTGAAATGCTATTCTTTGCGATAGAAGTTTGAGAACCTACGAATACAAAAAAAGACAGAACAAGACAGAGACTACGGCTCATCATTTTTTCCTCATTAAAATCTAATTATCTCACCTAAAACACTGCATTGACTTGAATTTGATACAGGATCAAAGTCGTTTTTCCAACCGCTTTGCTCGGCCACTTTGCGTACTAAAAACAATGGAAAAGAAGACCTAGGCATGCTAGATGATCTCTAAATCTCTAACTTCAAAAAAAAGGTCCTAAACGTGAAATTTTCACACAAAATTCATGCTATCATTCTTTGTTTGGGAATGTACTTAATCGCGACACCCGCTGCATTTGCTGCTCTTGATGAAGAAATAGAAAATCCAAACTCGTTAAGTTGGAAGCTATCTGCGCTTAGCATTCTTCATGTGATTCCAGCTACAGCTTATCTTTGGCAATTCAAAGAAATCGAAAAGAGTCTTGTCCAAAAAACGAACGAGACAGAAATACCCTATATGGGATTACAAAAGTCTGTGGAAGGATTGGATTTAAGCTCTAGCATTTTCTGCTCTATCGCAAGTATTCGAATTTTTGAAAAAATCCCAAACCTCCATCTCACGACAAAGGAAGTGATCCAAGTATTGAGTATGCTCTCAGGAGTCTGTGCTTTCGCCCTTGGATCTATGGCAAGTATATCTCTACGACTCTATCACGATAAAATATCCGATACTTTGATGGACCCACTTGATGCCGCAATGAAGACAGGCTTCTTGGCTCTGCTCACAAATGGTCTATTCACTTTTCCAATTTTGTATTATGCCGTCAATGCGGCATTGAATCTTTAGACACTCTTCGTTTTGAAAAAATTCCATTTGATATTGCAAAGAATGGTCTATTAGCAAATAGGTCAGTGATTCAACCAGTTCTGAATCCAAGCCGAGTTTAGCTCCATGCTTTAGATTGCGAGCAATTAGGTTTTCTTCAACTTCTTGAGAACGAATTTTCATTGCATGCGTATACTTGTATTCTGCAACACGATGAACAAGCTGAAATCGTTTTTGAACAATCCCTAGAAGCTCAGCATCAAGATGGGCTATTTGCTGTCGTAGATTGTCCAAGTCAGGATGCATAGAGTGACTGCTCATTATTCCCAGGCCCCCTTCTCACGCCAGATCTCTCCTCGTGGAGTCTCGAGGATCAAGTCTGGACCATCATTTGCAAGTACATAGTTGTGTGCGACAGGAACTTTGCCTTCCGGTGTATCGACAATATATGTGGGAATTGCGTAACCACTGATATTGCCTCGTAGAGCCTTCATGATCTCAAGGCCTTTTTTAACCGTCGGTCGCAAATGTGCTGTACCCTGGATCAAATGCGGATGAAAGACATAGTAGGGACGCACTCGATTACGCACCAAAGTACGACACAGAGCTGTCATCGTCTCCACACTGTCGTTCACTCCTTTCAAAAGCACACTTTGGTTGCCAACTGGAATACCAGCATCAACAAGATTACGCAAAGCTTGGCTTGCTTCAGGGGTAATTTCTTCGACACAATTGAAATGTGTGTTGACCCAGATCGGATGATATTTTGCGAGTATGTCACAGAGTTTTTTGGTCACTCGATAGGGTAGAGTGACCGGAGTGCGCGTACCGAAACGAATGATCTCCACATGTGGAATGGCACGCAGAGATTGCACAAGATGTTCGATGCTTTCGTCGGAGCTGATAAATGGATCGCCTCCAGTTACGAGCACATCTCGTATAGCTGGGTTAGAAGCGATGTACTCCACTCCTCGAGCGATGATGCTACGGTTAAAGTGCAGGCCAGTCTCGTCATCACGACGCTTGCGATAGCAGTAGCGACAGTAGACCGGACAGAGCATTGCAACACAAAATGCAACTCGATCAGGATAGAGGTGCACAACTTCTTTAACGGGAGAATGGAGACCTTCAGCTAGAGGATCTTTTTGTCCAAGTGGATCCGTGAGCTCCTCCAAGCGAGGGACCGCTTGTAGGCGAATGGGGCAGCTAGGATCGTTTTTCATGAGTGAGGCGTAATAGGGTGTCACCCCTGCTCGGAATAGGTGGTCGAGCTCAGCAAAGCTGGAACGCTCCCCCTCACTGAGTTGCAGCTCGGGCGGAAAGTGCTCTGGGGCCTGCAGTTGGTGTTTCATTTGCCAACGCCAGTTTACAAATTGCTCAGGCGCAACCTTGAAGTAAGCTGCAGCTCGAGAGCTAAGGGATTCTTTGTCTTGGCAAAATTGGGAAAACTCGTCTGTGGTCCATTCCATGCTTTGCACCCGTCTGTATAAAGGAATTGATGGCTCTTAGTACGGGTTTTTGAAGTTTTTTTCGACGAAAATCTTTGGAAACTGACGTTAACCCGAAAAAATAGACAAGCAGTTACGCAACTCTTGTTTGTGCTTCATAATCGACTGGACTTAAAAAGCCAAGTGAAGAATGAAGACGCTGACGATTGTAAAACACTTCTATGTACTCAAATATTTGCTACCTCGCTTCGGCTCTCGTGCCAAACGACTGAGATAGACGAGCTCTGTCTTCAATGATCCAAAAAAACTCTCAACAACATCATTATGATGGCAATTCCTTTGCGACTCATGATGCAAGGCATTTCCTGCACTCGGTTCTATCTGACGGATCAAATCCGTCAAGCGGAGCCTAAGCTTGCCAAAGCTTTCACCGCTCTATATATATCTCATCATCAAAACTAAATTTCCTATTGCAGCGTCCACAAACAGCGCAAAGGATTCACCACACGGTAATCCTTTCTACTAGCGATCTCATCGCTAGGACTTGTGCACGCTAGCCAAGCTTTTGTTTTTACGGAATCCCCAAATAGCGGAATAACTTTCGCAAAATTGAGTTTGGATGCATCCGGTCGCTCACTGGCTTTAGCCTCGATAAAATGCAGTGTATCGTCACTCTGAACTAGAAAATCGATCTCCACTGCATTTTGATCTCGATAGAAAAAGATATCATTTGCACTCACTAAACAAGATTTGATGAGTTCGCAGAATACAAAATTTTCCCAAATAGATCCCCAAAACGGACTCTCCATCACGGCATCCACATCACGAATACGCAAGAGATGACTGAGCAAACCAAGATCTGCAAAATAGAGTTTTGGAGACTTGATAAGACGTTTTCCTAAATTTGCAAAGTACGGAGGCACTAGATAGATGAGACCTGCAGTAAGCATAGCAGATAGCCAATTCTTGATGGTAACAGAACTGACTCCCACATCCTTTGCAATATTCGAAGCGTTGCAAATTTGCCCAACGCGTGTTGCAAGGATACTCAAAAAGCGTCGGTAGTCGCGTATTTTTTCGACAGAAATAATCGCCTGCAGATCGCGATGCAAATAGGTTTGCAGATAGTCCTCGAAAAAATTCGCAGTTCGCAGATGAGGCTCACTCCAGAGCTGCGGATAACCTCCTCTTAAAAAAATATCGTTCTCACCATCCCTAAGGAGGTTTGCAGCTCTCAACTCTGCAATACCAAGGGTCTCCAAATGAAAGACCCCCAATCGACCTGCTAGACTTTCTTGAATCCCTTTCATGAGTTCAAATCGCTGGCTACCCGTAAGCAAGTACTGTCCATAGGTGTGCCTGTTCTCATCGATCAGCACTTTTAGCTCTCTAAACAACTGAGGCGCATATTGAATCTCATCGATGATCAGGGGACCTTTCCTTTGTTCAAGGAATTCTCGAGGATTTTCGGAGGCTGCAAGAGCTTGGTCCACATGATCCAAAGTCACGTAGGTGTGTTTAGGGAAAAGATGACGAAAAAGCGAACTTTTTCCGCATTGTCGAACACCTCCTAAAAACACCGCAGGGCGCTCTAAACTTAGCTTTTTCAATGATTCTGAACTATTACGCGTTATCCACATTAAGATATCCTAAAGCATTACTTTAAATTATCTTAACATAGACTATAAGATATACAAAGATATAGACTTTTCCCTACCATACTTGGCAAAGGCCTACCTCTCTGATAAACAAAGGCATCATTCTATGAGGTGGACATGCATACAAAGAACTTATCGCAAAGACTC
This sequence comes from uncultured Pseudobdellovibrionaceae bacterium, assembly GCA_964635325.1. GTDB lineage: Bacteria > Bdellovibrionota_B > Oligoflexia > Oligoflexales > Bog-1112 > BOG-1112. The sequence goes on from CAZWOL010000027.1 coordinate 27,012, forward strand.
CATAGCTACGACGCCCCCAACGAAGTCGAACGTCTTTACAAGCAAGCGATGCTCGACTTTCTGCATCAGCATCCCGATGCTTTTTTGCGTTCAGAAACAATCGGCCACTTCACAGCATCGGCCTGGATCCTCGACAAAAGCGGTGAAAAAGCACTTATGCTTCATCATAAGAAACTCGATCGCTGGTTCCAGCTTGGTGGGCATGCAGATGGGGACACCGATCTTTTGAATGTTGCGATCAAAGAAGCACAAGAGGAGTCTGGAATTCAAGGTATAGAACCGGTGTTTGCCTCTATTTTCGACTTAGACATCCATGAAATCCCAGCTAACAGCAAGGACCCTCAACACTTTCACTATGACGTACGCTTTTTACTACAAGTGAAAAGCGATGAAGTCATACAGATCAATCACGAGGCCAAAGATCTACGCTGGATCACAAAAAATCGCAAAGATCTTCCCACACAAAATGTTTCGGTCGTTCGTATGTTTGACAAATGGGTTGAGTTGAATCGAAACTCAATTCTTTGACACTAAGATTTACCACCCTAACTTACATGGAGTCTAGTGCGGATGATCCTTGAGGATTTTTTCCAAAAGTAGCTCAAGCCTGGGTCTAATCTGGGGAAGCTCTGAAGTAATCATGAGGAAAATTTGAGTAGCATCCACGCCCAGATATTCGTGTGCAATTACGTTTCTTAAATCTTTCAATGGACGCCAGGGAATCTCAGGGTTCAAATTTTGTGTTGTTTTAGTGATTTTGGAACTCAGCTCACCAATAAATACGAGCTTCATCAAAGCTGCATCAAAGCTGCATCAAATCTCATTTCATCATCATTTTTTGTGAAATTCAATTTATCAACTCCGACAAACCATTTCCTAAGCGTATCTATAGCTTCGAGAATAAATTTAAGCCGAAGTTCATCACGATCAGGCTGCATGAGGATAGATCTCTCTGAGTTGCCCTAAAACATCTTCTCTGATAAGTGGACTCAAAGCCTTCCGTGACACTAAATCAACTCGTTTACCTAACAAATCTTCTAAACGCTGCTTGACTGCTATAAAATGCAAAAGTCCTATCGTATCATCATTGACAAAGGAAATGAGGATATCAACATCGCTATCGGAGCGAGCATTACCTTTTGCCATTGAACCAAAGATAGCCATATAGGCAATCCCTTCATTTTTACAAAATTTTTGCAGCTTCTCTAATGGCAAGTTAGACATTTTTGTCCCGTCTTTCTGAAACGAAAAAAGTAATTTAAAGGTAGCAGAAGTAGTTACATCCGTCAATCTTGACAATGTCATAGACTCTGGACAGTGGCAAATCGATTAATCTAACTGAGATGCACAATCGCTCGATGTAATTTCGGCAGATAGAGATGAAAACCTACAGAACATACTGCAGTTAGTAATCCAGCAATCGCAACCGTTGTGCGAGCTCCAATATGACTTGCAAGATAACCTGCAAGTAGACTTCCGAACGGAGCGACACCTAAGAGTGCGACAATGTAAAAACTCAACACACGGCCACGCTTGTTATCATCCGCAATCATTTGCAAGAGTGAATTGGATGCTGCCATTTGCATAATCATACCTGCTCCAATTGCAAATATGCATAAGATAGAGAACCAGCGTAGGTACGAATACGAAAATCCCATGAGTCCAATCGCAAGTGTAGAAGTTGCGTATCCGATAACTTTTGCAAGACCAAAGACAGACTTTCTCGACCCTATAAACAGAGCTCCACACAAGGCACCAGCACCAGAAATCGCACTCATAATACTGAGTCCCTTCGCACCAACCACGAATAGTTTTGCAGCAAAGACTGGGAGTAAAGTAGTGAGAGACACCGTCGAGATGCTAGTGACTGCAAGCAATACAAGTAGAAAGCGTATAGAAGGATTATGAAAAGAATAGCTCAATCCATCGAAAAGACTGGAAAGAATACGTTCGACACGTTCCGGTCTATGCTTTTTTTCCAGACGCATACGTATAAGCGCCCACAAGACGGCAAGGTAACTCAGACCATTGAGGAAGAAACAAACCGCTTCACCACTTAGCCCAATCACTACACCTGCAAACGCCGGTCCGATGAGGCGTGCTCCATTGACTAGTGATGAGTTTAGAGCAATCGCATTCGGTAAGTCTTCTTTGCGTGTCACAATGTCCGTCAAAAAAGACTGGCGCACAGTCATGTCAAATGCATTGATAAGACCGAGTACACCAGCTAGTGCTATGATTTGCCCTACAGAGATCCAATTCATATAGGTAAGGAAGGCCATGAGGAAAGCTTGTAGCATTGCAAGCGCCTGAGTAACCAGAAGCGTGCTCCTTCGATTCCACCGATCGGTAAGCACACCCGCAAAGGGAGCTACAAAGAAGGTTGGAATTTGCGCCGCAAAACTAACCACTCCGAGTAACCATTCGGACTTTGTGACATGGTAGACCAACCACGTCATTGCGATCTGCTGCATCCAAGTTCCGATTAGAGAAATGCTTTGACCAAAGAAGAAAAGTCGGTAGTTCCGATGCGAAAACGCTCGTTTGAACACCGTATACCTCATGGAGTAACTAGGCTTTGCGTTCAATTTTCAACGTGTGGATATTCTAAGAATACGCTATCACATGAATTGCGTAAATGGGCTGTTTATAGGAACAGTCGAGGAGTCACCTGCTTAGCCAATTTGTAAGATGAGATTAGCTATGCAGGGACCAATAGTTAGCGATTGCCTATATCCTTAGAGAACGGATTGGGGAAATGTTGTTGCCATTCAAGCAATGCAGCAAGAGCCACAATACGAACGACTGGATTAGCAAGGAAAACTGTAAAACGATTGCAAATTGATGGTCGCTGCATTCGTGGTTGAAGTTTCGATCTTCATTAGTGGCCATAGAATTCGTTGTGAAAGTAACAATCAAAGCAAACAAAAGTATGCGATGCATAAATATCCTTGACAAATGAATGATCTTGCACGCCAAGCTACACAATTTGTCGAAGCATCGTAAATTGTTTAATCACTCTATTTATTACAGTATATTAGGCAGCTCTTGGATTCTCTAAAACTGGACTTTGTCTAAAAGGGTACCCTGCTTGTCGAGGGTTGCAAGATCGTTATAGCCTCCCACAAATTCATCTCCGATAAATACCATCGGAAGGGTTTTCCAGTGGTGCGGGGCCGCAATTTTCTCCCGCAACTCGTGATCGTTTGTAAGGTCAATCTCCTCGAAAGGAATCTGCCGAAGATTCAGTAGATACTTTGCTCGATCACAATAGGGACAGTAGTCTTTAGTATAGACTCGAACTTTTTTCATAAATGTTCCTCCAGAAAAGATTCATCAAACGTAAGACCACCTGGCTAAGCAGGCGATCCTTCGACTACGCCTGCTACGCAGGCTCCGCTTAGGATGACGGGTCGATAGAGCACTTCATCCCGAGCGAAGCCGAGAGATCTACTTAGCTAGGTGCTTTCACATTTGAAGACAACTACATAACAAACTTGTGGAATAGCTCTTCTTTGCCTGCCAGTACACAAAAATCGGAAAGAGCACTCACAAGCTCGAAAGTTTGCTGATGGACATCGTTTGCATACTTGAGATAGGCAGTGATATCATCGCTGAGATCCTTGTTACTGATCAGTCCCTGCTGAAAACGCTGGTGGTCAGATGCCAAGATCTCTTCCCACATTTTAAGACCCTCTTTGAGTTTGATATAGGATGCTCGACCAGCTAGCAAGCTGTTCACTGTTTTGTCTGAGTTACTTGCATGCTGAGTAAGTTGCTCACGTAAAGCATAGTCTGCTTGTTCACGCAATGCGTATGCTTTGCGCTGCTCTGCACGATCACTGCCACCTGCAAAGAGGTTCCAGCTCAGAGTAGCAGAATAGCGCTCAGATCTGTCATTTTGTTTTTCAACAGGAATTCTTGCTTGAAAGCTAAGTTCAGGAAGATATGCATATGCCGAATTTTCGGCTCGCAAACGAGTGCTTTCACTTTTCAATTGTGCGATCGCTAGATTTTCGTTGGAGTGGTGAGAAAGTTCCTCTCGCAATTCTTTTTCGTTCACGTTTAAAAAGGCATCTCCAACTTTCAATTCTGTTGCTAGGGTTTGCATCTTAACCTTGTTTCCTAAAGAGAAAAACAGCTGACGCTTGGAACTCTCGAGATCTGCATTGAGCTCCAGAACTTCTCGAGACAAATCCAAATACTGTAATTTTGCTCTCTTAAGATCAGCCTGAGCAATGTAACCACGACCAAAACGATGCTCACTCTGCTTTTGAAAACGTTCGACAATAGCAAAACTCTGCTGGTAGAGTTCTTTCTTTTTTTCCAGAAGCTGCACTCCAAAATATGCTTTGCGGAGAGTGTTGATCAGATCCTGCCTATTTGCGGACTGAGTTTTGCGAGCAATATCTTCGCCTAGGTCAAGGACCTCTCGTTCCTTCGACCACCTCATTGGAAAAGGAACAGGCTGTTCAACATGCAATGACATCTCACGACGACCGTCGAAAATATAACTACTTTTGAAATCAAGCTTAGGTAAAACTTCCGCATATTTTTTTGTCACATCTTCATGAGCTGCTCGAATCTCTGCACCATCAGCTTTTTGAGCAAAATTGTAGTCCAAAAACAAACGCTCTGTTGTCTTAAGATCCAGAGCCTCTGCCGAAGCGAGCGACGATAAAAATCCTACAACCCATACAATTCGCAACATCAGCGTGTGTCCTTCATCAGATGCAAGCTCATCGGGACGGCAAAGAGTGTCAGAGGAATGGAAATCGCAAGCCCTCCGCAGATCGTAATGCCCAGCGCTTGCAAAACTTCACCACCAGTTCCAAAACTCAAAGCGATCGGTAGGCTCCCCAAAATTGCTGTCAACTTGGTGAGCATGATTGGCCTAAAACGTAGGTCTGCAGCAGCAAGAATCGACTCATCCTGACGATGACCATCTTTTCTTTGCGCATTGTAAAAATCTACATAAAGTATGGAATGATTTACAGCAAGACCGCAAAGCAAAATCAATCCCAACATTGAGTTGATCGACAGCGGACAACCTGAAAGCAAAAGAGCAACAGAAGCCCCGATAAACCCCAACGGAATCACAAGCATGACGATCAGTGACTGCACAAAGCTTGGGAACTGGATACTCACGATCAACCACACCAGCATGAGTGAGATAAGCATCGCAAGCACTAGAGACAGGATATTTTCATTAATCTCTTTTTCGGTATCGAGAAAGGTCAGCAAGGAAGGATCCACTCTCATTTTACGGATAGCTTCGACCACATCTTTTCGGACTTCCTCTTTTTCGTTCTGATAGGAGTCTTTAAGCTTTGCATCTAGGAGCACAACTCTTTTGCCACGCTTGGTATAGATAGTTTCCCAACGTTTCTCTGGCACTAAACTAAAGAACTGACGAACGGGGATGATTTTTTCCCCCAACTTGATCTGCAGATCCGAGATATCTTGCGGACCGTTCCACGTACGTTCAGGAAAACTCATTTTTACGGAAAGCTTATCTCCCTCTTGATAGGTACTGAGGATCTCTTGTTCCTTCAAACGCACTTTGACGAGGTCAAAAACACGATCCATACTAAAGTCCGGAAAATCGCTGCTAATCGCGCGAACCATATCTTGGTCTACTTTCAGTTGGAAGGAGTGCTTCAACTGGTGATATGGATTTTCATCAACATAGCTGACACCATCAACTCCTTCGATCACCTCCGTGAGCTCTTCCAAAAGCTGGCGTTTTTGTTCTGCTTCCTGCCCACCGATCTCGATCTCGACCAAAGATGGTTCGGGTATCTTCAAGGAAGTTGGGAGCCAAGGATCCACACTGAAGTGAACATAGGGAGTATTTTTGAAGCGATCTTCGAGTCGACGCTTAAATGCCGTGATATTACGTTTATCTTTTAGATTACACAAAATATCTGCACCACTTTTTTGAACAGACGTATAAAAGTGGGTGAGATCCGAAAAAAACTCGTCTTTGAGAATTGTTTCATAGGGTGTGGTCAGTTCATCGATTTTATCAATACCCTGATTTTTGTCTGTAAAACTGATCGAAAGCCACACTTTATCGGTATCGGGTTTTGCCAAAATTTCACGTTTCAAGACAAATCCAAAAACGCCAAGTGCAGCAATAAAAAGCACTAAACAGCCTGCAAGAAAGGCTTTGCAAAAGCTATCATTTCGCAGCACCCACTTGAGGGCACTCACGTATTTATCTTTTAGAGCATCGAAAATTCGAATGGTCCATTCAGATACGATGAAACGCTTAGCATGTGTCTCAACCTTACCCAAACGCACAAAAAGCGGAGGAATAATAAAGAGGCTAACACCAATCGAAATGATCAGCACACAAACCATGACACTTGCGAGATCACCGAGAATGGCATTGGCAAGCGGTGATGTAAATGCAAGCGGAGCAAATACAACCGTCAACGTAAGCAAGGATACGATGACGGCTTCACGAACCTCGAGCACAGCATCATAGGCTGTTTGAATACGCTCTGCAAAGCTCAATGGATTGCGCAGCTCATAGTGTCGAACTATATTTTCCAATACAACTATAGAACCATCAACAACCATACCCGCAGCTAGAGCCATCGCACCGAGAGATATGAGGTTGACCTCGATGCCGAGTATTTTCATCATGATAAAACCACCGATCAAGGAGAGTGGAATGGACACCCCAATGATCGACGTATAAGTGAGCGAACCGAAGAATAGAAAGAGCACAAGAGTTGCAATCAAAACACCAAGCAAGACTTCATGCCCGACATTGTTGACGGCTTCACGGACGTATATGGAAGGATTGAGGAGCTCTTCGTATTCTATGTCTGGACCGAGTTTGGGAACCTCGTTTCGAATGAGTTCTGAAACAGCCTCGCATGCTTGTACTATATTTGCCTTATCCGAAATGCTAGCGCCGATGATGATACCACGTTTGCCATTACCCTTTGCAATGTAGTTAGGAGTAACCTTACGCAATTCTACATCTGCAATATCCCGTATATAAAGATCCCGTGCTCCGATTTTTTTGAGAAAGGTAGCAGCGATATCATCGACACCGCGATTCTTGGTCGCTACATAGAAAGCAAACTTACCACCATCCTTGAGGTCCAAACGGCCGAGAGCTAGATCTTCCTTACGCTCTTTCAAAGCCTGACTGATATCCTCAGGGAAGAGGCCCCACTGAAGAAGTTTGGTTTCATCGAGAGTGATACGTATCTCTTTATCATACGGTTGCACGAGAAAGGTTTTGTCCAAGCCTTTTATTTTGTCAATTTGACCTTTCACACGATTGTCAAGCATCTGATAGAGATCATCTTGAGTTATGGCACTAGAGTGTACAGTGAACACAATCTGATTGCTGGAACCCTTTTTAGTTCCAAAACTAAAGCCTCCCCAATCTTTAGGAAACTGGCTCTCTATACCTGCAAGTATAGCCTTGAGTTGTGTGCTTGCCTTCTCATCGTCGTAGCCCCACCCAAATTCAACTTCCCACGAAGCATTGTTGGGCTCATAGTCTCCAACTATATCTTCGACATCTTTGATCGATAGTATTTTGCTCTCAATATCTTTGCCATAGCGTTCCAGAAAATCTTCTGAGCTGATGCCATAGGTATCGACATTGATATAGATTGTCGGTCTTGAAGTTTGTGGATAAAGGGCAATAGGGAGCCTAAAAAATTGAAAGAGCCCTAAGCCACAGATCACGAGAATCAAAAATCCCACTGCAGAAAAATTGCCGTAGAGCTTTTTTAACATAGGTTCCTACTTTATTTTTCGGAGAATTTATCTGGAACGCCAGCGCTGCTAAGCTTCACCTTCTGCCCCTCCTGCGGCATTTTGGAAAAAGATGTTATGATACGCGTTTGCGCTGTGATCCCTTTGAGAATTTCAACATCTTGTCCATAATGCTGACCGACCTCAACTTCAATAAAGGTAGCTGTATCATCATCCTTAGCAACTAAGAGATGAGACTTTTGTCGACGCAAATATTTGAAGGGAATTTTAAATCCCTCATGCGGATGCTTTTTTACAGTGATACGAGCCAGAAGACCCGGATAGGCTCTGTGACAGTTGTTCTTGATCTCACAAGAAATTGAAATACTCACTGGGAAGGTCTTTGTCTTTGCATCCGGAGAACCAGGAATAAACTTGATAACCCCCTTCAAAGGAGCTTCTTTTTCCTGTGAATTATAGACCCAAACCTCGACATTTTGATCTTTGCGTAGATGCTGTAAATCTTCAAGTGTTGCTGAGACTTCGACCTTTAGACCAGAAAGGTCTCCGACCGTAAGCAACTCTTGGTTACGGTCGATATGCGTTCCCGTTTTCACAAATCTCGCAATCACCACCCCATCTTGAGGCGCACGAATCACATGATCACGAAATTCCAAACCTTCTGCATCGGGTTTGATGACAAGAAGAGTCTGGTCTTTTTTAGCAAAACCACCGTCAGGCACCTTGATCTCGTTCACCAAACCAGGCAAAGGAGCATAGACGGATCGCTGCTGCTTAGCAGAAATTGTACCTGAATAGGATAGAGTTTCGTAAAGTTCCTGTTTTTCAAATGTTCGAACGACCACTTCGGGCAGTTCGTTGTCTTCTTTTTCTTCACGTGCACGCTCTTGCGCTTCTTTCACGCTGCTACGTGTGCAGGCGAGTGGAATCATGCAACTGAGAAGGACTCCGATAAGGCCTATTGAAAACCGTTGTTGTCTTGTCTTTCTCATCGAAGGTTTCCTTCTCATAAATAGAATGTTTTGACAGCCTGACTAAGCAACAGGTGCTTGGGATGACGGGACTATTCGTCATCCCAAGCGAAACGAAGCGTAGTCGAGGGATCGTCTGCTTAGTATCTATGTAGCAGCACCCAACTCTCTCCAAACACTTTAGCTTGACGCACCGTCTAAGAGCACCTGACCTACACGACCCTTGCTCTCAACCTGAATCAATATGGTCTTACGATCACGACGTGCGTTTTCGAAATCTCGCAACGAAGTGATACGGTGTCCATTCACACTCAATACAACATCACCGATGCGAAGGTTTGCACGCCAAGCTGGAGATGTAGGTTCAAGCTGAGTGATCACCAATCCCGACTTCGACATAAAACCAAACTGGCCTTGTAGTTTTTGGTCGACTGGAGTCAGTTCGAAACCAAAGAGTTCATAAGCTTTGTTGCTCACAGGTGACGCTGCTTTCTTCGCTGCGGCTCCTTTGTTAGCAGCTACAACTGGAGATGTACCGATCACAACAGGCATATCCATTTTTTTGCCTCGACGGTAGATCGTAAGCATGACCTTTGTACCTGGATCCTTCAAACCGATCAGACTCGACAAATTTTCTGGACTTAGGTCCTGTCCATCAACTGCCACAACGACATCGTTCGCTTCGAGTTTTGCCTGAGCAGCTGGTCCATCTGGAGCCACTTCACCGATGATAATACCCTTCGTACGCTTAGGAAGATCTAAGCTCGCAAGCCATTCTTCACGCAGTGGTTCGTATGCTATACCGATGTAACCTTTTTGGAAGCTACCTCCGTTGATCAATGATGTTGCTATGCGACGCGCAATATTGGAAGGAATGGAAAAACCAACCCCGGCATAGGCTCCAGACTGCGAATAAATTGCGGAGTTGATGCCGATGACTTTGCCATCCATATTAACAAGAGGACCACCGCTGTTACCTGGGTTGATCGCTGCGTCCGTTTGGATGAAGTTGCCCATCTTTGTCAGAGACAAATTGCCCCGACCTGTTGCAGAAACGATACCAAAAGTAATGCTGGTCTCGAGCAAAAATGGAGCACCTAGTGCAACCGCAAAAGAACCAATAGATGTTTTGTCGGAATCATCAAGAACAAGAGCCGTCAAAGCATTACGAGAGAATTTAGAGTCGATAACTTGAACAACTGCAACGTCGGTATCACGATCATTACCGACAATTTTACCGTCGTAAGTTTTACCGTCCGCCAATTTAAGTGTGATTTTGTCGGCATTCTCCACAACGTGATTGTTTGTAAGAATGTACCCTTTGTCGAGGTCTACAAAAAATCCTGAGCCAAAACCTTCTTGGCGCTGAGATGGCATTGGAGCCTGACGCCCCCCATCACCACCAAAGAAGAACTCAAAAGGATCAACAGTCTGCTGACCACGTGTCGTCTTAGAAACAGAGATAAAGACCAAGGCTTTTTTAGACGCCTCTGCAATCTTCGCGAGTGAGTCCGAAATTTTTTTGAGGATCTCAGTGTCCGCATCAATTTTGACAGCCGTTGTTGGCGGAGCCAATACATAGGGACTTGCCAAACTTGGCGTAGAGCCGATCCATAAACAGCAGGACAAAGTTAGAACTATTTTACGCATAAATGTGCCTCCATCAATTTGGGGGGGGTTGATACTGTTTAAATAAATATTGATATATCTTGACAAAATCATGTAGCTACATATAATTCCTGCATGTTGATGAAGATTACAGATGCAGCTAAACACCTTGGGATCCATCCTGATACGCTTCGCCGTTGGGCGAAAGACGGGAAGGTGAAGGTAGCTGGCTACACACCAGGTAGACAGAGATTATTCGATCTCAAAGACTTTGAAAAGCTTGGTGTCACTTTAACATCAAGGGCGGTTGAAAGAAAACTTCCGACGATCTGCTATGCTCGTGTGAGCTCACGAGACCAAGTTGAGGATCTTAAGCGTCAAGTTAAAACGCTAGAGCTCTATTGCTCTCAGCAAGGATGGCAGTACGAGGTTATCCAAGACTTGGGCTCGGGCATGAACTATCAGAAGAAGGGGCTCAATCAGCTTATTCGCGATCTCTGTCATCAGAAAATCGGGCGCCTTGTCATTACGCATAAAGATCGCTTACTCCGCTTTGGAGCCGAGCTCATTTTTTCTCTGTGCTCTCATGTGGGGTGTGAGGTTGTGATCATCAACGCGAGTGAGGATTCCACCTACGAAGAAGATCTCACTTGTGACGTCTTAGAGATCATCACCGTTTTTTCGGCAAGACTCTATGGCTCGCGTTCTCACAAGAATAAGAAGATTGTAGAAACACTCAAAGCTGCTGCAGACGAGGTCTGTCAGTGAGCCTTGTCACTCGCATTATTGCATCCAAGAATTTGAAT
>CAZWOL010000028.1:0-36969 GCA_964635325.1 uncultured Pseudobdellovibrionaceae bacterium
CAAGTTCGTCAAGTTCGTCAAGTTCGTCAAGTTCGTCAAGTTCGTCAAGTTCGTCCAGTCACATCCCTATCAACGCAACCAACATAGATACTGTCGAAGAGTTTGAGGCCCTTCCTGATATCCGAGAAATAAATGTTGGTGCAACATTGATATTTACAAGTGACTCAGAACTTTGTCATAGAGGTACTAAGAGGAAGCATGAGTAAGACGACGAAAGGTGTCTCTATCTGCATAGATTTGTGGATTCTAGAGAAAAATTGCAGACCAAACTGTTTCAACATCTAGATTGCGGATATCGTCCCACACCTTGACGACACGGTGCTTGTCGTTCAATGGTGACCAAGCCTGTGTTTCGGTATGTGGACCGCAGAGCTTGAGTGTTGCACAGTCTGCAGCTACTGCAAAGTGACTGGCTCCATTTGCATTGCCGATGAAGAGGTGAGAGTTGGCAAGTAGAGCGGTGAGTTCACGGAGTGTAGTCTTTGGACTTGCGAAGGTACGCACTGCACACTGACGTACCAGTCCTTGAATAATATCTTCTTCACCAGGGCCCCAGCTCCAAATCACAGCAGCATTTTTTTCACGGACCAAACGTTCGGCAAGTGTAACATAGTGTTCAAGAGGCCAGCGTCGATTCTCACGACGGTGTGTGGGGCTAAGCACTATGCGTAGTGGTGCGTTGCGGAAACTTTCATCCGACATCAGTTGGTGGAAGGGGCCCAGGTCCTTTTCATTCCAAGGCATTATTAGGCTCTCATCGTGAGTTGCAAACCCAGCAGCATGTAGCAAAGTGAATTTCTCTCGCACTATGTAGTCTGAGTCCTTGGATCTGGGTACAAGCTCTGTAAAGGCCCAGTTGCGTCGCGTATCGAAGGAAATGCGTCTGGGGCAGCGTGTTAGCCATGCAAGCATTGCTGAGCGGGGGTTTGCCATAAAATCAAAGACCAGATCATAGCCTTGTCGATGCAAAGACAGGGCAAATTTTGTGTATGCCCACCAGTCTTTATCATTGTAGATCAGGAGTTCGTCGATATAGGGAGAGTCTTTGAGTATTTCCCGCCCCATGCTATGGCTAAGAAAGCTGATATGATTCTGAGGGTTAGCCTCTTTGATCGCGCGCATGCAAGGCGTGGTTAGCAAGATATCCCCAAGCTGCCGAAGTTGGATCATTAGGATCTTTTGTGCAGGCTTCATTTTGTGTTAATCCTGTATACCTTCTGAAAAATGAAAATGGAGCAAAGTGTCGTGAGCATCCAAAGAATTACGGTATCTGCCGAGGAACAACTCGCAGAAATAAAAGTCGGTTGTGCGGAGATTATTGCAGAAGATGAGCTTCTTGCTAAGCTAAAACGTTCTGTCAAAGAGCAGAAACCCCTACGCGTGAAGCTGGGGGCAGACCCCTCGAGTCCAGACATCCACTTAGGCCATACTGTGGTCCTCAATAAGCTGCGACTCTTTCAAAGCTTTGGGCACCAGGTGATCTTCATTATTGGGGATTTTACCGCTCGTATCGGGGATCCTACGGGCAAATCTAAGACTAGACCCCCATTATCTTCTGAGCAGGTGCTCAATTACGCCAAGACCTATCAGGAGCAAATCTATCGCATTCTCGATCCATCGCGTACTGAGGTTGTTTACAACAGTCACTGGCTCGACAAACTGACTCCGATGGATTTTATCCGACTGATGGCTACGCGTACTGTGCAGCAAGTTATAGTTCGTGATGATTTCTCCAAACGCTTGGATGAAAACACTCCAATTCATCTCCACGAACTCGTGTATCCACTGCTACAAGGCTATGACTCCGTGCACTTGCATGCAGATATAGAGCTCGGTGGCACGGACCAAAAATTCAATTTACTCTTCGGTCGTGAAATGCAACGCCATGCCGGACAAGAGCCTCAGTGCACACTTACGGTTCCCTTGCTCGAAGGTCTTGATGGCGTTCAGAAGATGTCGAAGAGTTTGGACAACTACATCGGTATTAGCGAGCCTGCGCGAGAGATCTTTGGCAAATGTATGTCGATCTCGGATGTTTTGATGGTTCGTTTTTACGAACTTCTGAGTCGCAAGGGTCGGGCCTATGTCGAAGATGTTAAAAAACGTCTGCTCGATGGAACCTTGCATCCGATGGAAGCCAAGAAAGCAATCGCACAAGAAATCACCGAACACTACTGGGGTGCAGAGGAAGGACGGGCAGCTCGTCAGCACTTTGAGGAGACTTTTTCGAGTCGCAAAGTTCCGACAGATCTGCCTACACATACAGTAAGTGCAGATGCAGATGGCAAGGTGAATCTTATCGACGTAAGTGTGCAGCTGGGCTTCTCACAGTCACGTTCGGAGGCTCGACGCTTGCTTAAGCAGAATGGTTTGCATCTGGATGGAGAGACTGTTCAGAGTGAGTCGGTTGTGTTAGAAGCCAACCGAGACTACATCTTCAAGCAAGGCAAGTTGAAGATGGTAAAACTCAGGCTCTCCTAAGGAAGATCTTTCAAAGCAATTTCTTCAATCACTCGCATCAGCTCCGCAGGTCTTTTGCCCACTTCTGCTTTTTCTGCAGAGTAGTTGGGAAATAAGATACGTCCACTGCGAGGGCTTTCAATATTCTTTCCATCAACGGTTGCGAGCGGTTCCCCTTTTTCAACAGCTTGCAGGTTGATCAAACCTTCTCGTAACTTGATCACACCTTCTTGCGGACACTTTAGGGTGTCTTTTACCACGTAAACTTTTCTACGCTCATTCGGTGTCGGATGTGGAGCTTTTTGTGTCTCAAGCATGCAATGTACAAAACGCAGCGCATGCAGAGCAACCTTCAGACCAAATCCAGTTTGTAATGGATCAAAACCAGCTTTGCCACATTCGAGTGTTAGTCCAGTTCCTCCGTGTTTGTTGACGTACTCATCTGTGCATTGACCGTCTGTGGAGAAATGGGAGTTGATATGCGTAACTATGGGTGTGAAGCTCGACAAGTTTTGCGCAAAGAAAAAACTTTCGCGGGCGTACGGAAAAATAAAAAAGGGCTCTTCAGCTGGTCTGTTGGTCTGATGCAGGTCTAGGTACCACATTGCATCGGAGAGCAGGGGAAGCAATTCACGCGCCCTCTTCTCTTCTGCAGTTTGGCCGTGACGATCAAAGCTACGATTAAGATCACGTTCTACAAAACGTACGTTCTTGAGTGCCGCAGGTATATTGCCTAAAAAGACTCCGATAGGTACGCGACACTGAACCGTTTGACTCGCGAGTAGAGCTAGAAATTCATTCACAACAGCAATGCCGACTGTTTCATTGCCATGGACTATGCCCGAGAGTACGAACCCCAGTTTTTTGGGAGGAGTCGCTAGCAAAGGGGTCTTTTTGGGCGTGAAGGTGTACGCATATTCAGCAACCTGTTCTATATCCATAAGCGGACGGAGGAGTTGAACCCCCTCATTAAACTTACGCAATTCATCTTCGATTTGGCGTGCCATACTAAACTCCGAATTGGGACCGCAAAAGCGGATATGGTATGATGAACTGATCATTTCGACTGAGTACCAAAATACGAGGCATATTTATGCTGCGCAATAAAGATCTTCTGAGAAATATCTTTTTCATTGGGATCGCGTTCACCATGAGTGCTTGCTCCTGTGACCCCGATGGCAAGAAAGAGTGTGCTTGGACTTTGGAGGCTGAGGCCATGCATGTCGAACGTGTGCAAGAAGGCTATGTACCTGTCTGTGCTCGCAATCGCAACACTATGAAACAAGACTGCCGTCTGCAAATTACTAGGGAGCTGGCAGAACAATCTGTGTCAAAATTATTTCGTTATGCCGACATGCAGGTAGAATCGGTCGCAATTCCTCGGACTATCAAAGAAATCAGTTATTGTGGAGATGCAAAATGATGTGGATTCGATTCAGTCTTCTTGTCTCTCTTTCCCTCTTTGCAGCCCAATGTGTGTCGAAAGGGGGCTCAGGCGAATCCAAGCAGGATGCAGAAAGTCAGGTTGCAAAGTTAGCGCAGGCCCAGTTTCAGAAAATTTTTGAGAGTAATGCGAATGCAAAAGAAGCTTGGGCACTCTACAGTGGCGGAGGTCTAGCTGGAGTTGGAAAGCATGGGTCGATGATGGTGGTTGGCAACGACCCACATGCCGAGTTATTCTTCATCCCTTTGGGTAAAAAGGATGTTGTTCGCAACTCGCTGGCTAAAGATCTAAAGTTTGCAGAGACCATATCAAAGCTAAGTGAGGGCCTAACGGATCACTGGGAGAACGGCTTTGACATGTTTGAAGAAGAGTATGTGCACATGGTGAAAGATGCAGACAATAAGCTAAGCATGCAGCGTCTAAGATGGCGTTGCGGTCGCAATCCCTGCAAGCGGTATCATGCACTTGAAACAGCTTTTGAAGCCTTGCAAAAATAGGACGTTTCTGTTGGTACTTCCGTATCGGAAATGCCTTCGGCGTGCCGAACAATCCCTGAAGATCTTGCTTTTTTCATCGAACCTATCTCATAAATAGGTTGATAACAGTTTGTAAACAGGAGTTCGAGAGTGCGGATAGGTCTATTCACAGGTGGTGGAGATTGTCCTGGTTTAAATGCAGCGATTCGTGCGGTTGTTAAACGAGCCAGTTTGTCGGGCATCGAGATTGTCGGTATCTACGACAGTTTGCAGGGGTTAATAGAGAGGCCTTTGCGTGCCAAGCCCCTTCAACTCGCGGATGTCACGGATCTTGTCGCAAAGGGGGGAACCATCTTAGGGACCTACAATAAGGGGAACCCTTTTACTAAAGATAAAGATGCGAAGATCAAAGCTATTCGGGCTGGTATGCAAGAGCTCAAATTAGATGGACTCATCTCCATTGGTGGTGAGGGGAGTCAGGGCATTGCTGCAGAAATGGTCAAAGAAAACTTCAACATCATCGGTATTCCTAAGACGATCGACAATGATCTGCCCGGTACCGAGCAGACTATTGGGTTTAGTACCTGCGTTGATATAGTCGCTGAGTCTGTGATGCGTTTGCAGTCGACAGCAGAATCTCATGATCGCATCATGGTGCTCGAAGTTATGGGTCGTGACTCCGGTTACATCGCTCTGCATGGTGGTGTTGCTGGGGGGGCAAATGTGATTTTAATTCCCGAGATCCCTTTCGACTTTGCAGCAATTGAACGCAAAATTCAGGCTCGTAAGGCGATGGGTCGCAAGTTCTCAGTGATTGTGGTCTCCGAAGGTGCGCTACCCAAAGATGGCGAGATGACTTACAAGAACGAAGTAAGCGGTGAGAAAAACCTTGGTGGAATAGGTCAGCTCGTTAGCAAAGGGCTCTACGATCGTACAGGCATGGACATTCGTGTGACTGTGCTTGGGCATATTCAACGCGGAGGTCCACCCAATCCGGTCGATCGCTTGCTCGCAACTCGTTTTGGTGTGTATGCGGTCGAACTTGCATTGAAGAAACAGTTTGGGCGCCTTGTTGTTCTAAAGGGGCAAAAACTTTCCGATATCGCTTACAAGGACCTGCCGGTTTACCAGCGCAGAAAAATCGCAGAAAATGATGAAATGTTAACGGCTGCCGAAGGAATCGATATCTGCCTAGGGCGCTAATTGGGAGTTGCTATGCTTGGTCGATCGAGTATTCGTCTTAGTCCCCTTTCTGTCGAACTCGAAGGTGCGGTTGCAGCATTGATGCGACGCAACCTAGAAAACTACGACGAACATGAAAACATTCTCATCGCAACTTTTCGTCGTCTGAAAGGTTTGCATGAAGTGTATACGCGAGAGGGCTGTCACTTTCTCGTAGCGATTGATGAAGTGAATCCTAACAAACCGATTGCTTGCGTTGGGCTTGGTCCTTTTCATGGTCTTCCGCTCAGTGAAGGTGTGGGTGAGATCCGTGATCTCGTTGTTGAAGAGTCGTATCGAGGACGAGGCATCGGTAAGATGTTACTCGACCAATCCTTACAGGCGGCAAAGAGCTTTGGCTACCGTCGTTTGTATTTGGAAACGACAAAAAATATGTTGGTTGCACAAAGGCTTTTCGAAGGCCGAGGTTTTAGGCCTGTCACAGAGAAGGGTCGTTTGATTTCAAACAGCGAGGCGAAGGTAGAAGATATGCCATCGTACTATCTATTGGAAAATCTCTAATATGACACAGTATTGGTTGATGAAAAGCGAACCCGACGTATACTCTTTTTCACAGTTAAAAAAAGACAAGACAACACATTGGGAAGGGGTCCGCAATTTTCAGGCGCGCAATTTTATGAAGCAGATGCACAAGGGAGACTTTGTGCTCTTTTATCATTCCAACTGTGATGATAAAGGAGTTGCAGGTCTTGCAAGGATTGTGAACGAAGCTGCTCCCGACCCAGTTGCACTCGACAAAAAAAGTGACTACTTCGATCCCAAAGCTACACGCGAAAAAAATCCGTGGGTGAGCGTCGAGGTCGCTTTTTACAGAGATCTAAAACATACCGTCACTCTCGAAGCGATCAAAGCAACAAAAAATCTATCCGCTATGACGCTCGTGAAGAAAGGCAATCGCCTTTCGGTTTTTCCAGTGACAAGAGATGAGTTTGAATGCATTGCAGAGATGGGTGTGTCTTAGACAGTATTCATCTTTTCGAAATTCCGCCCCTCTCTTTGATTTGACGAATCCACCTAACAATGACATCACCTTAGCCGCTAGATGATCATAATCTATGGGAGCTCTGAGCTTTATGTATCCGCTTTGGATTTTTTTCTTGCTATGGGTATATGCCAATCCAGTTTTTTCGGAGGCAGAGTCGGTGCGTGCAAATGATAAAAAGACTGAAGAACGCTTGCTGCAAAAGAGTGACACTTGGTCCCCAAGTATGGGATCTCTAAATCGCTGGTTTTTTGGAATGGTCCCCGCTTTTGTTGACCAAGCTTTGGCAAATGCAGTCGGAGCGCTGTTTCAAGTCGAGAGCGGACAGCGTTTTATCATGTCGTCATTGTTTAGTTCGAGAAACAAAGATGTCTCAAAATACGATAGCTATGGGGTGTATTCTGCCATACCTCTGCGACCTATTCCTCTTAGCAAGATCCATGCTCTGGTGGATGCAGCATCTTCTGAGAAACTAAATTGGGAAGGTGGACGCATGTCGGGAGGCAACTACGATGGAACACCCGAACATCGCAAAAAACTAGCACAGATCTTTCGAAGTTACTTGGATACAGATCCCCAAAACTCCATGCTTTATCCGGATCTAGCGACCCAAGAGTTGGTTCAAACTGTTTTTGAAGAATTCAATGTCGCAAATCCTCTCCACTCGTTATTTCCACTTGCAATCAAAGCGATGCGTGAAACAGCAGCGATGTTTGGATCCCTTGTTGGTAGTCGTTACGGCATCATTAATTCCGGTGGTCGCGAAGCGATTCGCATAGGCCTTAGAGCAATGAAAAACCAACGTATAGTTACAGAAGAAAGTAAACCAGCAAGGTTGCTTATCATCGATGACCCTTCGACCTCAGGGATTGCTCGCATTGCAAGTACATTGAATTTACAAAGTGAGACGACTGAGTCTAAGCAGCTACTCAGCTTAAAGCTTCTAGAAAACAAAGTGCCATTTGATTTTGCAGTACTCCACCTGCACTTTGATAATTTATCTGAGACTAGCGAAATATTACGAATATTGAAGCAACGCTTTCCAAGCATTCAGATCCATTTGCATCTTTCCAATACAGTCTTTCGTCGTTTGCTTCTGGCTAAAGATGATGTTCAGTTTCTAAAAACTATCTTCCGTAATACGCATATTCATTCACTCTCCTATGAAAGCTCTGGTCTCATCTATGCAGGAGTGTCTGCAACAATTTTTGCAAACAATGCGGGTTATACTTCAGCCTTTGAAAGCCATGTCGAATGGCTCGGAGGGGGATACCCGGGAATCAATACAGCAGGCAGCTTGCCAGGGATCAATTACATTCTAGCTTATGTCTTGATCCTAAGTCATGGCCGCAGTGGTTTGGAAGAACTCGCTTTGACTTTTCAAAGTGAAGACTTTCCTTATGCAGATTCATTGCGTACAGAGTCTTCGATTCCTAGTTCCTATCAGAAAGCTTTGGTACAAAAACTCAGCGCAATCTTTTCCCGTGAAAAAAAAGATAGCACTCCACAAAGTTCATCACCCTCTATTCTAGCTGACGAAGTTGCTATGGAACTTGCCAATTTTCGTCGCAAGCAGAGCATCCCAGATCGAGAGTGGCGCAGCACCATGGAATCAGTACTTGTTGGGGTCGCTCTACCTATCTTTGGTGCCAATACGGAAGATTATGCAGCTAAAGTTACGAGTGGTGGTACGGAGAGCCTGCGTCTTGCTATGCAAATTTACTTGCGACGCTTTCGTCGTGCCAATCCTGATGTCCAACCTGTTATCTTGATGAGTCGTACAGCCCATGTCGCATTAGATCGTCACTGCCTAGATAATGATGTGAAGATTGTTCGCATTCCTGATGAGCGTGAGCATGGTTCCATTGATATCGAAGCTTTGGAAAAACTCATTGCAGAGACACCGAACATTGCTGCAATCGTTGCCTCGACTCCGAGCTATCCGATGGGTTCTGTTGATGATATTGAACGTGTTGCGCAGATTGCATACAGATCCAAGATACCACTTCATGTCGATAGCTGTCTCGGTGCATTCGTTATGCAGTTTTTGCCAAACAATCCCGTGCGTCTTGACTTTGCGAATCCACGTTGGATTGGAGTAAGTTCTTGGTCAGCAGATATTCACAAGTATGGAACCACACAAAAGGGTCTTTCCTTTCTTGGTATGCGTCGCTCTATGTTAGAACATGATACAGATGCTTTCGAATCTATCTGTGCGCCTGTATCTGCAACAAATCTTGCAACTGGACTGACCTGTCTACTTGAGATCGGTGCAAGAGGTTATGAAGAGCGTGCTCTTAATATCGCTAGAGTGGGTCAGCAACTGCGCTCCGAGCTTGCGATGACGGATGGTATAAATTTGCTAGCGGTTCCGCGAGAAAATGTTCCTTCGTGGGTGGTTGCCTTTCAGTTGGCAGAACCTTTGCAAGATTTTACATATACACTCGATGAAATGCTCAAGCAATTTGGGTGGCATCTGAGTCGTGTAAGTCAGCAGACTTTGCATATTGCAGTAACGCAGGCTCATGTTCAGCAAGCTGATTTTATTCCTCACTTCATGCATAACTTAAAGTTTTGTATCGAACTGATCCGATCTCGTCCGCAGATGAGCATGAGTGTTGAAGCTGCATTGTATGGTGCGTCTGCAAATCTACCTACAGGCATCGGTGGTCCAAAAACTGCAGAACGTATATTAGCTGAGTCTCTGCGTTTGTATGCAATGAATGTTCAAACTCTACAAAGTCAAGCAACTCATCAAGGAGATTTGTAAAATGATGCGTTCTCTCATTGCCATTCTTAGTTTAAGTGCTGCGAGTATTGCATTTTCACGGGATAGACTTTTGGTTGTTGTTAACCCTAACGCAGGTGGGGGACATGCTCTTAAGTACTATCAAGATTCTGTAAAGCCATTGCTCAGTCAGGAATACGATCTCGAAGAATTCATCTCTGCAGAACCAAAAAAGACACAGAAATATTTGAAGACGCATCAGCATCTCACATCCCTTCAGGGCATCGTAGGTGTGGGAGGTGATGGAACCATATTTGAGATCTACAATGGTCTCGCTAGCTCAAATCTTGGTCGTTATCATATTCCTCGTCTGCCAATAGCTCATATTCCTGCAGGGAGTGGAAATGCTTTGGCGCGCAGTATTCATCATCGAACTTGTGGAAACGCAACTCAGTTTAGCAAGGATGCGATGCTTAAGGGGATACTTGAGAAAAAATACCATTCCTTAGATCTTTGGAATTTTGAGACCGATCGAGGTGAAGATGGACTTTTGTTCCTAGGTTTTTCGCTGGGAATCATTTCCGATATCGATATCGATTCAGAATGGTTGCGTCCTTACTTAGGATCACTTCGTTTTGATGTCTATGGGGTTTGGAAATGGCTCATTTCAACATCATACCAAGCTGCATTGCGGTTGTCGGGAGCAAGAGAATGTTTTGCCCTCAATAATGACTTCCGTCAGATTTGGGGAATGAATATTCCCTTTGCAACGGAGACTATTCAAGTCTCTGCAGATGGACAGTTGGATGACGAGAAAATGCATCTCGTCTATCTACCGACAGTAGAGGCTGGATGGAGCAATCTTTTTGAGTATCTCATTAAAATTGAGACCCCTGCAGTGCATGACCTGCCATTTGTACATATGAATACAGTCCGTGATAGTTTAGAACTCAAGACAGACAAGTACAATAAGATCACGGTTGATGGAGAGTTGCTTGGCCCTGGTACGACTCGGCTCACGATCGAAAAAAGTAAGTTTCGGGGCAAGGTCTTTGGGGCATCTTGTGAAACCGAAGCGACACATGTTTCTCCCTAGAATCCTTTGCTAGATGTGCCATACAGTAAGAACAAGTGATTGAAGTCTTTGCCATGCGCTAGTATATTGGCAAAAATTTTTGTCCATTTTGGATTTTTCATTTGAACTAGGCGAATTCCGTCAAAAGCGAAGTATTTATGAAAAAAATTGTATTTATATTCTGTTTGATCCTTGGTTTTTTCACTTTAGATGTGCATGCTACACAAGAAGAGTCAACTAAAGATTCTGTGATCGAAAGGCAAAGGCATGTTCGGATGCTTGCATTTAAGATCATGTTGAGCATCTTTCAGGAATTGTCTGAGGATGAACCTGAGTTGAATATCAATTTAGGATGTTTTATCTGGCATGATCATCAACTTGGACAAATTCCCGCGTATCAAGTGCTTAGAGAAAATCTTCCTAGTGAAATTATCGATGCAGTTTCTTCCATCAGATCAGAGTCTGGTCAGGATCGAGTTCGCGGTCTATGGATTGCAATCTTGCCTTTTGTGAGAACTATTGAGACAAGAATTCTTGAAAATTACGAGGCCCTGAGAGAAGTTCAAAGTGACATGAGTTACATACAGTCGTCACTTGTTTCGACGTCGAGTACTATTGCACCTATCACGTTTATGGCAGCTCAATTAGGTTTTCCAATCAACTCAAATAATCCATACCAAGCGTGGACTATGCAGCAGCATGGAGATTTTATTCTAAACTATGTTAGCTCTTGTCTGCCAAGTGTTGTTTTGCAAGATTTGCATCCCATGATTACATCCTATTTGATAGGGACGAATGAGTTTGACTTTGCAGAGTTTCTATTGAATCTCCATGTGCCTGAAACCGCTAGTGCAAATGTTCAAGAGACGTCTCCTGCAAACAGTAGTACGTCACCTCGATTGGAGCGTGAGATTACCGGAGGGTGGAGAGACTCCTCCTCAGATTTTCCGGTTCTGGCTTTAGCCCGTGAGCATTCGTTAGCACCTGAGACTTTCTCAAGTGATTCTCGGCAACCATGTTCATCGTCATCGTCATCGTCATCGTCATCGTCATCAATTCCACAGCAATCTGTAGTAGCTACTCTACTTCCAGCTAGCGTATCTCTAGCGAGCTATCTTATGTGGATGGTTTGTAGTGGCAAGCAGTCAAAATGATGATGTGTCAAATTCGCTGATTTGGTGTAAGCGCTTATTCAACTGGGTAAACGCATTCATGTACGCATAATCCGATCTTCGGAGTATCTTTGCGACCATCCTTCATGTGAAAATATCGAAATTCGGGAGTACCATCTTCAGGGCAGCTGGCAATTTCGAGAGCTAGCTCGCAGACGTATGTCTGACATGTTTCATAGCTATCATTGATATTTTGACAGACATGTTGATATTTTATATCGGGTTTGGCTTGAACTGATGAGCTGCTACAAGTTAATGAGTATAGAAATAGTCCTGGAATTAAAGACAACACACGACGCATAGCCAAAATCTCCTTAGTATTTTTTCCGATTTTAGCAAGGGTGTATGAGGAAAGGATGAGCGTGGTGAGCTAGAAAGTGCCGGACTATTTAGTGATGCTGCTTATAGATTCTGTAGCTCCTTCATTTCGTGCCGGTGCAATATACAAATATCCAAAAATCAGGGCAAATACAGAAGCAGATGGAAGGTGTGCGTAGGAAGCTTGCACGATTTGATTGAATTGGTTCCAGTATCCATATGTCGAGCTTAGTAGCGTTTGTCTTTGTTGAGTACTCATCTGCTCGTCGATTTGCAGACCTGTTTCTCCCATCCATGTCAAGGGATGTGAAATAACGAATGTGATATCTCGAATATTTTTCTCTGCTTGAGCATTCAATAATCTTGAACGCAAATCATTGGCGATTGTTTTAAATAATGCAGAACTTCTTCCGTGATTTTTTTCCAATAGAAACTCAAGTATTTTTCCTAAGCTATAGAGATCTGCTTGGACAAAACGAAAATCATCACCATTGATCGCCTGTGGTGCGCTATATGCTGGGGTTCCTCGTTGTACTGATCCGGAAGATCCATACCATGGCTCGGCAAGCCCAAAGTCAGAGAGCTTAATTGTGCCTGTGCTATCTATAAGAAAGTTTTCAGGTTTCAAATCAAAATGTATAAATTTGTGCTTCTTCAGAAAAAGCAAGGCGGAAGTAATTTGGTGAAAAATTCTCAATAGTTCAGCTTCACTCAAGTTTCGGGAGAGAAGCCACTGACTTAAATCTCCATTGCTGCAATAGGGTAATGGAATTTGGTGATTCTCAAAGAGATCTGGACCTGCATGTTGACGTCTATAGGGTAAGAGTATGTTGATATGCGTATCGGTGCCAACAGATGTAAAAAAACAGATTTCGCGTTGTATCGCTTCCCGAGCTATCTGCAAGCTTGCGTCATCGAGGTTTGGAATCAGCTCTTTTACAACCCATATCTCGTTGGTTCTTGGGTCTCTATACAGATTGATAATTCCAAAGGCACCTGCGCCAATCTCTCGCTCCAATATTTTAGGATCGTTGTTGTTGCTATCATTTTCATCAGTCGCTAACAGAAACGGGGAATATGCAAAAAGAAATGCAGAAAAAATATAAACAAAAAAATTGAGGCTAATGAATTTGTTATTTTGAATCTTGATCATCAAAGTCTCCTTGCTATAGAAAAATACGAATTCAGTCGAAATCAAATGATTGGGTTGAGTTGTGAGTGAGAAGGGTATAGAGGAGTACTGTCTGCAAGTCAATCGCGGTGTTTTAATATGTTGATTTTAAAGAAATTTATCGGTAAGGAAACAAGCGAAGCCTTGCTCTGGATCCCTCAACTTCTATTTGCCCTGTGTAGGTTTTGATCAAACTTGTAAGTGCGGCGCTTGCTACCTCTTGTAAGAAATCACTTTGCTGATGATCAGGATTGAGCCACGAGTCTTTCCAGTCAGTGGAGTTGTCACCCGTAAATGTACACTTGAGTCCTGCGGTATCCCCCTCCTCAATAGCAAACTCGAGATGGATGACTTGCTTCTTTAGATTTTTTTGTAAGAGAATGAGGAATGATGCCAGACCCATAATAAGTGCACGTTTATCAAAACGTAAGGGCATCTGACTGAGTTCGCTGTCATGTATAGAGAGAATTACATTAATGCCAAGACGTTCTAGTGTTTTGAGCATGCTCTCGCGAAAATTTTTTACAAAACTTGTGATTGTGATCGGTTCGTGGTTGAGATCATGTTCTTCTAAAGCTGTTGTGACCAGTACTGATCGTATTGCAACTTGTATGGTAGTGACCAGTTTCTGCGCTTTTTTTAGGTCCGTTTGCAAGGCTTCATTAGGACAGAAAGATTCCACAGCTGACAGAATTCCCTGCATTTTGGCAACGGGGGTATTGAGGTTGTGACTCAGGAGCGAAATAAAATTGCTTTTAGCAGAAACTAACTCCGAATCTGATTTTTCCTGGATGCGCAGACGCCAGTGGTAGAAGGATTCGATTGAAAGTTTTGCAAAGGTTGCGAGTACAAAAGCGAGCAATCCAGCGTAGAGTGAGTCAAAAACTGGGAAGTAAATGTTGAAATATATGATGGCAAGTACATTGCACAGTAGGCTTGCGCCAGCGAAAGCCAAGAAGACCGCAAGTGAGTACATCGCACCAAAACGATGTAGAAAAACAATGATGCTCAGAGCGAGTAGTAATGCCATGCTGAGTGAGAATGTTTTGGAAGCTACAGCAACAAGCGCATTGTCATGAAACATCTGCGCTTGCTGCGCCCAGAACTTATGAAGAGGTGTTCCAAAGCGACGCGTCGACATCTGCAGTGGGTCGAGCACGGTTTTGACTCTATTCGTGTCCGATGCCTTGAACATACCCTCCTTGCCTTGTACAACAGAGTTTCCCACAAATACTGTTTTGCCCTGGAAGAATGATGGATGCACCTGTGTGCCTTGTTGTCTGAGTTCCATGATTTCGTGAAAAGAAAAATCAGCAAAGTCTGAATAGTTGTTGTAGTGCAAAAGATAAGATTTGGGAGGGGGGATCTGCCTAGCGAATGAATCGCGCGACGTAGGCTTGCGCCAATATAAAGTAGAGAGCTTTTGCATGATCCAGTTTTGCCAGGCCTCATCATACATGCAAACCGTTTGCAGGTGTGTGTCACATGGATCCGCTTCCAGTAATTTCGCGTGAGCTTTGAATTCCGAAGCTAGATTTTTGAATAACGCAGGATGTGTTGCAAAGTAGAGGGAGCGTCCTTGTGTCTTTGCTTTTTCAACGACGGAAAGCAGTGGTCCATATCGCGATCCACTTGGAAATGCATCAGGTTGCCAATGTACAAAAATGTTTTGAGCTCCCAGATCCAGAAGTCTATTCAAAAGTCGTGCATAACTGATCATATTCGTATCTTTATGATCCCGAATGTGCACCTGATTCAGAGTGCTAAAGTCGCTGTCTTGCAAAGATACTGTGACAAAGGGGGAAGGCGCCTGCAGCTGTCGGGGGCCTGCAATACGCAAGGTCCAGTACATGAGTCGCAAATCAATCTGTGAAGATAAGCGACGATTTTTCTGCCCAGTATAGAGCAGATAACTCAGACTCCAAAAAAGCAGGAATGAGAGTAGTATCGGATATAGTACATCCACCCACCAGAATTTGAAGTAGAGGTGTTGGAACCACGGAAATATTTTGGACCGAATCAACGCTTTAATTCCTTTGTGAATGTCGTCTCGAAGTGACGTATAGTACTAAGACTCTCGATATTTTTCTACCACCAAGGAAAACTGTGAGCCCTGTGCAGATGAAGATTCGATGTGGATTTTTGCTCCAATCTTGTCTCCAAAATATCGACAGAGATAGAGCCCTAATCCGTTGCCTTTGACGCGATAGGAGTTGTCATCTTTAATGCGATAAAATTTCTCAAAAATCAGTTCTTGGTATTCAAGTGGAATGCCACAACCTTGGTCGCGGACATAGATAGCAACCCAGTGGTAATCTAGAGGAGCGATACGTATGCTAACCTCTCCTCCAACGGGAGAGTATTTGAGTGCATTCGATACAAGGTTAAACAAAATGGGTTCGAGCAAAACTTCATCACTCCATACATCGCAAGCAAGTTCTTCGTCGATAACTATACGAATCTTCTTTTCTTCAATCAAAGTTTCAAATTGACTCAGGATGCGTCTGAGTAAAGGCTCGACGCTGACTCTTTGCTTTTTTACAATCTCTTGTTGTACTTGGTTCAGTAACGAATAATGTTTGATTCCAGACAGATAGTCATTGAGTTCAGCACAGCTACTGAGCGCTTTTTGAAAAGTGGAATGCAAAAGCTGGTGACCTGCGAATGAGTCTTGATGCGGACTGAGTATGCGTTCAATCTGCTGATTGATATCAAAGAGTTCGAATGCAAAACGATTTAGGAAGCGACTCTGCACCAAAGCAAGTTTTCTTTGCTTACGTGCCCCATGAGCACGTAAGGCGCGACGCTTGTCATCCTCTTGTGCTCGCCAGAACGCTCCGATGATTGCGGCAAGTATGGAAAAAATTAGAGTGTCAGCCATCGGGATTACAAGATTTGCATACGAAAACAGAAATCCGTGAAAGAGAAAGAGAGTTGTAAAGGCGATGATAAAGAGAATGACTGCAAGTGCTGGTGCCATACGCCAAATAGCAAAACTGAGGATCACAAAGATGAGGGTTTGTGTAATGGCATATGCTGTAGGTGCTTCCTCGAGCCAGCTGGATGACAGTAGGTTTTCCAAAATATTTGCACTAACAAAGATGAGAGGTGTTCCCTCTTGCTCGGAGGAGTTTTCTCCCTCACGTGGTATATTGATGAAAGTGCCTTCCTGATAGTTCATTTCACGTGAGCGAAAAACCGTATATCCGATGAGTACTATTTTTCCTTGTAGCTTGGGAGATATTTTGGATTCCATCAACTCTCGTGCAGAAAGATGTACAAAACGATCTGCGGACCAATAGTTGATCAAAATTCCAGGAGCTTCGGTGTCGACATAGTTGTTGCGTTTTTCGGTGAGCCGGTCTTGGTACTCTTGAATTTGCTCGTGAATGGTATGCTCAAGACGTTCGCTTTGGGAAGCCAAGGCATAACGTCGTGCAACTAAGGTGCAGAGTTGGGGTACAAGTTCGTCTCCCAAATAACTCAACAGTGGCGCCTCACGTACCACACCTTCGGTGTATAGACGCAATGTAGAGGCTCCTGCAACTTGAGTATCGATGGGACGTAGAATTTCTGGAAGATGCTGCTTGGAAGGTTCGATCTGATGGTAGTCGAAAATTCCCAGGTAGCCTTGCGGGTGTGCTTTGATCCAGCGGACTAGACTTTGCATTTTGCGACTCTCGTAGTCAAAGTCCTGATGTGGGAGTAGAAGTCCAATGGCATCTGCTCCAGAAGCTAGAGTCGCATCGAGGATGGAGATAAGAGACGACTCTGATAAACTAGGTGCTTGGTCTGCACTCAAAAACGTAAGGTCAGTTCTGTCGATGCTTACGATTGCAACGCGACTTTGTGTGAGAACTTGCGGTTTGAGAGTCGTACGAATGTCAAGCAGCAACCACTCCAGACGCTGTCGCAAGTCTGTAGAGTAAAAGAAGTAGACCAAGTTGCTGATCAAGATGAGAGAGAAAAGTACGAAGAGGACAAACTTTTTCAACGGTAACCCTCAGCGCAGCCAATAGCCCCTCTTGAGACCTAAGCTGCTTATATATCAGAAAAGATTACCTTTTTCTAAGTTTTTTCTGCATGTTTTATAATCAACTTGACGGAGTTTTCTTTGCGCTATGATTGCACAATGCCCATCCAGGCTCTTAGAATAGAAGAAGCTGCATAAATCATCATTCGATATCTTCAGATGAGGGCTCGTCTATGACTCGTCGTATTCTCTGTCTTATCTTGCTGGTACTTTGTGTTGTCTATTGCAAGAAGAAGAGTACATCCAAAGCAAGCCCTACAAAAACGCAAGATTCTTCTGCAGCTCTGAGTACATGCTCAGCATCCTTGGCACTTGCGCAAGACAAAAATCCTCCTCCCCCAAACGTACCCGCAGAGCATGCGAATAAACTTAGTATTGATTCTGTAACAGCAAGTCTGGTGGATGATGCTGGAACCCAGAACTTACTGGTGACGATGACACCAACCACAGCAAGTGCTATGCCTGAGGATTTGAAGGATCGTGTTGCCGACTTTCCACGCTTGAGCATTTGCGATTCGACGGGCAAATGCTTAGCAGAACAAAAAGATGGAAGCATTGTCACTCAAGCGAATGCAAAAGCAAGCATCGACTTTCCGCAGTGGTCCGGTGTGATCAGCTTGCCTGCAGATTTCTCGGGCAATTTGCAGATCAAAGCCACAGCTTGTACCTATGTGCGCAAACCTGGACCTAGGGGCTACCTTGTGCCTAGTGGAAAGACCCAGTGTTCCTCACAATGGGTGATCTCAACTCCTGCTGTACTAAAACGTGATGTTCAAGTGGCTACAGGCAATAGTGCGAAGCTTGCACAGTACTATGCAATTAAAGGACAGATTCGTGCTCTAATGCTGAATCTGGAAGATCCTGCAAAGAAATACTTGGATGCAATTGGAGAAGCTGGTCCCCAGAGCCCACGCGAAGTTGCACTATGGTCGATGGCAAAGGGGATCTTACGTGACACAGGCTTGAACAGCGTCATGTTTAGTGAAAAATTATGGACCTTGGCTCTAGACGAAGCACCAGATGGATCTCCATCATTTGCAGGTCTTAAATCAGCTTCGACCTTAGGGCTTGCGGATAGCGCAGATCCTTGCGCTACAAGTATTCCCAATAGTGCGGATGTGACAACAAACAGCAATGGAGATATCATTCCACCAACTGCCACTGTCGTACAGGTGCAAACGCTTGTCTCAACTGTTGTCAACACTGTCGTCAACACTGTTGTTGATACTGTTACGCAGAATTCTGTACGTACAGTAACAACTGTGAACACCGTCACACATGTCGAAACAGTCACCGACACAACACCTGTTGGATCTTTTCCTGTACCCTTCCAATTTCAAACTCCTAACTCGCAATGCTTCTATGCCAATACAAATGGTCTCACAGAAGCTAATATGTCTAGCGCCCCATTCGAAGTTGCAGCTTGTAGTACACGGACGCGGTGGCAAGCCTATTCGCTCTCTCCTTCTGCAACACCCAAACCTGGACCTGGATCGCTTCTAGTCGCTACGGCAACATGTCAGGCATGGGATAAAGTTGATGCTGTGACAGCTAAATCGGCTTCAACACGAGAGGTTAAACGCAATTTCGAAAACTGTCTGTGTCTGAGTTTCAATTCGACAGAGACGACACCTGAAGATCGTCTCAATTTAAAGACGTGTAATACAAGTGACCCAATGCAGCGTTTTGTTACAAATAGAAAGAAAGAAGGCTCCAATCTAGTTGCATTTAGCAGTGTAACAGCAGCCTATGACGCTGCTGATAATGCTACTGACGCTGCTGATAATGCTACAGAACGTGCTGCAGCAACAAATGCATGTATGTATCTCGATGAGACAACACCAAAGATGGGTTCCTGCGATAACACCCAGTATTTTCCACTCGACTACACCATACCACCTGCACCAGAACAGGATCCGGAAGTTGTGACCTACTCCAACACGCTTTACTTCTACGGCATAGGAAAGAATCCGGTAGAACGATGGAGCTGGCTCTTTACAGTCGGTGGGCCTTTGCTGTCCGCTTTTTCCATCTACGAAGGAGTGCAGTGGTATAAGCAGCAACAGGTGGTGAATAAAGTGAGGAATGCTACCGTGGATGAAAAGGTCAGTGTTATAGATACCAAACCCACACCTTTCTACAAGCGGGATGCTTTAGTAGAGAAGACAATTGCTGATGAAAAAAACAAAAAGGACATCAAAAGAGAGCAAAAATCTATTCGTAAAACCAAAGCTATAAAAACAGGTATAGCAGGTGTTTTGGGAGCTACTTTCACGGTCCTAGGGCCACTCATGTATAGTGGTGTCATTCAGCTTGCTTCAGATGCTGATTCTGAATTTTCCGATGTCATCACTCAGACTCTCAAAAAGTACAACGACCTTCAAACCCAACAAACAGCCATCCTCAACTCCCTCTAAGCGACCACTCCGTCATCGACGTCGTCAGATTAGCGTCGAAGTTTTTACAAAGCTCAATGTAGGCGATCTTTCGACTCGTCTGCTACGCAGACTTCGCTCAAGATGACGGTGTGAAGGTGACGGCGTCGATGAAGGTGATGGTGTGGTGGCCCCAACGAAGCCTTGCCGCCGTCTACTGCATGAGCTAATCTTCGACGCATTTAGCTCAGCAGCTTTGTCGGAGGGTCGCAAATGGTGCGTTGCTTAGGGTATATTTGCGCCATCATCCTGGCGTGCCAATCCAGAGTCGCAATCGGAGAGAAAATTTATAGGCATTCCTTTAGTGCTACGCCACGCACTTTGGATACTACATCTTACGCGGACCTTTATGCCGACAAGCTTGCTACACTAGTTTATGATTCGCTCTACGAATATCGCTATCTCAAAATTTCTCCGGAGCTCAAGCCGCGCCTTGCGGCCGCCATGCCACAAATCAGCTCGGATGGTCTGACCATTCGCATCCCTATCAAGAAGGGGGTTTATTTTGCGGATGATGCGTGCTTCCCAAAGGGCATAGGTCGCGAAGTTGTCGCGGAAGACTTTGTCTACTCTCTCAAGCGGCATTTTGATCCGAAAGAATTTTCGTGGAACCGGTGGTTCTGGAAAGACAAGATTGTTGGTCTCGATGAGTGGGGCGCCGCAGGTGCGGATTATTCCAAAGCCATTGCTGGTCTCATGGCTATAGACCGTTACACGATCCAGATCCAACTGAAAGATCCTTACCCCCAATTTATGTACACCCTCGTGACAGGGGCTTCAGGGGTGGTTCCGCACGAGGCGATCACATACTACGGTAAAGGTATTGCAACGCATCCTGTGGGTTCTGGAGCTTGGAAAATTCTTTCCTATGATCACAGAAAAGCTGTATTTGTGCGCAATCTCAAGTATCGTGCAGAGTTCTTTGACCCAATCGCAGAGGGGTATGAGAAAGCGACGCATGGTTTTACCGGAATTCTAAAACTTGCAGGAAAAAAACTTCCGATCGTTGATCGTATCGAAGTGAGTTTTATAGAACAAAACACCTCACGATGGAATTCCTTTACGAAGGGGAATGAGATCCAGTTTGGTAGCATCCCTCCTCCAGAGTTTTCACGAATTGTACAAACGCAAAAGCCTCCAACGCTGCGAAAAGACTACGCTGATCGCTATTTCATAAATAAGGAGGCCGAACCTGCTTTTTTCTACCTAGGTTTTAATATGCAGCATCCCGATATTGGGCAGCACAAAGATCCTGTGCGGAATGCGCGCAATCGCGCTTTACGCTGTGCGATTGGCAAGGGCTTTCACTGGAAGCAGTTGATCGATCGTACATACTATGGGTTGGGTGAGCCGTTCCCGGGTATAGTTCCACCAGAAATCGAAGGTTTTGATAAAAAACTTTCTCGGAATTCAGTGACACTCGATATTGCTGGAGCTAAGAAAATTTTAAAAGATAATGGTTGGACTGCAGAAACATTACCCGTCTTGCGTTTTGCTGGTCAGGCGTCCTTAGAATTTAAACAAATCTTTGACATGTTCAAATCATGGATGGTTGCGATTGGCTATCCTAGCTCAAAGATTAAGTTTGATACTTTTGCAACATTTGGTGACTTTATCAAAGCCCTTCACAGTGGCAAACTAATGACCTTTTGGTTGTTGTGGAACTTTGACTATCGAGATGCGCAAAATGCTTACCAACTCTATTATGGACCAAATGCATCACCAGGATCGAATACGACAAACTACCAAAATCCTGAGTATGATCGTCTATACAAAGAATCCATCTCTTTGCAGTCTGGACCAGAGAGAGAGAAGATCTATCGTCAGCTTACGCAAATTTTGTTAGAGGATTGTGCAACTGTATCAGGTTTTGGACGTGTTAATTTTCATCTATGGCATAAAAACGTTATCATGTACCCGCGTGAGTATTTGCATGGGGATTTGTTTAAGTATGTGGATGTTCAGTAGTGATTTCAGTTGAGCAGACATCGCAAATACAAACATCACAAATCATGAAGAAGCTGATCTTTGCTGCGGCCATGTTCATCATGGTTACCTTTTTTAGCTTTCTACTGATAGCCCACTTTGGTAGTGATCTCAGTTATGTTTTACTTGGCAAACATGCAGAGCAGGCTGATCTTGAGAATTTGCGTGAGCACTTGGGCTTTAATATCCCACTATGGCAACGCTATCTGACATATATATACGAGATTCTGACCTGTAATTTTGGGCACTCTCACATTAATCACGAGAGCGTGGTTCATATCATTCAACGTGCACTTCCCATCAGCTTGGCTCTGAATATCCCAGGTTTTGTTTTAGGCAATCTTATTGCTGTTTTGCTCGCTTTATTTGCCTCATATCATCGAGGTCACTGGCAAGACCGCTTGATCACATTCAGTTCGAGTGTTGGTATGAGTTTGAGTTTTTTGATTGTTGTTATCGGATTTCAGGCGTTGTTATGCTCAAGTCGAGGTTTCAATCTCTTTCCTGTCCAAGGTTGGAGGATGGATAGTCTCTCAAGCTACTTCGAACATATTTTTGTTCCCACCCTTGCAACGGTGACTGTGACCGTGGGGTACAACCTCCGATTTTTTAGAGCACTGATGGTGGAGGAAATGAGGCTAACCTATGTGCGTTCAGCCCGAAGCTTTGGTTGGTCACCATGGCGACTGATGTTGAGTGCTGTTTTGCGTAATACTTTAATTCCAATTTTCACACGCATAGTCTTTAGTGTTCCCTTTGTGTTTGTTGAAGGATGCGTACTGATTGAAAGCTTCTTTGGCATCCCGGGAATGGGTGGGGTCATTTACAATGCAATTGTTTCCGGAGATTTACCCATACTTAAGGCAGTGATCAGTCTCGGAGTTTTGCTTTACATCGTCCTATGGATCCTCGCTGACTTTATTTATAAAACGTTAGATCCTCGGGTACGAGTCGTATGAGCATGCATGATTCGGTGCAAACGTTTCCAATAAGCTATTCCTCCTGGACGACAGTTTGGACAAAGTTTGGTCGTGATCGCTGTGGTGTAGCAGCTCTGATTGTACTCTTTGTTTTCTTTTTAATTACACTTGCTGTGTGGGTAGGTTTTGCTGGTACACGCTGGGATGAGCTCTTACATGAGGCAGGTTACAGTAGTCCTTCAAGAGTCTATTGGTTTGGAACAAATTTTAACGGGCAGGATATTTTTGCTCGTTGTATTCACAGTACTAAAACAGCTTTTGAAGTTGGTTTTATCGTCGCATTGTTTTCCACTTTTTTTGCTCTGAGTCTTGGATCTCTTGCAGGGTTCTACCAAGGTAAGTGGTTGGACCAAGTCGTCATTGGGTTGTCAGCATGCTTTGATGCGATTCCTTTCTATCTTTTTGCGGGTGCGATCGCTTTGCTGATGAAAGATTTTCCTATAGGGATGCATCTTGCGATGATCGCAACCTTTTGGACACCTGTGTGCAAGGTGTTGCGTTCGCAGGTGATCAAATTGCGATCCTTGGATTTTGTTGATGCAGCCTATGCGCTCGGTGCATCAGACCTTCGTGTGCTTTTTTGCCACATATTTCCTAATATTTTGCCTATACTGCTAGTCGAATTTACTCTTACATTTATTGCTGCGATCAAAACCGAAGTTGTACTCTCCTTCCTTGGTATCGGTATCAAAGATGGTATCAGCTGGGGGGTTATGCTAATGGAGGCAAGTTCGGAAATTCAAGCAGGTCAGCTTAGTAATTTTCTTGCAGCCTCGACCTTCATGTTTGTTGTTATTATGGCAGCCAATCAATTTGTAGATGCATTGCAAGATGCGTTGGATCCGCAAAGCAACCTCTAGCTGCGCTACAAGCTAACGACATAATTTGAATGTACCTTTTGCGATTTTTCCATAGAATCTTAGCGAACTATGCAATTGAGGAGTAGTGCGAATGTTTCATGGAATGGATCTCTCTAGTGATACTGTTACACGCCCGACAGAAGCAATGAAGAAAGCCATGCTAGCTGCGGAACTCGGTGATGAGCAAAGAGGTGAGGATCCGACAACGCGTCGACTTGAAGAACGCATGTGTGAATTGCTAGGACACAGTGATGCAATGTTCTTTCCCTCAGCTACTATGGCCAATCAAATCGCTTTGCGATTACTGAGCGAACCCGGAGACGAGTTGATTGCAGCAGAGCACTGTCATCTGTTTTTTGCAGAAGGTGGATCTCCTGCTATTCATTCTGGACTTATGGCTCGACCCATTCGTACTGAAAATGGAATCTTTACAGGTGACGATGTACGCACAGCCTATCGTTGGCTGCAGGGTCCACACTATCCTATCTCAAAGATTGTCAGCATTGAAAACACCACAAACATGGGTGGGGGATGTGCTTGGACGGAGTCACAGATTTCGTCGGTTCTGAGTGCTGCAAACGAGCTTAATCTCTCAACACATCTCGATGGAGCTCGCCTATTTAATGCAAGTCTAAGCTCAGGGCTTTCCGTCAAAGAGATAGCTAGCGAGTTCGACACAGCTACCGTATGTTTTTCGAAGGGATTGGGCTGTCCAATGGGTGCCGTGCTCGTCTTTGATGCTATTCATCGTGTGAAAGTTCGGCGTCTCAAGCAAATATTTGGTGGTGCTATGCGTCAGAGTGGAATCCTAGCCGCAGCGTGTCTTTATGCTTTGGATAATCATGTAGTACGCCTGGTTGAAGATCACAGCAACGCTCAACTTCTGGCTGTAGGTCTTTCCGATATACCAGGTATCGAAGTGGAGACTTTTGCACCAGCAAGCAATATGGTCTTTTTCCGTTGGACTGCGGCAAAAGGTAGCATTGATGAATTTCAAGACGCATGCTTGCGTAATGGTGTGCGCTTCTCTCGTGTAGGCCCCCGTCGTTTGCGTGCGGTCACCCACCTGGATCTTTCGAAAAAGCAAATCGAAGAAGCAATACGGGTGATTCGGTCGCAACTCAGCTAGCTTTCTTAGATGTCTTCTCGCATTGTCTAAGAGGAAGCGGCAGAACCAAAGTCGCATCGACGATTGATATTCGATGCTAGGTTGTCACTAGCAGTTGTGTCTCCGGATACGGTTCCGATTCCAGAACTAAAGGTTGTTGTCAGAGTCTTTAGTGGGCTGGTGTCTTTGTCACTCGCAAAAATTTCTGTAGTTAGGCTACCGCTGACCGGAGAGCATGGGTCGTCAGAGTTGGGATCAAACAGAATATTCTCGTAGGTGTTGGTGACATAGTAGCTGCCAAGCTTGCTAATACTCATAGTTCCGGATTCGATAATATAAGTGAGAATGTTACCACTACTGTCACTTGAACGCGTGATGACGAGTGGTTTGCCATCGATCGTTGCATGTATGGCACTGATATCCGAGACGCTACCATCGACACGGGTTAGAGTTTGATTATGAGCAACATTGACGCTCGAGGTCTTGCTTACTGTCGTAACGGTCGTTGCTGTCCAAGCTAGTAGACGTGTGCCCGTCACGCTATCCGTAACGGTGCGTTCCGCACTCTGACCCGTCTTGCTTGTGAATTTTGTAGTACGTGTGTTACTGCGATTGGTATTGACGGTGAGTTTGAGGCCATTTATATCATCGACCAAACCCCAATCAATACTGGCTCGTTTTCCTTTGAGCGTGCAAGCGATTGCAGCGTTGGAAACCGTGTTAGACCAGACTCGTGTCTCACTACCCTTCGAGCTCTGTTCGATGGTGCGTTTGCCTATGGTTTTTGTTTCCGAACCCGCATAGCTTATGCTAACAGTCGCAGTTTTTGCGGTAGTATCTGCTGTACAGGTTCGCCCATAAGTAATAGAGCTTGCAAGTCGCAGATCTACAGTATCGATAGCAAGTTCACCGGCAGAGACTATAGAAACCATCTCATTCAAGTTTGATGCAACGACTGCAGTGGAGAGCTCGCTCTCGGTGCTAAGTGTACTCGCGCTGGTTGAGCTTGGGACGGTGATGCTTGAATTTGTGCGTTCAGTAGGTGATCCACAGCTAGCTAAGAACACTAGGTTCCAAAAAACCACAAAGCAGGGTATGCGCATAAACACCTCGTAATTTGTATCCATCCATTATGCGCAGTTTTCAATCTTGCGTCATTTTTTAGTCGTTGTGTACCGTTGAAAGTTATCCACAAGGCCTGTGGATAAGTGGCTTCGTAAAGCTAGCAAATCCTTGAGCAGAAGGTGTGGCTTCGGAATGATTAAAATGTTTGCAGGTTGGTGGAATCTATTAAATTTGGAGAGATCTAGAACGTTGCAGAGTACTAAATGCTTAGTTCCAATAGCGGCATTGGTGAGGCAAGACTGTTGAACGATCCTTTTCATGGCAACGCCAGAAGATAGCTTCGTTAAAGTCAGCACCTCCATGACGTGTCTCAATAACAGCATAGACACGTTCGAATGTGTCTAGATGATTTGGGTTGTGGGTAGGTACAGGGTCAATTTCCTTTCCAAGATCAAGTTGACTCCCGTCATGTCCACTATAAGAATCTCCAGAAATAAAAGCTTTGCGAATATGTTTTGATTTATTTTCATCGACATACTCAAGGTTACGATCACTTGCTACCACATATCCCCAATCTGTTTTTTTGGAGCGCCGATAACTATCTTCACTTGCAAGTGCGATGGTCCATAGCATTTCTCGGAAATTGTCGCTAACGGTTTGAACAAATGCATCATTGTACACCGGATTTTCCACGAGTACATCGGGGGTGCCTGAGCTGATGTATGCTTGCAAGATGGGTTTGATTTGGTTTCTGAGCTCCTCAGGGAGTTCTCCTTGGTAGAGGCTGAGAGTGGCTTGGTGAAATAAGTCCAACTCATTTTCATTATGGATGTCTTTATGCAACATCTGCCATACTTTGCGCAATTTTGTCTTCATAAGTGTTGTGATTGTGCCTTTCCAAAAACCATATTTTCCAGCGTATAGTATAGATCTGTTGAAAAGTTCATAGACCATATACGTAAAAATACCTGCAGCATGATTGCGAATATCGATAGGACGATCCGAAGCTTGCTCCCATTGCAATGTGCTAAATGCTTTCTTCGCAACACTCCAAGCCGCATAGTAGGTAGAATCAGAGCGACCCGCACTATCTTTGCCCATCGTCTGGATCAGAAAGGTGTCGGTGAACAGTTGGTCTAGGAAGACACCAACATTCGATTGCACATGGCAGTGGTTCATCTGTGGGACATTGCAACTCATGGGTGTATCTTCAAATATCGGACTAATCTTGGACTCATAATGCAAAGGGCCTTCTTCACTATTGATAGGGGTTTGGTAGGCCAGCTGTCGCCAATCTTCAATAGCTTTGAAGTGGACATCTTGTGGATTTCTGAATGCACATACTTTTGCGATTATATCAGACATGTATCCCATAACATTTTTGCGATTCAGTGGTGAGCTTAATTGTGTAAGTGGCGCGGATACAAATTCCACATGAGGAAAATGTGAAAATTTATAACGACTCTCAAGTGTGACATCAAGGAGAGGAATATTTATGTTTTTTTCTTCACTATGAAAGAGGCTAAAACCATAAGTATTAAAATAAGGCCAGGTTGCTTTTGCGTTCCAAATCTCATCTTTAGTTAGTTTCTTAATTTTATCAGCGTAAATCTTCTCAAATTTTGCATCAAGCTTGGTTTTCTTCTGTGAAATTTCACCCCAACTTAGGGTTTCCATGAAACCCGTGTAACCCCGAAGGTGACGACTCACCGTTCGTGGACTGGACCCTGAGCTAATATCCAATTTCATTGCGGGGCATTCCAATTCAAATCCAACAGTTTGCTCAGGATAGAGGTGTTGCTCGATTTCGGACCAAAGATCCTGCAAGCTTGTATTTTCTTCTTTCGCGAGTGGGGTATTGAGCAGGGTGCTGCGCATAAGGGTTGGATAACGATTCATCAGTTGTCGGAGCTCTTCGTCTGAGAATCCTAAACGCTGCACTCGTTGCGATGGAACATAGTAAAGTTGTATGTCTGGATTGATAGAGCCGCAGCTTGCATGCGTTGGAGACTGTTCGAGAAGTCTGCGTACCCAGTTAGCTGAGATTCCATCGATATAGGCGTTTTGTTGTGCGACACAGAGGGGGAGCCATTCATCAACACCCGAGGTCATACAATTCATATATCCATGAAGCATCCTTTGCACTGCAAGGCAGTCGCGGTCTTTGTCATTGCATTGCTTGGTTGCTCCTTGTGCTATGGTTGTACATACCTGTGTTGCGATTGGATCTAGTCCCTCACAAGACTCGAGTTGTATACCACGAATCATCCCGGAGCATTGGGAGCGTTCTATAGCATTTTCTTCTTCAATACAGAGTTGGTGGTCTGGTTCAATTTTGAGTCCTAGAAAAGCTGTTTGCATGGCTGTGCATTGTGCGGATAGATTAGAAATGGGGTTGATCGCATCCAGATCATTACAACTCAAAACCTTCACGTTGGTGTAAGGTGTTGTTGTTGCAACACGCTCGTATGCTTCCATTCTTTTTGTTTCGATACCTACAAAAGGTTTATCTTCCAACTGGCCTGTTATTTTAAAATCAAAAGCATCGCTATCAGAGGAACTACCGACAATTTTTATATGTTCGGAAAAGGGTCCAGCCTCTCCAATCAATTCAAGTGTAAATGTGCACTCGCGTTTTTTTGATTCGTGACTTTTACACTCATTATCCATAACTCGCATTTGCAGAGTCGGTGAACTTGGGACTATCACATCGAGTGCTTCGTGTGCATCGAGTCTTGTTACCTGAATGGATCTGTAAATGCGTTTATGGGCAATAGCATCATTGGTCGTGCTGGGTTTAATTTGTAGAGGATTTGGACTGATTCCCGAGAGTATAGGTTTGGCATGCAAGTATCCTGATATCGCAACAGTAGCAAGTAGACTTAGCAGCCACGCACATTGGTTTCGTTGAAACATGACGACTCCGATTGAGGATGGAAAATTTGGTTGCAAATTAGGCTTAGCAATGTCGAGATGAGAGTTCGGTAGGAAGAGGGGTGTCTTTTGTCCGTATTTCGAGGTTTTTTGCGATCTAAGGCTGACTGAGCAGCTGATTCTTCAGCCACGTTGCGTTCTTTGCATGATGACGAGAGAGAAAGCTTTAGAGTGATGCGTCTGTCATTTTTTCAGCAACCAATTTTAAGTAGCAACCAGCCATAGATTGACGTTTTAGTTCTTGACGAATTTTTGTGGCATTTTGTGAGGCACAACGGTCGATAGCTCGTTGTGCATCCATAGCATAAACTCGACTTGCAAAATGTCGAATTTGAGGCTGATTTTTTGGACACAGTACGGCGTATTGGCAGGCAAAGAGATGTCCATGTTCGGAGCCACGTACCTCATCGCAGTTATCGCTAATGCTGGCTTCTAAAGCCGCTAAATCAGTTGAAGATTTTATCATGTATGTATGGGCACCCATATCTTCGGCAAAAGACATACATTTGAGTTTGAAATCATCATGTTTGATTTCGGGTGTGGTACAGATGCGTGTATCGTTTTTGGATGCGCTACAATAGCTGTACCAAGTTTCTGCTAAAGATACGCTCGATACGAACATAGCAAATAAAACACACAATCTTTTCATGCCAAACTCCTTGATGTTGGGACTCTTCAACATAAGTTTAGCATATTGATATGACTTATTGACTTGCTATGCTTTTATCTTCTTGATGCCTGCATGCTACGTCATTTAGACCTAGAGTTTGAACTGCTTCTGTAGGATGTTTGCGCTCGCAAGGACCATCAGCAGTACATCCAAGCGTTCTTGCACTTCAGGCGTACCCGTCAAAGCTCTATCTAGGATATCTAGGACCACCTTCTGATTCAAGAAGCGCACGCTATTTGAACTGCGGAGCGTATCTTGAATGAATTGGCTCATCTTGGAATCTCCTCGATCAGACATTGCAGGGGGTGCAAGAAAAGGATGCTTCTGACGCTCATAGATTGTGCGTGTGATGTAAGGTTTTGCAGCTTCACGCAAGACAAACTTTTCAGTCATTCCGCGAATCTTCATATGTGCAGGGAGTCTGACAACATACTCGACTAACTTTTGATCTAAGAAGGGGACCCGACCTTCAATAGAATGTGCCATCTCCATGCGATCACCGAGTATGGTGAGTAGGTAATACGGAAGTGTAAGCTTCGACCATATGTAGAGTGAGCGATCTAATTTTTCACGTCCGCGTATTTGACCAGCTACATCAAGGGAATTTAAAACATGATGGATGGGATTGCGGTTATTCATCTGTGTGCGAAAGTCATGGCTTAGAATTTCATTGACGATCATACTTTGTGCAGAGAAACTTTGCATAAATCCTGGAACAAAACCAAGCTGCGATACTATGTTGTAGGGATCACCTTGAGGGCCACTTGCAAGTAATAAACTTCGTGAAATTTTATTTGTTTTCACAAGTGTATCAAGCATTTGCTCGCGTTCTGCTGGATCTATTCCTGGGTTGTGTAGGATCTGATCTTGACGAAAGTGCGCATAGCCACCAAAAATTTCATCGGAGCCCTCCCCCGTTAGTACCACTTTGAATCCGGCTTTGCGAACAGCCTCACTGAGATAGAATTTTGCAACACCATGCCCATTAAAAAAGAAACGCTCGGCATGCCAAATTGCCTTTTCCATCCCATCTGCAATCTGTCTTTGTGTAATCGGGATAGCCTGAAATGGAGCACCCACGTGCTTGGCCATCTCTTCCGCTTGTGTTGCTTCATTATAATCTTGATCGCTGAATGTAAGAGTAAACGCAGAGACAGGTTTGGAACTCATGCTTTGTGCAATCCCAAGCAGTGAACATGAGTCAAGTCCCCCACTTAGGTAGGATGCAACGGGAACATCGGCTTCCATACGCAGACGTACAGATTCGAAAAGCTCCTTGCGAAAGCCTTCAATAGCTTCTTGGTCACTAATTTGTGTGCGTTCTCCCTCTTTCGGGTAGTTGAAATCCCAGTAACTTTGCGTGTGGGGTGTTGCATTGAATATGGATTTGACTAAGTAGTGGGCTGGTCGAATCTGTTCGACACCTTTGAATAGAGTTGCATTTGGCAGCGGCATCATATGCAGGGTTTGATAGAAACTTTCCTCATCCCATTCTAGAGGGAGTCCCATTGCAAGAAAGGATTTGACCTCAGAGGCAAAGTAGATGCTGTCATTTCGTACTGTATAAAACAGGGGTTTTACACCAAAGCAGTCGCGAGCTGCAAAGACCCACTGGTTGCGTTGGTCCCAAAGTACAAAACCAAACTCACCTCGAAGATATTGTAGACATTGCACACCATAGCGTTCATAAAGTGCGAGCAATATTTCGCTATCGGAACGTGTCTTGAAGCGATAGCCAGTATCTTCGCACTCTTTGCGAATGCGTTTGTAATCGTAGAACTCTCCGTTGACGACAGCAACAAGTGAGGCATCGTGGTTGGTCATGGGTTGCTGTCCGGTGCTTAGGTCGATGATGCTCAGACGGTTGTGCGCAAAACTGACCGTACGTTTGGAATTTTGCCAAATTCCAACCTCATCGGGGCCTCGGTGTTCTATAGCCTTAAGTCCCTGTCGTAAAACTTCTGGTGACTGAGTTTGCGAGCGACTTATTACGCTTATAAATCCACACATCGGCTTCTACCCCACTTCAAATTTATTAGAACTTTTCTACGTGTTTATACTCCTATCCCTTGAAATAAGACGAATTTTTTATGAGAGCACCAAGGTGCGAGCACATTTTATATTTTAGAAATTCACCAAATTGACGATAGGTGTGGAGAGCGATACAAAAGAGGTTTTTTTGCGAACGGGACTTGTACTTACCGGTGGGGGAGCGCGAGCCGCTTATCAGGCGGGTGCCATTAAAGCGCTCTATGAAATCGCAAAATCAATGGGCATAGACCAACCTTTTCAAGTGATGACAGGTACCAGTGCAGGTGCGATCAATGTTTCTTATCTTGCTGCAAACATTGATAATGCTCAAATGGCTGTTGAAAATTTAGCCCATCTTTGGAGTGGTGTTCGAACCAACAAGATCTTCA
Organism: uncultured Pseudobdellovibrionaceae bacterium; assembly: GCA_964635325.1. GTDB lineage: Bacteria > Bdellovibrionota_B > Oligoflexia > Oligoflexales > Bog-1112 > BOG-1112. The sequence continues at coordinate 31,560 of CAZWOL010000028.1, forward strand.
AAGCAGATACGCTTTCGCTCTTGCGTATTGTCTTTGAAACGGTTCTTGGACTGGCAACAGGTCGTATACTAGCAACGAACAAAACCCCGTCTTTACTCGACAATTCACCATTGCGTATTCTGATTGAGCGTGAGATCGATTTCAAAAAATTGCATCGTAATATTCAGTCCGGACTGCTCGACAGCTTGGCTCTCGAGATGATGAACTATTCCAATGGAACGAGTTTTACTTTTTTCCAATCTGCGAAAGAGGTGAAAATTTGGGAACGGGCCAGTCGCAAGTCTTGCCCTGCTGAAATACTTTCAGACCATGTTATGGCTTCTCTTGGTATTCCTATACTTTTCCCTCCTGTTCGTATAGGAGATGACTATTTCGGTGATGGTAGCTTGCGTAATTACACTCCACTTAGTCCTGCAATCAAACTAGGAGCAGAAAAAATATTAATTATAGCGGTGCGTGGAGTGAAACAAAATGCTGACGAAAAGCAAACAACTCCAAGTCTAGGCCGTGTTGCTGGTTTGGCACTTAACTCCGTACTCTTGGATGCTGTCGATATCGACTACGAACGACTCTCTCGAATCAATGAAACAGTCGGCAAGTTGCGTCCAGGATCAGAGACTCCTCTAAAGCCGATTGATGTATTTATGATTCGACCAACCCTTGATGTTGGTCGCCTTGCTGCTAAAGAAGAACACGAGTTTCCATGGGCCATACGCTACCTCTTGCGTGGTCTTGGTGATCCTCGAGAGTCAGCAGATTTGATTAGCTATTTGCTGTTTGAATCGTCATTCACTACAAAGTTGGTAGCGTTAGGTTACAAAGATGTTATGGACAAAGCCCAGGACATTCGTAACTTCTTTTCTAGTGATGCCACACAAGCATCTTCAAAACCCGAAAAAAAGAACATCGCGTGAAGTAGATCTTCTTGAACAGAGTCTTCGTTCATGAGTAAATGAATCGCCACACAAGGTCTAGCGTTTTAGACTTCTTTCTGCTATATTAGCTGTGAATATAGGAGTTTTGTTATGTTTAGTTCATCCAATCCTACTCTCAGTTCTGATGTTTTTCGCAAGTCTCGTGACACCTTTTCCACCGAGTCGATGACAGTCAATGGAACAGTGAACAAATGCTTGATGCTGTTGTGTGTTGTTTTTGGTGCTGCAACATGGTCTTGGCAGGAGACTCTCAAGGTTTTGCTTGCACAGAGTGCAGGCTTTGCGGGTAGTGGTATTGCAATGCCTACGCTTGTGATGGGTAGTGCCATCGCAGGTATGATCTTAGCCCTAATTACAATTTTTGTGCAGAAAGCATCTCCATATACAGCTCCACTTTATGCTGTTGCAGAAGGTGTGCTACTCGGTGGTCTGTCTGCAGTGTTCGAACAACGCTACCCAGGTATAGTCTTTCAAGCTGTATTGGGAACCTTCGGAACATTTTTCTTCATGCTCTTTCTTTATCGTAGCAATTATGTACGTGCTACGGACGCTTTTAAGCGGGGTATGATGGCTGCACTCGGGGGATTGTTCTTCGTTTATTTGATTAGCATGATTATGGGTTTTTTCGGAACACGCATTCCGTTTATTCACGAGAGTGGACCGATCGGTATTGGTTTTAGTCTTGTTGTTGTAGGCATCGCAGCATTTAGTCTTATTCTCGACTTTGATCAGATCGAAGAAGGTGAACACGTACGCGCTCCCAAATATATGGAATGGTACGGTGCCTTTGCGTTGCTTGTGACCATGGTCTGGCTCTATCTCGAGATGCTGCGCTTGCTCTCCAAGTTCAGAGACCGTCGCTAAGCTTTTTTTTATTTGCCAGGCAAGGCGATTCTAGACTTCTTTTCAGTCTCATGGGACATTTCATTTTCAAGCTCCTTGAAATTCATATATTATCTTATCAGATTTTTCAGGGCATAAAGCTAAAGTAAAATTTGCCATTGCTGGTGTTTTAAGGGTTAGCCTGTGGGTGCAACTAAGCGAGTAATCTTCGTTGTTCTATTGTTGACTCCTGTCAGTTGGACTCATCTCGCTGCGAGTGCAGGCACCCACAAAGCGCCAGTACATGAATTTTCTTCATTCAAAGCAAAAAAACCTATGACACGCACTCTCGACAAGAAGAAGATCGGTCAAAAATTAGAAGCTAAATTGCAAGATATCGTTGCACGCAGCGGATATTATGGTGGAGGGATCTTTCGTATAGGTACATCCAAGGGCCCTCTGTGGGAGGGAGCCTATGGGTACATCGATGATTCCAAAAAAAATGCAATCACCAAACGCTCAACATTCGAAATTGCTAGTGTGACGAAGACTTTTACAGCAGCTGTGGTCTTGCAATTGGTTGAAGAAAAGAAGATCGATATTGATGATCAACTCGAAGACTTATTGCCGGATAAAAGCTTTCGAAAATTGCTAGTAGTCGGCCAAAAGGATTACAGTGGTCGCATCTCTGTGCAACAGCTTTTGAATCATACCAGTGGCCTTGCGCATTTTTGGGATGATCCACCGTATGTTAAACGAGGCTACAACACTTTCTTTAGTCAGTTTGTAAAAGACGAAAATCGTATGTGGAAGCCCCATGAGCTGCTCGCTTTTGTCCCTGGTATGACTCCAAGAGCTAAGCCAGGAAGGTTTTTTCACTACTCAGATACCAACTACGTTCTCTTGGGACTAATCATCGAAGAGACGGAAAAAAAACCCCTGCATGAAGTCTTTCGCAGGCGCATATTTGAAAAACTGCGTATGCAGGATACCTATCTGTCGTACAAAGAAAAGCCCCGTTCTCGTTTTCAAGAGTCACATCGTTTCTTTGATGATGAAGACTTGCACGGCAAAGAACAATGGAGTGCTGACTGGGCGAGTGGAGGTCTAGTCAGCAGTACGCGTGACCTGGAAACCTTTATTTTTGCTCTTGCGTCGAATAAATTTTTTCGGCATCCACATACGCTGAATCTCATGCAAAGTTGGGTTCTGGCGGATGATGATATGCAATATGGACTTGGTATTTACAGAATCAAGCTCGATGCTAACATGGGTATGCTGTGGGGGCATGACGGTTGGGGTGGGGCATTTATGTACTATTGGCCAGAGCATCATATCGTCTTCACAGGGACCACAAATCAAACGGGCAATGAAGATGATGAAACTGAAATGGAATGGTGGGCTTTGATTGATGAAGCTATCAAGGTCATCGACTTTCGCTCATTTTAAAAAAAAATTGTCGCGCTTTTCCAGGAAGGCGTGAAAGATAAAGCGACATGCGCAAGCTTAGATGGGTATTACATCTGTGTGAATGCATTGCGCCAAACTAAATTTGCAGAAAAAATCAGAGGTGATATTTGAAAGAGCAGCAACAGTTTATAGACGGAAGCTTATGTGATGCCAGTTCGGGTGAGACGTTCCCAAACATAGGACCTGGAACAGGGCACAAACTCTGTGACATTGCAATTGCAAGTTCTGCAGATGTAGATCGTGCGGTTGCGAGTGCGCAGGCAGCATTTCGGAGTTGGTCGCAGCAGACGGGAGCTGCACGTGGACGCATACTGTGGCGTGCTGCACAGCTTATTCGTGAACGCAGTAGCAATTTGGCACAGCTCGAAACATTGGACTGTGGTAAGCCTCTTTCCGAAGCTCAGTTAGACATCATAAGTGCCGCAGAAGTCTTTGAATACTACGGAGGTTTGGCACATGCAATTCATGGAGATTACATTCCACTCGGGACTTCGTTTGCATATACACGACGCGAACCTCTAGGTGTTTGTGTCGGTATCGGAGCGTGGAATTATCCACTTGCAATTGCAGCATGGAAGATTGCGCCTGCTCTAGCTTGTGGTAATACGATGGTGTTCAAACCTTCGGAGCTCACTCCACTCAGTGCTATACATCTTGCAGAAATACTTACGCTTGCAGGTCTTCCTTCCGGAGTTCTGAACATTGTACAGGGGTCGGGCAAAGTTGGAGAACAACTCGTCCAACACCCAGGTGTCGCAAAAGTCTCTCTAACGGGCTCCGTTCCGACAGGAAAGAAAATACTCCATGCTGTTGCTGACAAGGTTAGCAATGTCACTCTTGAGTTAGGTGGCAAGTCCCCGCTGATTCTCTTTGATGATGTCGATATGGAGCAGGCTATCAAAGGTGCTATACTCGCAAATTTCTTTTGCCAAGGAGAGATCTGTTCGAATGGCACACGCGTATTTGTGCAAGATGCGATCTACGATCAGTTTATTTCTCAACTTATTCCCCGTGTGCAAAAGATTCGTGTTGGCAATCCCTCAGACCCACAAACCCAAATGGGCGCACTGATCTCACATGCGCATCGAGAGAAAGTTTTGGGTTATATCGAAAAAGGTAAAAAAGAAGGTGCGACCTTACTATGTGGAGGAAACTCTGCAACGGTCGCTGCTCCGTGTGAGTTTGGTTTTTATGTGCAGCCCACTGTTTTTACAGACTGCACCGATACAATGACAATTGTTCGTGAAGAAATTTTTGGGCCGGTGATGTCGATCTTACGTTTTAAAGATGAAGACGAAGTCCTATCTCGTGCTAATGCAACGGACTATGGTCTGGCAGCAGGGGTGTTCACGCGTGATCTTAGGCGTGCGCATCGTGTTGTTGCGCAACTCCAAGCAGGGATATGCTGGGTTAACAACCACAATCTAGCACCAGTCGAAATTCCATTCGGAGGTTATAAGCAATCAGGTTTAGGGCGTGAGAACAGCACTGCGGCACTGGATCATTACACCCAACTCAAAACTGTTTATATTGAGATGGATCAGTTGGTCTAGCTGTATGTGAAGTGATCAATTTCAATCTTTTTTGATTTCAGAATTTGCATCTTTGTCATCTTGATTTGAGTAAACTATTCGAGCTTTACGCTTTTGGTGGAAGTAGGCAGGTAATGAAGGCAGATCGCTTTCAGATTTATATTGCACTTCCATCAATTCCGGGACTCGTTGAATCGCTTCATTCAATGTTCTATAGTAATCACCCATGATCCATGTTCCTACCTTTGCCTCAAAGAGTAAAGTGCCATCAGCATTAGTGAGAGGTTTTTTAAACAGTAGATTGACAAACGCAATAGCTTTTTGTGGATGGTTGATCCCAAATTCTAGTAAAAAGTCTGCAATTTTTGCATAATTTTCTCCGGTTGTTGCATATTTAAAGGTATATAGGCCTTCTAAAAACTGTGCTGTTCTCACTATGTTATCGCGCATCTTTTTAACGTTTTGCAGTTGGGCAGCCTGAGATTCGCTTGTTGGGTTCGATGTGATTTTATGAGCAAGTGTATCGAAAATTGAGCATTGAAGCTCTAAATTAGCAATGTGATGCTTGAGAGCGAAAGCATTCTTTTGGAGGCGTCCTAGTTCGGTATTTTTATTCACAACAACAAGTGCTTCAGGTGCTTTGGAGTTTCC
>CAZWOL010000029.1:0-36528 GCA_964635325.1 uncultured Pseudobdellovibrionaceae bacterium
GAGCTTTGTAAGTTCCCCAGAAGCCCTACCGCTTTAGCGGTAGCCTATGAACGCTTTAGCGTGAATAGGTCGGTAGTTCACAAATTGTCGTAAAAACTATAAGACTTTCAGCCATCAAAAGGAGTTTTTAAATGTTAGGATCTAAGTTTTTATTAGCCGTTTTTGGAATGAGTTATTCTTTGTTAGGCTTAGCAGAGGATGTTGTTGCAACAAAAGCACAGCCCACATTTTTTGAAAACATGATTCCGTTTCTGCTGATCTTTGTGTTGATGTATTTCCTGATGATTCGTCCGCAGGTTAAGAAAGCCAAAGAGCATACCAACCTATTGAAAGGGCTCCAGGTTGGTGATGAGGTCGTCACAAGTGGGGGTATTATTGGACGCATTCGTAGTGTGTCGGATATATTTGTGATTCTTGACTTGGGTTCGACAACCGCTAAAGTCTTGAAAGAAAACATCATCCGCACATCCAATCCTAAGGCAACAGCTGCCAAAGTCAGTGGTTCTAAAGACGACAAATAAGAGAAGATGCGAAAGAGGGGTTTTGGCGTTAGGCTGGAAATAGGTATTCCATTTTCTCTCCCCGATGAGGTTTTTGCATGTTTCGCAAACTGAGAACGATTCTACTTATATCTATAAGCCTTAGCAGTCTTAGCCCACTCTTTGCAAAAACAGCCGACCTTCCTGGTCGTGTGCCCGATGAGTTGGAAAGCGACGGTGGCCATATGATGGGCTTTGCCTATGGTGGAACATCTGCTGTTTCAGGCTTGGGCTCAGTCAAATCAAATCCCGCAATGCTCGTCTTCGATAAAAATTATAAGGTCACTGCAGGGTACAATTGGCCGTCGGTTGGTAGAGAATTCTATCAGGCTGGAGTGGTGGATTCGCAGACATCATCAATTGCAGCAGGTTTTACTTATACTTCCTTTCGTGAGCGTTTCAAGAGTCCGGATGATCTCAGCAATTCAAATGATAAGTTCCAAGCATTCTATGATTCGCCCATCAAAAATCGCGTTTCAGTAGGTGTCGCCCAGGCCTTTTCAAAATTTAGCATCGGTGTGGGTGGTCAATATGTGAGCTCAGCACAAAATGGAGATAATAAAAAGGGGCTTACTTTTGGAGGTGGTATCGCAGGACTTCTGACTCCTACCTTGCGTTTTGGTCTGTCTGTAGAAAATTTGGCCAATCGAGAAGTGCGAGATATAGCTCCAATGGTCTATAGAGGTGGGCTTGCGTACTTGTTGTTTGATGGAGATTGGACGGCTCATCTTGATTATCGACAGCGCCAACGTGTTTACAGTGAGAAGGTATCACCCGAAAAGCCTGATGTCGGTTTGCAAACTTTTAGCGATTTCGAAAGAATGGCAGTCATTTCGACCTCAGTTCGCATCCAAGACCTACTTCGAGTCTTGGGCGGTTATTCGATAGAAGTTGGTGGGAGACGCAGCAGCCTCGCAGGTGGTTTGGCGTTGGTCAATCGTAACTTTTCGTTCTCTTATTTGGTGGGCAAGCCTTACCTCAGCGACACAAATCTTCACCATGCATTAAACCTCGAATTCCAACTTTCCATTTAGGTCTTCGTCAAGGTTCGTTTTCAGAAGGACAAGTCTAAGAAATTGCTCACAAGATCCAAGAAAGGTATCATGGACTGACTAGCGATTTTTATCTGCGAACAGGAATTGCTCATGCCCAGTCGGAAAAGCACGCTTTCGTTGACGCTCAGTTATAAGTTCTTGATGGCCATTACAGGGATTGTCTTGGTCGGTTTCTTAGTTGCTCACCTCAGTGGCAACTTGCTCTTGTTTGCAGGTGCTGATGCGATCAATCAGTATGCAATGAAGTTGCGCGAGTTCCCTGCTCTGCTTTGGGTTGCTCGGATTATACTAATAGTATCTGCTGTTGGTCACATTTTTGCTGGTGTGAAGCTTAGCATTCTCAATAGCAAAGCGCGACCTGTTCGTTATGCTTCTTCCAAAAGGCAAAAGGCGAATTGGGCATCTCAGTCCATGATTGTCAGTGGACTCATTGTCCTTGCTTTCGTTGTTTACCATCTTGCTCATTTCACTTTCAAGTGGACCCATAAGGAAACTTTCGCATTTCTTGAAGAGCATGATGTTTATTCCATGGCTATTCTGAGCTTTCAATCGCCATGGGTGACAGGTTTTTATGTGCTGTCCGTAAGTTTGTTAATGGTTCACCTATACCATGGCATTCGTAGCTTTTTTCAAACTCTTGGTCTCAACCACCCAAAATACAACTGTACCATTCAATTTGCCACTAAAGGGCTAAGTGTGGTCCTAGCTCTGGGCTTTTTGAGTTTGCCTTTGTCCATATTCTTTAAATTTATAGAATAGACGTTTGCATCGCTCGCAAACAGGTGTGCCAATCAGCAACGAAATCTAGGTGCCAATATGAAGCTTGATGCAAAAATTCCTTCCGGTCCTCTCGCTGACAAATGGAATCGACGTAAGTCCGACATGAAACTTGTAAACCCAGCAAATAAGCGACGACATCGTATACTCGTCGTCGGCACTGGTCTTGCAGGTGCATCGGCAGCAGCAACACTGGGAGAGTTGGGCTATCAGGTCGAAGCCTTCTGCTTTCAAGATAGTCCACGACGTGCACATAGCATTGCGGCACAGGGTGGGATCAATGCTGCTAAAAACTACCAAGGTGATGGGGACAGTATCCAACGTCTCTTTATCGATACGATTAAAGGGGGAGACTTTCGATCGCGAGAGGCCAATGTTTATCGTTTGGCAGAAGTCTCGGGTCTAATCATCGACCAAGCTGTGGCTCAAGGTGTGCCACTTGCACGCGAGTATGGTGGCTTGTTGTCGAATAGGTCCTTTGGCGGTGCTCAAGTATCACGTACTTTCTACGCTCGTGGACAAACGGGACAACAATTGCTTTTGGGAGCCTATTCTGCACTGAGCCGACAAATTGGTTTGGGTTCCGTAAAAATGCATGCACGGACTGAGATGCTCGACCTTGTCTTAGTTAATGGAGTAGCGCGAGGCATCATCGTTCGTGATCTCGTTACTGGAAAAATTACCCGTCATGTTGCGGATGCTGTGGTGCTTGCAACAGGTGGATACGGCAATGTCTTTTTTCTCTCGACAAATGCAGCAGGCACCAACGTAACAGCTACGTTCAGAGCCTATAAAAAAGGAGCAGGCTTTGCTAACCCCTGCTTTACACAGATACATCCAACTTGCATACCCGTGCATGGTGAATTCCAATCCAAGCTAACTCTGATGTCCGAATCTTTGCGCAATGATGGTCGTGTTTGGGTTCCCAAAAAAGTGGGAGACAAACGAGCGCCTAGTGCAATTCCAGAAAATGAACGAGACTACTACCTCGAGAGAAAGTATCCCAGCTATGGCAATCTAGCTCCTCGTGATATTTCTTCACGTAGTGCCAAAGAAGTCTGTGATGAGGGTCGAGGCGTTGGTGAGATGGGTCTTGGTGTTTACCTTGATTTTTCGGATGCCATATCAAGATTAGGCAGAGATAAGATTGCGGATCGCTATGGCAATCTCTTTGATATGTATCAAAAAATCACTAACGAAAATCCATACGAAGTTCCGATGCGCATCTACCCAGCGGTGCATTACACGATGGGAGGTCTGTGGGTTGACTATGATCTACAGAGCAACATCCCTGGACTCTTTGTGATAGGTGAAGCTAACTTCTCAGATCACGGAGCCAATCGTTTGGGTGCAAGTGCTTTGATGCAGGGATTAGCGGATGGATATTTCATCTTGCCGTACACTATTGCCAATTACCTTGCAAAAACCAAACATGAAAAAGTAGGAACAGATGCTAAGGAATTTGTGACTGCAGAAAACGAGGTGCGTGCTCGCATCGAACGTTTGATGTCCATAAAAGGCAAGCGAACCCCGACATCCTTTCACAAGGAACTTGGGAAAATGATGTGGGACTATTGCGGCATGGCTCGTACCAAAGAGGGGCTCAAGACCTTGCTGAGTCGTATTCCTCCGCTTCGTGAAGAGTTTTATAAAAACCTCTACATCCCGGGTTCAAGCGAAGAATTCAACCAGCAGCTTGAGAAGGCGGGTCGTGTTGCTGACTTTTTAGAATTTGCGGAACTTATGGCTCTCGATGCTTTGGAAAGAGAAGAGTCCTGTGGGGGGCATTTCCGTGTGGAATATCAGACGGATGATGGTGAAGCCAAACGCAATGATGAGAAGTTTTCCAACGTAGCGGTTTGGGAGTACCAAGGGGAACGTCCACCGATCAAGCATATCGAACCGCTTGTCTATGAAAACGTTGAACTCGTCACGAGGAGCTATAAGTGAAACTCAAACTCAAAGTTTGGCGTCAGAAGAATGCAAAAGTCCAAGGTGGCTTTGAGAATTATGATATCGATGGCATCAGTTCCGATATGTCTTTCTTGGAAATGCTCGACTTCGTAAATGAAAAGCTCTTGAACGAAGGCAAAGATGCGATTGCTTTTGACCATGATTGCCGAGAGGGAATTTGTGGGGCCTGTTCGTTGATGATCAATGGTGTTGCCCATGGGCCCGAACTTGCGACCACAGCCTGTCAATTGCATATGCGACATTTTCAAGATGGGGCTGAGATTTGTGTAGAGCCCTGGCGTGCCGCAGCATTTCCAGTTGTGAAGGACTTAGCATGTGACCGTAGTGCTTTTGATCGAATTATCCAAGCAGGAGGCTTTGTTTCGACCAATACAGGTGGGGCAAAGGATGCCAACTCGATTCTGATCTCAAAGACCGATGCCGATAGGGCAATGGATGCAGCTGCTTGCATAGGATGTGGCGCCTGCGTTGCTGCCTGCAAGAATGCATCTGCCATGCTCTTTGTTTCTGCCAAAGTAGCCCAACTTGCCACCCTGCCTCAAGGGAAGCCGGAGAAAGCGCGTCGTGTGCTTTCTATGGTCGAGCAGATGGAAGTCGAAGGGTTTGGAGGCTGCACCAATACCTTCGAGTGCGAAGCGGCTTGCCCCAAATCAATCAGTGTGAGTAACATCGCGTTGCTCAATCGTGAGTTCATCAAGGCTGCGTTAGTAAGTGAAGAATCCTAGAGCCGTGAGTGAATCCAGTTCACGGTTGCATTCTTTTTCAGCCAAGAATAGACTGCCACCCATCCTGCCGAATCATCTCGGTTCAGGCTACAAAGTACCACCACTATAGACCTTCGAAGGAATATTTATGCGTATTGATGGGCGTTCTGCAGCGCAATTGAGACCTGTTCGAATCATTCCTAACTACACAAGCTTTGCTGATGGCAGCGTGCTTATAGAAACAGGAGACACACGTGTACTTTGTACCGTGACAGTCGAAAATTCAGTGCCAAACTGGCTTCGTAATTCTCGTCCCCCACAAGGCTGGTTGACAGCAGAATACTCTATGCTACCCGGCTCGACGCCATCAAGGACCAAACGCGAACGCGGTCACATCGGTGGCAGAACCCAAGAGATTCAGCGTCTGATTGGTCGCAGCTTACGTGGTATTTTTGATCTTTCTAAGATCCCTGATATGACGTTCGTTGTCGACTGTGATGTGCTTCAAGCGGACGGAGGCACACGCACTGCGGCTGTGACTGGTGGATATATCGCATTGCAGTTGGCTGTAGCAAAACTACTTCGTGAAAATCGTCTGCGTCACAACCCTATCCGTGAAGCAGTTGCAGCAGTTTCCGTTGGTATCAAGAATAACGAAGTTTTGGTCGATCTCAATTATCATGAAGATAGCCAAGTCGATCTAGACATGAACGTAGTTATGACCCAAGGTGGGAAGCTGTTGGAAATTCAGGGAACAGCAGAAAAGTCAGCTTTCACTAAAGAGCAGATTATTGCAATCGTAGAAGCTGCTGAAGGCGCTCTTCAGTCAACGTTTGATCTGCAAAAAGCAGCAAGCGTAGGACAGGTCGTCGAAAGCTAGAAAAATTGTGTCAGCTTTGCTTGCGACTTTTTATTTGCAAGCAAAGCTTTAGAGCAGATCCCGCTTACGCATTCACTCCGTGACACTTCTTGAATTTTTTCCCCGAACCACATGGGCATAGATCGTTGCGTCCGACTTTTTCGGCCTCACGACGTACAGGAGCTACTGTAGCGGCTTTGCCTTTTGGAGCAGCTGCAACGTGTGTTTGCGCACCATGGTAGATCAGCTTTTCTTCTTCGACGGGTTGGGCCGATGTTTGAACTGCGCGGTGGGCTGCTTCTATGTTCTGTTGCTCAAAAGCATCATCCCCATCATCATGCTCATGCTGTTGGACAAATTGTGGAACTTGAGATGGATCAGGCTTTGGCATATTGACGAGAGTTAGGGTCGTTTCCATCTCGATGTTAGCAACAAGTTGGGCAAAGAGATTGAAAGCCTCTTTTTTGTATTCTTGTAGAGGGTCGCGTTGGCCATAGCCTCGTAGACTCACAGAATCTTTCAAGGCATCCATTGCAAGCAGGTGATCTTTCCAAGCTTGGTCTATGATCTGCAGGTAAACAAAACTCTCGATTTGTTTCATCATCTCTTTGCCGATGATGTCTTCTTTCTCTTTGTAAGATCTTTGGATGCTTTCGAGGCAAAGTTCAAGAATGCGATCAAAGTTGGAGTCTTCTGGATTTAAGGAGCTTAGATCGATGGGGACTCGCAGTGCTGCACTCAGTTCATGTAGCAAAGCGGTAAAATCCCAGCGTTCAGCATTCAGAGTTTCGGGAGAATGCTTAACGATAATATCTCCTATAAGACTCTCAATCCTAGAAACTAAGAAATGCACATCGGCTTTGCCCAAAAGAGCATCTCGTCGACGGTCGTAGATCACTTGACGTTGCTGGTTCATTACGTCATCGTATTCGATCAGATTTTTACGACTGGAGAAATTCTGCTCTTCCACACGACGCTGCGCTTTTTCAATAGCACGAGTTACCATCGGAGAAACAATCGACTCACCTTCTTTCATACCAAGACGAGCCATGATTGCAGAGAGTCGATCCGATGCGAAAATGCGCATGAGATCATCTTCAAGTGAGAGGAAGAATTTAGATTTGCCTGGATCTCCTTGGCGTCCAGAGCGTCCTCGTAGCTGGTTATCAATGCGTCGAGATTCATGACGTTCTGTTCCGATAACGAACAAGCCACCAGCTGCAGCTACGCCTTCTCCTAAGACAATGTCCGTACCCCGTCCTGCCATGTTGGTTGCGATCGTGACGCGTCCGCTTTTACCGGCATCACTAATGATGCTGGCTTCACGAGCATGGTTTTTCGCATTGAGAACATCGTGAGCGATGCCTCGTTTGTTTAACAAGGATCCCAAAAGCTCACTTTTTTCGACGGATACGGTTCCGACGAGTACGGGTTGTCCCTTCTTTTGCGCCTGTTCAATCTCATCAGCAATCGCATTGTATTTTTCACGTGCGGTTCGATAAACAACATCCTCTTCGTCTTTGCGTACTAAGGAGCGATTAGTAGGTATAACGATAACATCTAGATTGTAGATTTTGTTAAACTCAACCGCTTCGGTATCAGCTGTCCCTGTCATGCCTGACAAAACTTCGTAGAGACGGAAATAGTTTTGAAAGGTGATGGTAGCAAGAGTTTGGGTTTCTTGTTGTATAGGAACATGCTCTTTTGCTTCTAGAGCGCCATGTAAGCCGTCGCTGTAGCGACGGCCCGGCATCAAGCGTCCTGTAAACTCATCCACAATAATAACTTGACCGTTACGAACTACATAATCGACGTCTTTTTTGAAGACGACGTGAGCTTTCAACGCTTGTTGAATATGATGTAGTGCTTCAATATTGCGAGGGTCGTAGATATTGACGATATTCAGACGTTTTTCCATCTTGGAAATGCCGTCTTCAGTGAGCGTAACGGAACGACTCTTCTCTTCAACGATATAATCGCTGTCTTTTTGTAGGCCTGGAAGAGCAGCATTCACACGTTTGTAAATTTCAATATTGGTTTCGGAAGGTCCCGAGATGATGAGTGGGGTTCGAGCTTCATCGATAAGAATGGAGTCAACCTCATCCACAATCGCAAAGTAATGTCCTCGCTGAACGAGACGTGAAGCGTCTGTCTTCATGTTGTCGCGAAGAAAATCAAAACCAAATTCGTTGTTGGTGCCGTACGTAATTGCTTTTGCATAAGCTTCTTGACGTTGTGGATCGTTCAATCCATGGACGATGCAGCCTACATCTAGGCCAAGAAAATTGTAAACCTGAGCCATCCATTCCGAGTCACGCTTTGCAAGGTAGTCGTTGACAGTGACAACATGAGCGCCGCGTCCTGTAAGCCCGTGGAGGTAGGCAGGTAGAGTCGCAGTTAGGGTTTTACCTTCGCCTGTTTTCATCTCCGCAATTTTACCCTGATTGAGTACGATGCCACCCAGTAGCTGTACATCAAAGTGACGCTGATTCAGGGTTCGACGCGCACCTTCTCGGCAGGTTGCAAAAGCTTCGGGTAGAAGACTGTCCGTGCTTTCACCATTGTCATAACGTTGGCGATAAATTTGCGTCCGTGCGCGTAGCTCATCATCGCTGAGGGCTCTCATACTAGATTCGAGCTCGTTGATACGCACAATAAGAGGTCGCAGCTGATTAATAAGTCTGTCGTTCCTCGTTCCAAATATTTTCGCTAGAAACTTCATGAATTTTACCATCTAGTTGTTATTCTGGCCGATCATAAATACCATGTTCGATGTAAATTGCTGAACGAAAATATGCCTTCTGGCGGGTATTTCAGGTTGGGATCTGTCTTTGCTGATTGAGCAGGAGCGTCGCCGCTCAATAGCTCTTCTAAAGAAATGCCTAGAGCAGCCCTAAATTTGTATTATCCAGGATGAATTTAAAGGGGTTCTGTGGATGTCCATCGACCCAGACCTCGTAATGTACGTGCGGCCCGGTTGTATTTCCAGACATGCCGATGGAAGCAATTTGTTCACCGCGAGAGATTCGTTGGCCAGTATAGACAAAATTTTGGGCGCAGTGACCATATTTGGTTGTAATGCCATTTTCATAGTGAGCAATCACAACAAGATTGCCAAAGTCGGGTTTTACGCCTGAAAAAATTACGACACCGTCTGCAGTCGCATAGATAGGTGTTCCTGCTGGTGCAGCAATATCCACCCCGCGATGACGAGTAACAGCACCGGTGAATGGAGATATGCGCTCACCAAAACCGCTCGCTACCCAGCCTTTAGCTGGTGTGATTGTAGGTATGGAGGAGAGAAGTGATTTTTTTTGGCTGAGAGATGAAAGTAATTGTTGTAGCTCATGGGCTTGGTGGTTCGATGCAAGTTGAATTTCGCTGAGCTTAGAAAACACAGGCTTAAATGCAAGTTTGTCAACATTAAGACCCAATGGATAACTTGGTTCTTGAATGTCCGAGCTTTTTGCCATTTCTTTTGCAACTTTGGCCTCTTCTTTGGTGAGTGGGCCTATGCCGGTTTTGAACTTAATGGTATTGAGCTTAACGTTCACGATCTCAGTGATTTTCTGAGCATAGTCTTGCACGCGTCCGAGTGATTTCTTAACTCCCTCAAGGTTTTGAGTCAGTAGAAGAGCTTCACTTTTAATAATTTTATTTTCTTTTTGAATCTTTTGATAATAGCTTCGCTGCATGCGAAGGTTGAAGTAGTCTATTGTAAAATAGCCAGCAAGAAGCGCAAAAAAAGCAGCAGAGAGAAAGCCTACCTTGAAGTTCACAGGAGAAAAAGAAAATGCGAAACGTCGTCCTTTCTCTGGAACGACCATTACAGTAATTTTTTTCGCAGGCATCTTCACTGCTCCTCTAGGTCTGTGAATTCTGAATTTTGGCTGCTAATTATCGTACGCGTATATTGTGGAGGTGGCAAATCTTTGTAAGTAGCCAATACGGCCTCCCAAGAATAACGCGATTGTACCCATTTTTGTGACTCTTTGAGCTTATGTTTGAACTCAGGAAATTTGCGGATATTCAATATTTTCGTCAGTTTTTCGCCAAACTCCGTTGCATCTCCAAAGTCGAACACAGTTTGCAAGGTTTTAGCATAAAATTTAAAAACATCACAATTGGCATTAACTAAAACAGGTCTCTGCTGCGCGATCGCTTCGAGAACCAAAAGTGATTGGCTTTCTTTGGAAGAGGGTTGAACGATGCAAGCAGAGTGAGATATTAGTAACGACTTATCTACAGGAGATATGTAGCCAATGAATTTGATTTGGGGATGATAAAAAATATTCATACTCCCATCGTTTTCACCAGCCAAAACCAAATTCAGATCTTGATTTTTAGTTTGCAGTATAAATTGCAAAAAATACTGAACCAGTTTGAAAACCCCTTTGCTCTTACCGATTCTACCTAAGTAAGCAATATAGGGCTGCTTGAGACCAGCGATTATAACGGGTGAAGCTTTCATTGGTCGTGTAAATAACCTCTCGTTCAATCCGCATCCTACGACTAAAATGCTATCGGCACGAATTCCTTTTTTCATAAGAAGGTGTTGTTCTACTTCGGTGTTGCAAAAAATATAGGGCACCTGTTTGAACAAAGTGCGAATTCTTGGAAAATCCAACATAGGTTCGTCAAAAGCGACCGGTATTAGGACGCTTTTTGAGGCTAGATCAGGTAGGCCTCGGACTGTTGAATAGTGTATATAGTTGAAAAAGAACAGACGATCATATGCGCCAGCTGCGTTGTGGAGGTCGTGAAGAAGCTGTGGGCACCACGGGCCATGAAGCATAAACCAAAACGCTTCTAACCATTCAATAAAAAAGTGGAATAGGGAGGGTATTTTTGTAGGATAAAGTCCCCAGTATTGCAGCAAAGGTGTGAAGAATCGATCGTAGGCTTTGAAGAAAAATGGCCATCGTGTTATTGCCGCATCATAACGAAAGACTGTGATGTTTTGGATGCGTTCTTCACCTTCTGGATAAAAACTTGTCCAACTTTTGGCAGAAAAAGCTGTCGTTGTGTAGACATGCACAGACCAACCTAGATTTTCACTCAAGCGCAAAGCGAGTTGAAAACAATGACTCTCGGGTCCCCCCAGAATGTTTTCACCAAACCTAGGTACTATGAGGGCAACCTTCACGTCTTATGGCCTTATTTTGATATATTTTGCTGCTAATAAAATACACAAAGCAGAAAGACTGTGGTCGATTTGTCCTAGACGCACCATCTCCTCAAGGTCTTCAAGCTTGGTTTTTACGACCGAAATGTTTTCGTGCAAATCAGGAAAATGTTTTCGATCTTCAGCAATTTGGCAACCCAATGCGAGAAAAAAATGGACTCGATTGTTTTGCAATGCTGGATTTGGATTGAGGGCGCCTAAAAAAAGCATTTTTTGAGTTGTGTAAGCTGTCTCCTCTTCCAACTCACGGAAGGCTGTTTGTGTTGGATCTTTGCCCTCTTCAGGATCAACCACACCACCCGGTGTTTCTAGTATTGTGCTCAATGAGCCCGGTCTGTGTTGTTTTATCAGGATAGCTTCATTGTTGACGGTGATGGGTAAAACATTGACCCAGTCTGGGCATTGAAGCCTATAGTAAGGATGTGAGAGTGGTTTTCCCTCATCAGAAAAAAGCAGTTCTTGCACATCAAAAATGGGAGTTTGGAGAATAGTCTTTTGGTTTGTCAGAACTCTCATGTTGTGTTCCTTTTGGGCTTGGATTTATGCTCAGTCATCGCTCAATTATCTACAGACCAAATATCTGCATGGATAATCGGTCTGCGACCGAAGCGCTCAATAAGAGCATTTTCCCAAAAAGCTTTCAGCATATTTGCGATATTTTCTGTTCCGCCTGATTTGTGCGTATCCTGTGCGAACAAAAACTCTTTGAGTGCGCGAGTTGTATCTTCAATCCATTGGTCGTCTTTAACGAGTCCCGAAACACGCAACACAGGACCTTTTACCCATTTGCGTTTTTTCACAGAAATCAGCCCAGTCAATGATGCGCTGCCTTTTTTAGCGAGACGTAAACGTGCAAGTAAATCGGCTCGACTGAGCAGCAATTGGTACTCTTCATCCACAAAGACAGTTTCGACACGGATTTTGCCGAAAATTGAAGTTTCAGAAAAACTGCGCTCAATGACAGATCCATTGTCAACAATTAAAGTGTTGTCAAACGGGTTACGCAAGGCGTTTGCCATTTGTTGAGTGTGAGTACCATGTATAGGAATAAATGTTTTTGGTCGAGCGTGTTCCAGTAGCTTTGTGACTTCCCCACCGTAGCAGTGTCCACTCACATGGATTCCTGGGTTGTCTTTGACGGAGATAATTCTAGCCTTTTGACGACGAAGTTTGTCAATCAAGTCTGCAATATTTTTTTCATTACCAGGGATGGTTCGTGAAGAAAAAACAACAGCGTCACCCTCTCCAAGTTGAAAGAATCTATGCTCGTTATTGGCAAGTCGAGCTAAGGCAGACCGGTATTCACCCTGACAGCCACTGATGATGATCACGCTCTTTTTAACGACCGTAGGAGCTTCGGCCTCTTCCCGATAGTCACCATCTCCTACCATTCCAAGTTTTTTAGCTAGTTCGAAGTTATTTCGTATGCTTGTACCACTTAGATATAGAGGTCTTTTCAAGTCCCGACAAATTTCCGCAATCCATTTAAAACGCATAAAATTGCTAGAAAATGATGCCAAATAGAGGTTGCCCTTGGCTTCTTGAATGATTTTCTTGAGAGGCTCATAGACAGCATCTTCGGGGGGGCAGATTCCATCTTTCTCAGCGTTTGTGCTGTCGCAGAGAAACAGATCGACAGGTTTCTTGCTTAGGGCTTTCAATGAAGGGGGGACTTTGTCATCTGTTTGGTCAAATTTGAAGTCTCCGCTGTGAAAGACGCTATGCTTGCCAGCCTCAATCAAAAAACAAACAGCATCGGGTATGGAGTGCCCTATGGGTAAAAAACTAACCCCGAATTCTCCAATGCGGATGGCGCTTCCGCCATCTACGGATGTAAGGTCTGCATCAATGACACTTTCATACAGTTTGCGTTTAATGATTTCACAGGTCCACTCAGTTGCATAAACAGGAGCAGGGTGTCGTCTGAGAAAATACGAAAGCGCACCGATATGGTCTTCGTGAGCATGGGTTATAAAATAACCTAAGAGCTCAAATTGAGAAAATAGCCAAAAATCAGGATCTGGAATAACAACAGAGATTCCAACCATCCATGGGTCTGGAAAAAGGCTACCTGCATCTACAATAATCATTTTTCCATTGAGGATGTAACAAGTCATGTTCATTCCGAACATGCCACAGCCCCCTACTGGAATAACATATAACTGAGAGGCTTTGAGCGTTTTCTTGAAGTCTTTGCTGTCGATGTAAATACTTTCCATAGGTTTACTACTTTATGTTGTCTGCGAGGTTTAAGTTATTTTTGAGCGGGTGGATCGATAAGCGACCTGCCGAGCACATGCCTGCATTTTGCGCGCATGGGTATGGCGAGTTTGTCGATCTGTCTCCTAGCGCTAAATAGTACTCATAGTTCAATCTCAGTATCTAGCTGAGGTGCTTTATTTTCAATTTTGCCGATTTTTTTATCGACCGTTGCGAAGTCTATATCTGTTGATGAAGAAACAAAAGCAGCTTCCGCTGGAATATAAACAGGCCTGTATGATTTTGTGTCCAGAAGGTCGTTTTGTGAACGATTTCGATCATAGAAGCGCTGAATGATATTGGCGCTTTCACCTAATCTTCTACCAACATCGTACATGAATCTTTCGTTATTTAACTGCCCAAAGACAACGATCTTTGACAGTGCCTCGGCACTCTTTTTATCAATTTTCCTTGCGCTTGATAGGTAGTTTCCCCAGTCATACTCAGGATCATCAAAAAAATCACTAAGAAATTTTCTTCTGGATTCGAGTGCGAGTTTAAATCCAAGCTGCATATTATCGACTTTGTGAATGGTTTCCAATAAATTGTTTTGAAAGCTTGTCGCAATCGAGGATGGAATCGAGAGAGTGCGCTTGTTTGCATCTGAACGAGTAAACTGATCAGCAATTTTCTGACTCTGACGGATTGCTAAGCGTCGAGAGTCGTCTTGGGTATGGATTTTTCGAAATAGTTCTATGGATGATGGAAAGAGATAAAAGCTGCTTTCTATGGGCCAATTGTTCAAGAGTTGCATCACGCTTCGATAGTAACGAATTAGAGATCTAAGGTAGTGGTTTCGGTCGAGGTTGAATTTTAGTGCTTCTGGAAGCGTTTCAAGACTGGATTGACTGACAAAAGGGAGTACATATTTGCGCTCAAGGCCTTCAATGTCTTTAGTTTTGTCGGGTGCTCGTGTCAGAAATCCAGTCATTACGCAAGAAAATAGGAAGAAACTAATAGCGATTGCAGCAACTCCGCAAAACATTTCAGAGCGATCGCGAAATATAAGCGAAGATAGTTTTGTATAGTAGAGAGGGTTGCGTCGGGGAGGAGCATGTATCTGCGGAGCTCGAGTTAGTCGAATCAAAAAATTGAGGTCGCGGAAATTAAGTGAAGCATAGTTGTCTTCACTTAAGACATAGGATTGGCCGAGTGAACCGCTATCTTTAAGATGAATAGTTTGATTTTTGGTTTTTATGACACCGGTGAATGGAAGGGTCAAATCCAATTCAACTTGCTCATTCTTGAGAACTCGTAAGAGAACGAACTCTTTAGGAAGAGGGTAGAAAGGTATGCAGAGATCCCCTTTTAGGGATGGGCTTATCTTAATTTTTTGACCGAAACTAACTTTTTTAATTACCTGACAAACAGAACTTCCGTTCTGTAGGACGGTGACAATAATATTTAGTTTGTTTTTTTTCATCGAAGTTTCATTTAAGTGTGAGGTTTTTTTGTTTCAAAGGCATAACGAGAAAAACCCATTTGACCAAGCAAGTATAGAATCGGTCGAATGTCTGCAAAATTGATATCTTTGTCGATAGCTAGAACAACCATAGACTGGTTCAAAAAAATGCGCTTCGCTAGTACGGCTGAAAACATTAGATCTCGGTAACGACCTTGTAAAAAATCACGAAGCTCCGAAATTTCTTGTAAATTTTTTGGACGTCTTTTCCAGCGTAAAATTTTGTGCTGATCTGTCATAGCCAACATAAACTCATTGTCACGAGTCAAAGAAAGCCAAATGCTGCCCTCTGGTGAGGTTTTGCCATCAAGTTCAAGAGGTTTGTGTACGCTTCCAAAGTGCTGATTGAAAGAGGGAAGAACTTGACCGTAAGCGATCATTAGTAAGCTAAAACTAATTAAAATAGTTATAGGAAACCAAAGTAGTGGTTCCTGTAAATTTTCTCGTACACGGTTCAAGCAGTGTGAGAAGTGTCGCTTTTTAAGATTAAAAAAAATTAGATGAACCCTCCACTAAGGACGACAGTATCAAATATTTTTTCGTTACGAAGGTGGTTTACAACCTGAAGCAAAGTAAACAGAGGGGTGTCTGCTTCTGGTACGACAACTGCTATGCTGACTTTGCTAATGTGTTTACGCGCTAGCCAAGCATTGAGACTTTTAGCTAGCTCTTTTAGTTCTAAGAGTCCCTCTCGTTGCACAAGTTCATAACTTTCGTTTGGATCAGTACTAGGGCGGGCATTGCCTAAGCTTGCAAAAAATATTCTCTTCTTCGACATAAGTATTGCAGGGGTTTCTTCTTGAAGAGACTCTGGCATATGGGTTTGAACCTGTTTTTTCTCCTGTACAATCGGGATATCAAAGTCAGTGATTGCCCAATGATGAGGGAAAGATAATAGTCGAAATGAATATGCACTGATGGCAAGAATGCTAGAAACACCTAATGCCAAGCATTGCAAGAAGATGAATTTATCGTTAGATAACCTCTTCTTCGTCTTTGATATCTTCAATAGAAGCGTCATTCAGAGCCTCTTTCAGGGGAGCTTCAGCAGTTTGCTGAGCGGGCTCCGCTGTTGTTGTTGATGGTGATTCAGAAGGTGTGTTTAAATGAGGCTTTGCAACCTGTTCGGCATGACTGACTTGTAGTATGGGTTGTTCCGCAGGGACGAGTAGATTGTGAAGAACGGTGATGCCATATTGCAGTTCATCGACAAGGCGCAGAGCCATATTTTTTGCAATTTGATAACCCAAAAGTATAAACATGGATGCCATGAGTCCAAATGCTGTAGGGTTGAGTGCTCCAGCCATACCTCGAGCTAGTGTAATTTGCTTTTGAGTTGAGTCTAATACATCGACAGAGCGGAACGCTAACCATAGGGCGTCGACTGTACCCAATAGGCCTGTGAGAAGCACAAGGATTGCTAGGGTAGGCAAAAAATGTATACGCGTTTCAAGGCGAGGGAGAAACTCAGATGTATGTTCCTCTATGGTCCCTCTTACTGTGGTGGGATCAAGATCTTTGGCTTCTACGGCAGCGAGAGCAATTCTTGGCAAAGATGTTTTCGAAACGCTGCGACAAAAGGTCATTGCTCGATCCAAATCTTTGGAGGCCAGCATCTTCCGCAGATTGTTGATAAACCCCGAAAAATCGATACTGTAAACAAAATACAGTGCGATGACTCTTTCAAAGCTAATCACAGTTGCTATAAACGATACAGCGGCAATGAACCAAAGGTAAATATTCCCGCTTTGAAGTGCGATTGCGAGTTCTCCCCACATCGGGTGCTGTTCCTTATGAAAGAGACGTCTACAAGATTATTATATCCAATTTTAAGCACCAGAGCTAATAGGGCAGAATAGGCCTAGCAAATTTGTTGTTATAATAGCTTATCCCTTTAAATAATTTAGCTAACATGCAAAAATTGCGCTAAAACACTAGATGTGATTTGCCTAGTGTACTAGCCGTTAATAACCTAACGAATGGATGAACCATGGAGCAGCTCGATCAGTTGGATAAGCATTTGTTTTACCTCGTAAACGGGACTGTTCCCCATCCTTACTGGGATGATCTCATGAATTTCATGAGTGGATCCTATCCCTGGGTCTTGGTGGCTATAGGGCTCTTGATATGGGGTTGGCGTCAGCAGGGAACATCATTTTTAAGCTTCGCTTTTTCAGCTCTCTTGTTGGTCTCTTTCACTGATATTGTTGCTTTTCGACTTCTTAAGCCTCTTGTTGAACGCTTGCGTCCTTGTTATGGACTGAGTCATGTGCGATTGGTGGCAGATGCATGTGGTGGGAATTTTGGTTTTCCTTCTAATCACTCTGCGAATGCAATGGCTCTCGCTTGTTTTGTTTTTCTTTGCTTTCGAATACGTGGAATCTCTTTGTTTCTTTTTGCATTTGCTATCATGGTTGGATATTCAAGGGTTTATTTAGGGGTTCATTATCCAGGAGACGTTCTTGCAGGCTTTGTCTTAGGTTTGATTTTGGCTAATCTCATTTACTTTATACTGCGTTACTATCAAAGGGGAGGTTCTAGATATTCCCGCTTAAATTAAAGAGCCAGCGTGGTTTGTAGGAACGTTCGCCAAATATCTCTGTAAAGAACACACCTGTAAGTGAGAAATTAGAGAGTACCAAGGTTCCTGCTCCCATGACATCTCCTCCTAATGGAAGTACCAGGCTTGCTCCAGATGCAGACAGTCGAGTTGCAGGTGCCCAATTTCCGACAAATCCGATATCATAGAAAAGCTTCAAGCGTAGCTTGCTCAAAAGAAATATGCTGCTAGCAACATGTGGTATGGGCAAGGGGGTGATCCCTTCTAAGGTTGCAGCATCTATGCGCTTAGTTAGCGATAAGTTTCTGTCATCAATTCTCAGTCCAGCTTCAGAGGAGTCATTGACTCGGAAGAGTGGTGATGTTGAATGCAATTTGCGACTATATACTCGACCGATGAAGGTCTTTAAATTTAAATTTAAAAGTGAATTTGGGTGAAAAGAAAGCTGTGGGTTGATAATGGTTCGATGGTAGACGTGGATGTCTTGATTGTTCCCAGGAGAGCTTTCAATCGACAGTGCTAGTGTCGGAGACCAGTGAGACCAAGTCCATCCATCCAGAGTGCTCCCGAGTAGCAAGGATTGATGGGCTGTTTTGGGTTGTCCTACTGTTCGTCGATTGTTTATATGCCCACTTAATGTGAGTGATTGTGAGGAAGCATTTACTGTTTTGATAAGGCCTATCGAGCTTAGTTGTTTGCCGTAATAGTCTAGTGATGTAGATCCCTTTAGTTTTGCTTCTAGATCCAGTAAGTTTCTTTGTAAATTGAATTGATAGGCTCCTGTGTGATTGCTTGGCATTGTCTCTGCGGTCATGTCAAATGAGCTTTGTAGGTACTTGAGAACGTGCAACTTGATCCCAAGAGAGGTTTGTTCTCCAGGATTTCGCATTGCTATGGGAGCCCATAGTATTGTGTAGTTTTGGTCTGAAAAAGTGTGTCCAGATCCTGGGATAACATCAAAATGAGCTCCGTCGCTGGAACTTTCGAAACGGTCGATTTGAAAAATTTCATGGTGTGGATCTAGATGAAGGGCCTGTGGTTTGAAGTCGGTTAGGATGTCAGTGTTTACAATTCCTTCTGCATTTGCTGGCGCATCAAGATAGCTGAGCTGCTTTTTTCCATCATACCCTTCGATTTGCAAGGGAATGGTGAGGTGTATGTTTTTTTGAAAAGTAATTTTGGTGTGCCATTTGTTTGAGTCAATTTGCTTCGTATCAAAATCAAGCATCTTTAGCTTGACCCAATTGCTGTCAGACCACCAGTTTTTCATCTGTTGAGTGATGTTGTTTTGAGATTCAGCTCGTTCCGAATGCGATCTAAGTTTGCGAATAAAGTCGTCAGGTCCTATCGTTTTATTTAGGTTTTCTTGAGTAAAGCTTTTTATCAATGCTTGGAAATGATTTGTCCCCATGGTGTACTGAAGTTGCTTTAATGCTAAGACATTTTTTAGATATGCTGAGTCCGGGGAGCTGTGTTCTTTGATGTTGTCTTGCTTTGCGTAGAAGTTTTTTTGAAACAACCAAGATGTTGAAAAGTTAAGGAATTGCTCGTAGTTGAATGCAAAATAACTGAAATCTTGGTCCCAAGAATTAAAAATGTTAGCCCGACGTGGGTTGTTTCGGAATGCCTCGGAAGTTGCGAACTCCGACATGCCATCGATGAACCAGCTTTCTTCCGGTCGGCTTGCTTGGATTGCTTTTCCGTACCATTGCTGAGCCATTTTTGAGGCTAGAACCCAATACTCCCAGTTTAAATATTTTTTTTGCAAAGATTCAAAAATTTTTTGCCTTGGTTTGCTGATTGTAATGAGTCCTGGAGCATTTTTCAGATGTAAAGATGAGCTTTCAACGATGGTCAATCTTTTGCTAGGAAGAGGTCCAAAGAGTTGTTTCAGATACTGATAGACTTGAGCAAGAGAAAGCAAAAACTCAGGATTTAGAGTTTCGCTGTAGATGCGCAAGTTTCCATCTAAAGAGCTTAGATTGTGATAAAGATTGGATTTGAACAGAACGAATGAAAATTCTTGTCCATCGATTTCAGAGCGATAAGTTTTTGTGTTGAAGCTCTCATGATTTGGGGCAATTAAATTCCATTTTTCAGGTGTGCTGATTTGTACTGAGAAATGTGTCGGACTAAGGTTATATCTGGGGTTCAGATCATTGGGGCAGTCGAGTAGGGGTAATGGAAGGCTTCTTTGGTAGAACCATTCTTGCGATTGCTTGCTTTCGTAGCGTGTGACAAAAGAGAATTCAATTTTTAGGTCGTTGCTTTTATTAAATCTTAAGATGTTACCGTGTATACTTGAATAACTGGTGGATGTGGCAGCAAAATCAAGCAAGTGTTGGTTTTCGTCAGACGTTTTTTCAAAAGCACGTAATCTTTGCAGTAAAGAACGATGTATGGGATTTTCCACTTTTGATGTGGGAATTAGAAAACATACATCTTGTTGGTTTGTGTTTTTGTAAAAATTAAAAGTTCCACGAACTATACTAGGGGATTGGTTTGTGTCTAGTTCGATTTGCATCGTTCCATCGAGCATGGGAAGTTTTGATTGTGCATGCAGTGAGACGGGCAGGTGAAGCAATAGGACTAGACAATATTTTCGAATTTGATTTTTCAAATTTTTGTCACTCAATAAGGTTGAGTTGAAGATCGTCGGCTTCATTGCAAAATAGAAACGAATAGATGCAATGCAGTTAAACGACATGCTCTTGATTATTTCATAGAATTCACTATTGGCGAATATTTGTGAGGGGAGGCTTCGTGTTTCAGTATCCTTTGCCAAAAAGAGTACGAGCACTTGTCTTAGGTGGTGGCATTCATGGTGTAGGTGTTTTGCATGATCTGGTTAGCCGTGGCTGGAAAGATGTTCATCTTGTCGAGAAGGGGCGCCTGGCAAGTGGCACAAGTTCGAGATCAACAAAACTCATACATGGAGGGCTTCGCTATCTGCAAAAAATAAGTCAATTCAGTATGGTTTCCGAGTCGTTGCGCGAGCGTAACTTTCTTCTGCATAACCTTCCAGATATCGTGAATCCCATCGAATTCATACTGCCTGTTGCACCTGATCGTCCTTGGGACTCTTGGATGTTTCGGGCAGGCCTAACTATCTACGATGGGCTGTCAGGTAAAAAGGGGGTTGGACGGCATCGCACTCTGTTGCCAGCAGAGGTCAAAGATAAGGCTTCAATTCTAGCATTCGAAAAATTTTCGCATTTCTTTTCTTTTTGGGATGCTCAGGTGGATGATCTGGCCTTGGTCTGGCGTGTTGCAGAGAGTGCTGTTTCATTGGGAGCCGGGATTTCGGAGGGAGCGCAGGTCGAAACCTTACGAAAGACGAGTGATGGTTGGTTTGCGGAGGTTCGTACTCCAGATGGGAGGCTGCAGCCCATTAGCGCACTTTATATCGTCAACTGTTTGGGCCCCTGGGCCAACACCTTTCTCGAAAATTCCAACCTAGAGCCTGTAGTGCGCGGAATTAATGACAAGGGAGCCCATATCTTAGTCAGAGATCTTGGCCTAAAAGCAGGTCTCTTTCTTCGTTCTCCTATAGATGGTCGTGTATTTTTCATGCTGCCATGGAAAGGCTTCAGTCTCCTAGGCACAACTGAAGAGGTTTACACAGAGAATCCGGATGAGGTTGCTGCTAACGAGAAAGACATCGAATATATTCTGCGCTCCTGCAACGCTTACCTTCACAAGCCGCTTTGTCTCCAGGATGTTTTAGGGTCTTTTGCAGGGCTAAGGTGGCTAGCGGAAACATCTTCAAATAGTTTGTCTGCGGTTCCGCGAGAGTCTACGTTTGGCGAGCATTCTTCGGAAAGGGGTCTGATGATAACCGTCTACGGAGGTAAGTTGACCAGTTATCGCTCTTTGGCACAAAAAGTCGGCGATCGATTGAATCATCACTTTGGAGATTTTCAGAGTAGTAAGACCGCGGACAAGGCAAGCTGGGTTCGTAAAAATGAGGCCCGTAATTTAGAGCCTATTCCTGATGTTTTTGAGCGTTTTCAGCCGTCTTATCTGCATCATTTTCCAACCTAAAGTCCATCGACTCATTTGATCCTTTAATTCGCCAGCGACTGAGTATAAAACATACTGCCGAGAAATCCCCCTTCTCTGATTTTCCCAGACACTCCTTAAGAGAGGTTTTTATGAAGCCAGTTGGAGATATAGCCTTTCCCGTAATGGAAGAAAATGTTCTGAACTTTTGGCAGGACAAGCAGATCTTCCAAGAACAAGATGCACAGCGCAAAAATGCTGAAGAATTTTCGTACTATGATGGACCTCCTTTTGCGAATGGTCTGCCTCACTACGGGCATCTTCTTGCGAACACAATCAAAGATGCGGTGCCCCGTTACTGGATTATGAAGGGGTTCAAAATTGTTCGTCGCTTTGGCTGGGACTGTCATGGTTTGCCAGTCGAATTTGAAATTGAAAAGCGCGAGCAGCTTAAAGGTCGACCCGATATCTTAAAGATGGGTGTTAGCAAATTTAACGAGACGTGCAGAGAGTCTGTCTTGCATTACACAGCAGAGTGGCAGAAGACGATCACCCGCCTTGGTCGTTGGGTGGACTGGGACAACCAGTATCGCACGATGGATCGCAATTTTATGGAGTCCGTGTGGTGGGTGTTCTCTCAGCTGCACGAACGTGGACTCATTTACAAAGACTTCAAAGTTGTTCCCTATTCTCCACGAACAACGTCTGTAGTTTCAAACTTTGAGGCGAATCAAAATTATAAGACGGTTTCTGATCCGTCGATTTTTGTAAAATTCAAACTCAAAAATTCGGATGAATTTGTTCTAGTATGGACGACCACACCTTGGACTCTGCCATCCAACCTTGCCTTAGCTGTGGGTAATGAGATTGAGTATATAAAAATCCGTGATACACAGACTCAGCAAAACTGGATTCTTGCAAAGACGACTCTAGCCAATGTCTATGGAAAGTATTCCGAAAACGAAAAACCGTTTGAAGAGCTTGAGACTCTTAGTGGTGCAGACCTCGTTGGACAGTACTACGAGCCGCTCTTTCCATACTACAAAGATCACGAAAATGCGTTTCAGATCTTTCATGCAGGTTATGTATCGACAACGGATGGAACTGGGATCGTTCATCAGGCTCCTGCATATGGTGAGGATGACTTTTACAATTGTCGAGCTCATCACATCAAGTTGGTTGATCCCATCGATGAGACGGGGCATTTTAGCGATGCAATTCCAGAGCTTGTCGGACTGTATTTCAAAGATGCTGACAAAGTTGTCGCTCAGATGGTCAAAAAGAATGGTAGTTTGGTCAAACTCGCTACCTTTGTTCATAGCTATCCATTTGATGAGCGTACCGATACGCCGTTGATGTATAGAGCTGTGCCTTCGTGGTATGTCGCAGTTGAAAAATTCAGTGACCGTTTGGTTGCGAACAATCAGCAGATCAATTGGGTCCCTAACCATATTAAAGATGGACGTATGGGCTCATGGTTGAACAATGCTCGAGATTGGGCTATCTCTCGTAGTCGCTTTTGGGGCACTCCTCTGCCGGTATGGATTTGTGACAAAAACTCGACACACACTCATGTGATCTCTTCGATTGCAGAGTTAGAGTCTAAGGTTTCCAAGTCTGTTCCTGATATCCATTTGCATTATGTGACTGAATTGCACTTTGCATGTTCGCAATGTGATGGACGAATGAAAAATGAAGGACTGGTTTTCGACTGTTGGTTCGAATCTGGTTCGATGCCATATGCGCAGTTGCATTATCCTTTTGAAGACAAAGAGCGTTTTGCAAAGATTTTCCCTGCAGACTTTGTTGCAGAAGGTGTTGACCAGACACGAGGATGGTTTTACACGCTTAATGTATTGTCGACAGCTCTCTTTGATAAGCCTGCATTTAAAAACGTGATCGTCAATGGTGTGATTCTTGATGAGTCGGGCAAAAAAATGTCCAAGCGCCATCGCAACTACACTCCTCCCGACGATTTGATAGCAAAATATGGTGCCGATAGTGTCCGTCTATATATGCTCAATTCGCCGCTTTTGCGTGCTGAAGATCTTATCTTTGTTGACCAAGGTGTAAAAGATGTCACTCGTCTGATCTTGTTGCCTCTGTGGAATGCTCTTTCCTTCTTGACGACTTATGCTGCAGCGGATGCATGGACTCCTCATATGGAGCTTGCACAAGGTCATGCGCGTTATCTACAAAGCCTTGCGTTGGATGAGATGGATCAATGGATACTGTCGCGTTTAAATAGCGTGATTGCGAGCATTGAAAAACATATGTCTGAATACAAGCTCTACCTGGTTGTGCCGGTGCTTGTTGAATTCATTGATGAGCTCACAAACTGGTACATACGTCTAAGTCGACGACGCTTTTGGGGTAGTTCTGAGGGAACTCAAGGTATATCTGCGGAACAGCAAGCAGCATTCTCGACGCTCTATTATGTGTTGTTGACCTTCTCCAAGATTTTAGCGCCATTTGCACCTTTTCTTCCTGAGAAACTGTATGCAGAGCTTACGGGCTCTCTTGAGGGTCTGCCGAAGTCTGTGCATCTTTGTGAGATGCCGAGTGTTGATCAAACCCTCAGTAATCCAGACTTAGAGCATCGTATGGGTCTCTTACAAATCATTGTGAGTAATGGTAGAGCTTTGCGTCAAAAACATAAGCTCAAAGTTCGACAGGTGCTCCCATCGCTGACTGTTATCTCTCGCAAAAAAGAAGACGAGGCTTTTATTCAAGCGGGTCTCTCTATTTTGCAAAGTGAGCTCAATGTAAAAGCTGTTCATTTTACGACAGATGAAACAAGTCATGTTCGTCTAAGCTTGAAGCCAAACTTACGGACATTGGGTGCTCGTCTGGGGTCTAAACTTCGAGATCTGACTCAGCATCTTGCAGCAGCTAATCAGGCGCAGAGTTCGGTTGTTAAGATTGTGAATAGTGTCGAAGAGAATGGCTCTGTTGAGATTTTGGGACATGTCTTGACAATGGAAGATTTTCTCATTGATCGACAACCTTTGGATGAGGGCCTCATAGCTTCTGAAAAAGGATTGACCATTTTTTTAGATACAAAACTGACTCCCGAATTGGTTGCGGAAGGTCATGCGCGTGAGCTCGTCAACCGCATTCAAAACTTACGTAAAGATAGTGGTTTGCTGGTATCAGATCGCATTCAACTGCAAATCATAGCGTCTCCCGCTCTTGCTAAGAGTATAGAGGCGCACAGAGATTATATTCTCGGTGAAACATTAGGCAAGACTTTGGATATTTTGCCAAATGGTGGAGAGTGTACTCTGAGGTTTGTAGAGAGTTACCAGATTGACGAAAGCACCTGTATAATTGCATTAGATGTTCAAAAACACTAAATGCGGATGGTAAATTGCGCCGATGTATTCGTTTTGGATTGATTAGCATTCTGTGCATCTCCTTGCAGGGATGCTATCTTCTAAAAAATGCCTACTACCTCACGGATCTCTACAGTTCACGTCGTAAAATTCAGGAGCTGCTGCAGGATCCTGCAACAGCTCCTGAGCTTCATTCAAAATTACTATTGGTCGAGGATATTTTAGCGTTTGCTAAATCTGAGGGGCTTAATACAGAGAACAAATATCGCGAATACATTGATGTTGGGGATCGGCCCATTAGTTATCTTGTTGAGGCTGCAGAGGTTGATCAACTTAAGCAGGTGACTTGGTGGTTTCCCATTGTTGGAGAAGTTCCTTATCTAGGGTTTATGGAAAAAAAGGAACGTGATGAAAAAGCTCGTGCTCTAAAACTTAAAGGTTATGATGTGTATGAGACTGAGGCCGAGGCTTTTTCCGGTCTTGGTTGGCTTCCAGATCCTATTCTCAGTTCCTATCTTAATAATAGTGCCGCCTCTTTAGCCAACCTTCTTTTCCATGAGCTCACTCATGCCACACTCTGGGTACCAGGTAGCGTCGAATTTAATGAAAATCTTGCCAGCTTTGTCGGGGACGTTTTGACAATCCGTTATTTGCAGAGTAAAAAGCAAATGACAGAATTAAATCACTTTTTCTTACGAAAATCCGATCGCGAAAAATTTAGCATCTGGCTGAATGCGCTTCGGGAGTCTTTGGCAAGTCTCTATCAGAATACGGAGAAACATGCACGGGCTGAGCTTTTGGTGAGAAAAAAGGAGATTTTTGCAACGTATCTGGGGCCGAAGCGTGCAAAATTTTCAACGGCTGACTATATTGGCAAAGACGAGTGGAACAATGCAGTTGTCCTTGCAACATCTTTGTATGTAGCAAAGACGGAGTCATTTGCAAAAGCCCTGGCCTGTGTGGGAGATCTTCAAATGGGGCAATTTCTATTGAGAATTAAAGATTCGAATAAAAAATACAATGATCCCTTCAAGGCTCTCGACCAACTCTGTCCTATATCTGAAGGAAAACTGTGATGCAGGAACCGAGTGCCATCTTGACCCCAGTCATAGTTGCGGACTTGATCGAGTCTCGGGAATTTAAAAAACTGCGAGCGTTGCTCAAAGAAATGGATGATGCCGATGTGGCAGAGTTGCTCTCTCAGTTAGACATAGCAGAATGTGTAGCTTCGTTGCGTTTTGTAGCAAGGGATCGTCGTCCGATACTTTTTTCAGAAATGGAAATTGAGAGACAGCAGGAGCTAATTGAAGAGCTTCCTGATGTGATGAGTTCGTCTCTTTTGAATGAAATGGAGCCAGACGATCGCACTAAGCTTTTCGAAAGCCTACCGCAAGACATCTGTGATGTTCTACTGCAGAAGTTGGATCCAGAAGAACGTGCTATTGCAAATCAATTGCTAAGCTATCCTGAAGATTCTGTCGGAAGGTTGATGACTCCGGATTTTCTTGCTCTAAATGAGCGTATGGATGTTTTGTCAGCTTTGAAGTCTATTCATTGGAGCCGAGCCCTTCCCGAAGATTTTTTACATTATCTTTTTGTTACAGATGAAGACGGCAAGTTAAAAGGTGAGGCGAGTCTTGCTTCGTTAGTGGTCTGTGATCCTCCGAGTACCTTAATTCGTGAGATGATGAAACGAAGCCATGTCTCCTTGAGCCCGTATGATCCTCGTCAACGTGCAGTTGAGCTTTTTCGTAAATACGATCATCATTACATCCCGGTTGTAGATCAGGACAATAAAATCATTGGTATAGTAACTGCCGATGATGTGTTTGAGGTTGCTGAAGAAGAAGCCACCGAAGATATCCAACAATTCGGGGGGCATGGTGCATTGGAAGACTCATATTTTCAGACTCCACTTTTAACGATGCTTAAGAAGCGTGCTGGCGCTCTTGCTATTCTTTTTGTCAGTGGTTTTCTAACTTCAGAGGCTTTGCGAATTTATCATGACACCTTGGCACAGTGGACATTTCTCACGTTCTTTATACCTTTGATCATTGCCTCAGGTGGGAATTCTGGAACGCAAGCTGCTTCACTGATCATACGAGGCCTTGCCATCAATGAGTTTAGTCTGCGTGACTCAGGAAAGATACTGTGCAAAGAAATTGTTATAGGTATCATTCTCGGGCTCATTCTTGCGTCTTTGTGGTGCATTCGTGCGTATGTAATGAATATGAGTGTTCCACAGACCTTGATAGTTGGTATTTCCATTGTGTGCATTGTGTTATTTGGGGTGATCGCAGGTTCGATGCTTCCATTCTTTTTTAGTGCAATCCGTCTTGATCCTGCAGTGGTTTCGTCTCCATTTATTTCAACGCTCGTCGATGTCACGGGTATTCTGATTTTTATCAATGTTGCTATCTGGATCTTTCGTTGTTTTGGGGTTGTGTAGCGTGTGGATTGATGAGCGAGTTGTTCAAAATTGCCAAGAATCTGTGCATTCTTGGATTTGGATACCAGAGACTGTTTGTGTAGTTTTGGGAAATGCAAATCAAGCTCATGTTGAATGTCATCTAGATGCCTGTCAGAGAGATAAGATTCCTGTTCTTAAGAGAGCCGGAGGTGGGGGAACTGTTGTTCTGCATCCTGGATGTCTAATCATAAGTTTGGGCGTATGGGTCAATCACTACTATCGGAACCAAGAGTTCTTTCATTCGATAAATTCAGCAGTCATTGAATGCTTGCAAAAACATAGCTCTGATTCACAAATCTTTTCTCAAAATGGCTTGAGTGACATAACTTTGAATGGACGCAAAGTTGCAGGGACCTCTCTTTTTCGTAGTCGAAATTTTCTTCTCTACCAAGCTTCACTTTTGGTGGATCTGAATTTACCACTGATCGAACGTTATTTAGCACATCCCAGTCGCGAACCAGAGTATCGACAAGGGAAATCTCATCGTGATTTCCTCACTTCTTGGAGTGAGCATGTTTCCCATGTTGGTATTAGCCAACTCCAATTGAGCATGGAAAGCCACTTTTCTCAAAAGATCAAAGTTCTTTTAAAAGATGAAATTCGTGATCCGGACCCAGCTCAAGTTGACTATCTACTCCACCGTTTTTCCAGCGATTCTTCCAAATCATCGGTTTTTCTTTAATTTAAAAACTACAATAGCCGATGACCATCTAGTTCAATTGCTAGGATGGACTTATTATGTCGAATCAGAAAATATCTTTATTCCTTTTGATCTGTGGCCTTGTTTGCTCTTGTAATA
This sequence comes from uncultured Pseudobdellovibrionaceae bacterium, assembly GCA_964635325.1. GTDB lineage: Bacteria > Bdellovibrionota_B > Oligoflexia > Oligoflexales > Bog-1112 > BOG-1112. The sequence continues at coordinate 27,981 of CAZWOL010000029.1, forward strand.
GTGGAAAATCAGGTAGGAGAGGGTCCTCTAGCAAGCGCCTGCTTGGCATCAAAGCATCTAGCCCAAGTGCCCTCGTGCCTTCGGCTAGTAAGCCGTTAGGTTTGATTACAGAAGATGAGTCTCCTTATGAAGATTTTAATAAAGTATTTAGTGATGTGACAGACCGTTTTATGATTTCAGATCGTGGAGATGTGTTTTACGATCATAAAAACGCTAGCGGGCAATGGGTCTTTGAAGATAGCGGAAAAAATCTTGATGCAATTGATTCTAATGCGAATGCAATTGATGTTAATAAGAGTATCGATAGTTTGAGTTCCAATCTTGTGATTCCTGGGGGGAGTGGTTTTAAGCAGTTTCAACCATTTCGTTTCAAGAGCGGTAAGTTGGGGATGGTGCTCATCGATTCGCAGAATAATTTGATCGTTGTCAAACAATCTCAGTCTGAAAAATTCACAACATCGGATCTAAAAAATGGCACCATTATCGATAAATCAAATTACGTAAGTGTCGATGCTAAAGCAGATGGAACGATTAGCTTTATTTTTGGAAAATCAGATGGAACAACCCAAGTTTTGGCGCAGCGAAAAATTTTGACAGAAGATCCCCTCACTTTATCTGCACCCACACCCTATCTTTCCGTAACCGATATAGACTCTCACTCTAAAATGTTGAGTGATACAACGACCTCTATAAAGAACCAGGGAATACTCATAGTCAGCGCAAAAAATTCGGACTTGCTAACACTTCATGCGATCAATGCTTTGGATAAAAAAGATCAGGCAGCTGCTGCTGCGAATACTTCTTCGCAATCCAAATCATTAGGATTAGCAGGCGTGGATGACTACAGTGCAGCTGGTTCTGGTGTGGCAGATGTCTTTGCGAAAGATGATCCAAATCATAATTCAGCAAGTAATTTATGTCGCAAGATAGTGACGGGTGTAACTGTCGGGGGGGCCTTGGTGGCGACGGGACCTGTGGGAGGTACTCTTTTGCTTGGTTCTGCGGCTGTCGTTACAGATGAATCTAACGCTGCAGATGCTTCGACAAGTGCAGCTGCAGATGCTCCACTAACTCTTGCGGATGTCTTGTATGTTGATCCTGCAGATAGTGTCCTTTCTTCTGCTGATTATACTCTTTTGTCAGATTCAGATGCGGCAACGAAGGTTATTTTGTCGGATGCTAAAAATGCGTGTCAGGCAACACAAAGCGGGTTGCTGTGTTATGCGCTTGAGCAGAGTCCAAGTGGATTTTATCTTAAAAAAACAACAGGCCCATTGGACTCGCTTAAACAGTATGCAGCAACGGATATTGCATTGCCTGCAGAAATAACGCTCTCTTTGACCTATCTTCCCTCGGGGGCAAAGCTGCGATTAATAAAGAAAGATTCTACCAATGTATATTCTATTAAAGATGAAGTGATATCGGACACAAGTTCAACTCAAACAATTCAGGAACCTGACCAGCTAGACATGCCAGTGCTCTACGCAGATGAGGCGGATGATGGCTTGCAAAAAAATCAATATACGAAAATTTCACCTTCGGTATTTGATAGTGCAAATGAAGCTTGTCAAAATAGTTCTGCCGAAACAGGGGCGATTTGTACAGCGGTGCAATATAGCGAAGACTTCTATTTGAAAAATTCAGCAGCATTCAATAGTTCTGTTGCTGGTTTTGGGCTAGGTGGAACCGATGTCGTTCTGCATGGGCAGAGCTTGTATGCGTTGGATTTGCCAGCGACACCTGTGCTTCGATTTATCAACGATAAAGATGAAAATAATGCCGATATCGAGGACCCTCGCATTTATAGAGGGATGACATTGCGAGATGTCTATGACAAGGTTTCCAAAATAGACCCTGATTCGACAGATCCAGCGACAGAAGCAAAACTAAATTCCATCATCGCTCGCATACGTCCTTCAGACCTCTGGCTACTGACGATGCTGATGGATGCTGATACCAAAGCTGCTTATGAGGCCCAAATTGGTGCAATGGGCTCAATAGGACTCTTTGGAGCGACAAAACTCAAAAATGCTTTCGTTGGCTTACATACATTTGTACCGAAGCTAGCAGGTAGACTGCTTGTGAAGATGACTCCATCGTTCATTGGCAAAGGTCTTCAAAAAATTAGCCCAATCAAAAATAGCGTTATCAAAGCGAAAGAATGGGTTGCAAAAAAACGAGCATCGATCCGAGCAAAGGTTGCGAATAGTTCCGTAGGAAAATTTGCTAGCAAAACGAAAAAACTTTATTTGTCAAAGACCGTGAAAGGTCGTGTTCTGCGAGTTGCAGGCAAAGCTACTGGCACTGGGGTCGCTGCTGTTGGTGCTGGTATGCTTATGCAATGTGATAACGGAAGTTGCGATACTGCAGCTGGTGCTGGAGATGCTGTAACGTCTGTAGCAACAGATATACCCCTTTCTGGTTTGTCAGGTGTTAAAGGAATCAGTGATGGTGTTGCTGGTCCTCTTTGTGCTGGGGATTTTCAAACCTTTGGAAAAAATGCGTGGAAAATCGCCTTGGGTATAGTTACAGGTACAGCTAGTATGCTCAAAGCTGCTGGAAATGCTCTCTGCAAATATTCGTCCATGGCAGTAGAAGCAGCTGGCGCTCAAAAAGAGGACACTCGGATCAGTTGTCAGGTTATAGGTGGTCTTGCAACAGGTGCTGCAACGTTTATAGATAGTGCAGGTAATCTCGCAAATATTGGGGTGGATGCTGCGACATGTGCTGCTCAGGGTTCTGCCAACTGTGGTGAAAATGCTAAAAAAGCAGCAGAAAAAGTTTTGGATTCGGCTGCAGGGTCGCTCCAGTCGATCTTCGCTAACTAAGCAACTCTTTTGTAAAGCGTAACAGTAAAAAACGGTAGGCTACATAGCAGCAATGCGGTGGCAGCTGAGCTCAGGATCTTCTGAAGCAAAAATGGTGCGCTGAATGGAAAGCCAAGAAAGGGTTGTATCCAAACATCCCGGCTAAGTCCCATCCATTCGTCTAAGACCAGAAGCGTTCCTCCCGCTTCGATAACCAGGCTCTCACAGAAAAATAAAATGGCTCCAAAGACCATCAAAGTAAAAGCAAGATTGAAACTGCTGCTTATCAATGGGTTAGCGTATTTCAAAAATAACGAACGTGCCAAAGAGGAACGCAATCTTTGGCCTTCTGCTGCATAGAGTACAGGGGCCATAAGCGCGAAAAGGGACAGAATGCGAAAGGGTCCCCACAGATAGCGTTCAAGTCCCATGATCAATATAAAGACAAGGAGTACAATGCCTTTTGGGAAAAGTTGTCTAAGCCCCCAAACGAATGCCTTAGACACTCGACCTATGCGGCCGCTGTTTCGAAAATCCAAAACGAGGCGTACCAAGGTCATATAGCTTGCGAAGAAAATGACGGTCAGGGCAAGAGACGTTACAAAAAATGGACTTAGAAACTCAGCAGCAAGCTCCAAGAAAGCTTGGTAGTGCGCCTTGGTTTGGCCATTGAGTAGCTGTGCGGTGAGAGACCTAAGTTGCACAAGTGGAGCCTTGCTCAGCTGGGCCAAGATCAGCTCGGATAAAATAAGGGGAAGAAAAAGTGTTACAGCGATAAAGGGCAGAACTTCCCGCCAGAGCGCTGCAAAGGTTTGATACGCCTCGCCACATATGCTAAATGTGGAAACCGTTCGTTGGTTGCTTTCCATCCTGTTGCTCCATTTTGCTACTTATTCCGGATCGATCGCACATTTGCCTATTCTACAGAAACTTAGCAATCGCAATCTTTGAGGCCATACATGAGCGAACTTATTGTTACCGAGATATTTTATAGTGTCCAAGGCGAATCGTCTTGGGCTGGGATGCCGTGTGCGTTTGTTAGGCTAACGGGTTGTCCGCTGCGTTGCCGTTGGTGTGATACGGTCTATGGTTTTCATGGCGGTAAAAAACAAAGCATAGACTTCGTGCTCGAAACTCTAGCGACATACCCTACACGTCTTGTGGAGGTGACGGGTGGTGAGCCACTCGCTCAGGCTGCTGCAGTCCCACTGATGCAGCGTTTGATCGATGAGGGGTATACGGTCTTATTGGAGACGAGCGGAAGTCAGTCGCTTGCCGAAGTTCCCAAAGATGTTCGTATCATCATGGATCTGAAGTGTCCGGGAAGTGGTATGGATAGCAAAAATCTTTGGTCGAATTTGGACCTGCTCAAAAGTACAGATGAAATTAAATTTGTAGTCGCTAGTCGCGAAGATTTTGAGTGGGCTGTTCAAAAGATTAGAGAACATGATCTTGCAAAACGAGCGCATCTGCTGGTTTCGCCTGCCTGGGGATTGGTGAAGCCTCAGGACCTTGTAGCATGGCTGTTGGAGTCAGGTATTCCAGCGCGTTTGAACTTGCAATTGCATAAACTCATTTGGGGCCCCAAAAAGAAGGGCGTCTAGTTTGGGAATTTTGAGATGACAAACACAGCTTGGTTGCAACGTTTGATTTCTATTGAAGGTCAGGATGCTAGCTACCGACCTGAGAAGGCTTTGGTTCTCGATATGGCCAAAGACTCTATGCTCTGGGATGTCGAAGGAAATTCGTACATCGATCTTTGTGCAGGTTTTGGTGCTCTCCCTCTTGGTCACAATAATGAGGATGTTTATGCTAGAGTTCGTGCTGCAGAAAACAACGATGCGATTGTGCATGGTCTTGGAGATCTCTTTCCATCGCAAGTCAAAATTGAATTGATGGAAACTTTGCTATCTTTGCTCCCTCCGTATTTAAATCAGGTTTTGCTTGCAGTGACAGGATCTCAAGCTGTCGAACTTGCAATGAAGACAGCGATGCTAGCAAGTCAGGGTAGCGGCTTTATAGCTTTTCATGGAGCCTACCATGGTGTGGATCTTGGGGCTCTAGCTCTGAGTGGTCAGGAAAAATTCCGCACACCATTTGATTCATGGTTGAATCGTGACCATGTACAACATCTTCCTTTTCGCTGTGATGTCAGTGTTCTTCACCAAGCTTTTGAGCGCTTTCGTGAGCAGGGTGTTCGGCCAGCTGCAATTATCGTTGAGCCTATCCAGTGTCGTGGAGGATTTCATGCAGCAACTATTGAGTGGTTGAAGACTTTGCGTGCTCTCTGCGATCAGGAGGGGTGCTTTTTGATTTTTGATGAAGTCTTTACTGGTCTGGGACGTGCCGGTAGTCTTAGTTTTGCGGATCGTGTTGCCTGTGATCTTCTTTGCTTAGGTAAGGCCTTAGGTGGTGGGATGCCTCTTTCTGCTTGTGTTGGGGCCGAGAAGCTTATGAAAGCTTGGCCTTTGAATGAAGGTGAAGCGATACACACTGGCACATTCTTCGGTCACCCTTATTCCTGTCGCGTTGGTCTTGCAACCTTGCAGACATTAGTAGAAAAAAATCTTTCTGAACGAGCTATGAAACTTGGTGAGTGCATTCAGGCTGAGTTGAGAGAAAGCTTAAGCGCATCTAAGCGAGTTCGAGAGGTGCGTGGTTCAGGTCTGATGATCGCGGTCGAATTTGCAAAGGCGTCCGATGCTATTTTCGTTATGAAAGAATTGCAAGAAGAGGGAGTTATCGTAATTCCTTGTGGCACGCAGGGTGAATGTGTATCCTTCAGCCCTGCTCTGAATATAGATGAAAAGCTTTTCAAGAAGGCAGTAGCGACGTTCGTCGCGATCGTAGATCGAATGGAGATGCGGGCATGAGCGAAAATGAAAATGTATTCAATCCTAAAGCAATGGAACAAAAATGGTGGCAGTTTTGGATGGAAGGAAACTGGTTCCATGCCGATGCTGAGAGTGACAAAGAGCCCTACACTGTTTTGATTCCTCCGCCAAACGTGACAGATCGTTTGCACATGGGTCACGGTCTCAATAATACGATCCAGGATATTCTTGTACGTTGGAAACGCATGCAAGGATTTAACTGCCTCTGGCTACCAGGTACCGATCATGCTGGTATATCTACGCAGATGATGGTGACCAAAGCTCTTGAGAAGGAGGGCATCAACATTAAAGAACTTGGTCGCGAAAAGTTCTTTGAAAAATGTGTAGAATGGAAAGACCGCAATGGTGGGATGATCATTGAGCAATTAAAACGACTTGGTGCCTCTTGTGATTGGGAGCGAGAAGCCTATACGATGTCTGCACCTCTTTCCAAGGCAGTTCGTCGTATTTTTGTCGACCTCTTTAACGATGGTCTGATCTACAGAGGGGAGCGTTTGGTGAACTGGGATCCGGTTATCCAAACAGCAATCTCCGATGACGAAGTCGAAACAAAAGATACCAAAGGACATCTCTGGTACATTCGCTATCCTTTGGAGAGTGGAGATGGACATATCGTCATTGCAACCACTCGACCAGAGACCATGTTTGCAGATGCTGCAGTTGCAGTGCATCCTGATGATGAACGTTTTAAACATTTGATTGGACAGAATCTAATTTTACCGCTTGCTAAGCGTCCGATTCCTATTATTGCAGATACGCATGTTAAAATGGAATTCGGTACGGGCTGTGTAAAAATCAGTCCAGCGCATGATTTTAATGACTTTGAAATCGGCATGCGTCACAAGCTCCCTTTCTTGAATGTCTTTGATGACAAAGCACATCTCAATTCAGTGTGCCCAACTGAGTTTGCGGGTCTAGAGCGTTTTGAAGCACGCAAAAGAGTGGTTGCTGCCTTAGAGAAACAAGACCTGATCGAAAAAATTGACCCCTATCACAATGCTGTTCCTATCTCTGAACGTAGCAAAGCTGTTTTAGAGCCACGTCTCTCTAAGCAGTGGTACGTGCGTATGAAATCACTTGCGGAGCCAGCGATTGAATATGGTCGTACGGGTCAGGTGCGCTTTCACCCAGATGCATGGAAAAAAACATACTTTCATTGGCTCGAGAATATTCAAGATTGGTGTATCTCACGTCAGTTGTGGTGGGGACATCAGATTCCGATTTGGTACTGCCAGGACTGTGATGCGGTGAGCACCGGAATCGAAGATCCTACGGAATGTTCTAAATGTCAGAGCACAAATTTAAAGCGTGACGAAGATGTGTTGGATACCTGGTTCTCTAGCTGGCTCTGGCCCATTAGTCCATTTGGTTGGCCTGAAGAAACCAAGGATTTGCAGAAATTTTTTCCGTCTAATGTTCTCGTCACTGGGCCTGATATTATTTTCTTGTGGGTTGCGCGTATGCTGATGGTTTCGCATTACACGCGTCAGCAGCCCGCTTTCAAAGATGTTTATTTCAACTCCGTGATCTGTGACAAGCAGGGCCGTAAGTTTTCTAAGACTTTAGGTAACGGTATAGACCCACTTGCTACGATCGACAAATATGGTGCAGATGCAACACGTTTTACCTGTATCAGCCTTGCTCCTTTGGGTGGTCGTGTGCGTATGGAGGTTGAGGATTTTGCGACCGGCTTCCGTTTTGTCAACAAGATCTGGAATGCTTCGCGTTTCCTCAAGCAAAAATGGGGTGCAAAAACGAGCTTGCCAGAGTTTGATGCGCAAAAATTGAATTTGCCGAATCAATGGCTTGTTAATGAATTGCATTTGGTCACAAAAAAAGTAAACGATGGCCTTGATAAATACCTCATCAATGACGCGTGTCGTGATCTCTATCACTTTATTTGGCAAACATTTTGTGATTGGAGCTTAGAGACCGCAAAGATTGATTTTGACAACCAAGATGCGGATCAAACTCTAGCAACTCTTCTTTATGTATTTGAAGGACTGCTTCGTTTAGCTTCTCCGTTTATGCCTTTTGTTACGGAAGAAATCTGGCAAGAGTTGCCACATTCTAAACATTGGGATCGTCCAAAAAGTCTTGTCATTGCAAAGTTTCCTAAGGCTGAGCAGATTCCTGCGTTTGCAGAAGCCGCTCAGCAGTGGGAGCAAGTGCGAGCGATCATTTCTGGTATTCGTTCTATACGAACACAGGCAGGGATCTCACCTAAAGAAAAGTTGGATGTGTACATTCAATGTGGCGCAGATATGGTTCCACTCTTGAATTCTTGTGAACCATGGATTGCCCGACTTGCTCAGGCGCGTGCGTTGCATGTTTCTGTATCTATGGTGGCACCTAAGCAAAGTTTGACGGCTGCTGGCAAAGAGTGGTCGCTAGCGGTACCTGTAGGTGATCTAATGGATGTAGAAAAAGAAAAGTTACGTCTTAGCAAAGAGGTTGCTCGCATTCAGAAGATTATCGATGGCATTGAGAAGAAACTTCAGGATCCAACGTTCACGGGCAGAGCTCCCGCTGAAGTCGTTGCAACTACCAAGGAGCAATTGCATAACATGCGTTCACAGCAAGTTGTATTGCAAGAAAATCTGAAGTCGTTGGAAAGCTGAGCAATTTAACGCTGCAACCTCGCATGCTTTAGCTGCGAGTTAGTGCGTTCGGCCTTTCTTGGTTGGCTCCCACCTTCCGTCGACTCTGTGTTTTCCGGTAAAGCGTTTTGAACGTTCAATCTGGGTACTGGAAGGAGGTATTCGCTGGTTTTGCACGTATTTCTTAAGAACTTCGAGTGGTGCACCTCCACAACAGGAGACGACACAGTAGCTTGGATTCCAGAAG
>CAZWOL010000030.1:0-1335 GCA_964635325.1 uncultured Pseudobdellovibrionaceae bacterium
CCTAGATGCCGTTTTTGGAATCAGGTGGGTCCATACCATTATCCCGAGCGAAACGAAGTGAAGCCGAGGGATCGCCTGCATTGAGCTTTGTGAGTGCTTCGGAGCTATGCTTCGATATAGAAGCACCTGGCTCAAGCTTTGCTTCTAAGCACCGATAGACCTTCTGGATTACGCAAATCTTGAAGAGGGTCTTATCATGTTTGTCTCATCACGAACTCTTACATATGCACTGCTTTTCTCAACATTCGTTGTGGATGCTTGTGCACCAAAGACAACGAAGAAGCCTTCTCATGCTGCCTCAACTGCATTGACATGTGGTGCAACTGCTACGGCAGCAGATGTTGCAAATCCAGCTCCCACTCAATTGGCGTTAGCGGATCTAACGATTGCAAGTGATGGTATTGATATCGATGGCACTTCGCTTGGGGCTAACGTTGGCAACACAACGATCAGTGCTGACGATTCTAAGATGGGTCCAACAGCAGATGCGGATATGTCGAACACTTTCATTATGTGGCGAGCCTGTCCGAGTGACGGATCAACGTGTAGCAGCACTTGGAACAAAGCCTATAGTTCGTATATGCCCAATATCAGCGATATGTCTACAGGTCTGAACAGTGTCAAAGTCAAAATCTGTGTATCGAGCAAAGACTTTCTCAAAGATGCTGATCGCAACAACGTACAAAATGAGTGCGATGCATCCGCTCCATGCTATTGCGGAAAAGAAGTTGCAACGCGTTATCTCAATCCCAACAATCCGGCAAGTCTCGATAGCAACTACAAGGATGCAGTCGCATCTCTCGCAGCAGCGCGACAAGAGATGTTGAGCATTGCTCAGGACTATGTGAATCAGGCGACAGAGTATGTAAAAAGTTGTCAGCAAAGTGATGGGACAACACCACAGTTTGCATATGCAAATAATATCAAAAACTCATCTCCTTCGATTCTTGCGCAATTTTCCGAAGCTTCAGCATCAACTTTATCAACAGCTGCAGAAGCATTGCTAAGCTCAAATACAGGCCTATATCTTGCTGATGCAAGCTGTGCAAGTAGTGATGCTACAAGTGCGAGTCCAAGCAATGCCCAGTTGCCAGCGACGAGTAGTAGTTCGAGAACGCCGAATACTGGAGATTATTCCAGTACAGATACAGGATCTAATACTAATACAAATACGAATTCTTATACAAAAACAACATCCGATACAAATACATATGCAAATAATAACCCAACTGGGTTTGCAAGTTCAGGGTCAGGTGGAGATGTCAACAGTCCATCTTGGGGCTTAATCGGTTTGGGACTAGGCTTGTTTGTGGGTGGTGTGATCTCTATGTCCTA
>CAZWOL010000030.1:1435-35766 GCA_964635325.1 uncultured Pseudobdellovibrionaceae bacterium
AAACTTTGCAATCTGAAGGTGGTAGTAAATGGAAGAAGGGTATAGGGGGTGCCCTTGCTGTCGTAGCAGGGGTTGCTTCAGTTGTTGCGGGATCTTATTTGGTCGACCAAACCTGCGGTCATTTTATGCAAACAGCAAAGACAATGGAATCAAAGTTGCTATCACAGCAGCAGGTGATCCAAGATGCGATGGACCATCTTAGTGATGCAGAAGTTTCTGCAGTAACCCAATAAGAGACGGAGATGTGCATGAGACCAGGACTTCTACATCTTCTTCTCATCGTCATTGCGATAGGCTCATGCTCGCCCAAGACAAAAGACAAGTCTTCCAAAGCCAATGGAGTACATTCTTCGCTGCTCTGCAGTGCTAATGTCTCTGTCACAGACATTGCTAATCCGGAGCCAACAAAACTGGCTCTTGCAGATCTTACAACAAGTAGCGATGCTTTGGATGTCGATGGGATCTCGCTGTCAAAAACACTAGGCAATACTAGCATCAGTGCAGATGATAGCAAGCTCGGGCGTACTCCCGATGTCGATCTTTCCAATACCTTTTTCATGTGGCGAGCATGCCCTTCCGCAGCTACTTCCTGCTCGAGTGCATGGACTAAAGCTTACAGCTCTCTCATGTCGGACCTTACGGATATACCTGTAGGACTCAATTCTATTGAATTTAAAATCTGTGTTTCTAGCAAAGACTTTCTTGTCGATGCGGATCACGCTTCTGCACAGAATCAATGCGACAGCAGTGCTCCATGCTACTGTGGAGCAAGCGTCACAACTCGCTATTTGAATGCTAACGATCCCGCAAATTTGGATGCTCATTACAAAGAGGCTGTACATGCGTTGAATGCTGAAAAACAGACGATGTTGAGCATTGCCCAAGATTATGTGAACCAAGCAACAGACTATATCCAAAGTTGTCAGCAAAAGGATGCAAATACACTTCCATTCACATACGCAAAAAATATCCAAAAGACGGCTCCAGCTGTCATCGCTCAATTTTCTGAAGCCTATGCATCATCTCTTGCGACACTGACGCAGGAACTCAAGTCTTCTTCACAAACGGGTCTCTATCTTGCGGATGGATCTTGCTCATCCGCAGTCTCACAAGATGCGAGTACCGGGACTGATGGGTCGACTTTGGGTGCTCAGCTTCCCGATACTTCTTATTACACTTCTGATACTGAGCCTCAGACCTTTACCGATACGCATACCAATTCGAGTGTAGCAACAGCAACGCAAGTAGAGATGATCTCAGGATTTGATGTATCTCCTTCGACTGCAGCTGCGGATAAGCCCAAAAAAATCGCAGAGGGGGTCTTTCTCGCTATTGGTATCGGAGGCATACTTGGTGGGATCGCATTGATTGGCAATGGAATCAATAGAAGTACTGCAGGTATTGCTCGCATCTCTGCTTGGAATACTGGGCGGAGCATGACAAGCTCAATGGAAAAATTATGGAGCCTTGAAAAGAAGGCGCTCACAGCGACACTTAGCGATAAAAGTCCTGACAAATATGTAGAAGCGTATGAAAAAGAAGCTACCAAGATCGGGAAGAAGCTAAACACTCTTGGAATCAATCCTCTGTCCATCTTAGCTTCCTCCAACGACCGAATGTCAGTTATCAAACTTAGAAAAGGTGCTCTTGATAAGGCTGGATTGGCTGCTGAAATTGAAGTTTTGGAAGAAAAACGAGCTGCTGATATAAAAGCAAAAAAAGTATCTTTGCAAAATACTATTGATGGTCTTCATTCAGAAGCTCGGACTAAAGTCAAAGAAGGGAATAAAAAGTCGATCTTAGGTGGGGTAGCTGTCACTGCAGTCAGCGGTTTTTTCTCGTTTATGGCAGGCAATGCGCTTGCGTTATCAAATGATACATGCGGGCACTTTATGCAGACCGCTCAAACGATGGAGGCCAAACTCCTCTCCCAACAAAAAGCTATCCAAGCTGCTATGCAGCAGGTCACAGATGCTCAGCTTTCAAGTCTCCAACATTGATTGTGTCGCCACCTTCCCCACCGACAAAGACCAGCCATCTTTAGCCGTTTATGGCGCCTCTAGATTTTACTCAGTGCATTGAGTAAAATCACTCAGTGCACTGAGTAAAATCTTATAATGAGAATAACATTTGGAAAATAAAGAATTTTTTAGGGATATCTTCCAATCTCTAAGACAGCGCTTAGAGCAAGATAGGAAGTTTTTGCAGGTGCTAGTAGGTGCTCGGCAGGTTGGAAAGACGACGATGGCCCTGCAAGTCGCCGAAAAATTAGGCATACCTCACAGCTACGCTTCGGCAGATGAGCCAGGTTTACAGTCACTGTCTTGGATTAGTCAGCAGTGGGAGAATGCAAGGCTTCTTGCGCAGAATGGTAGCAAAGCTCTTTTGATTTTGGATGAAGTGCAAAAGCTTCCGGAGTGGTCATCGGTAGTCAAGAAACTGTGGGATGAAGATACACGCAACAAGGTGCAATTGGTTGTCTTGCTCCTAGGTTCCTCGCGTCTTTTATTGACAGGAGGTCTTTCCGAAAGTCTTGCTGGACGTTTTGAGCTCATTCATGTTCCTCATTGGTCCTATTCCGAAATGAAAGAAGCTTTTGCTTTCTCTCTGGAACAGTTCATTTATTTTGGAGGGTATCCGGGCGCTGCAGCAATGATTAGAGATGAAGAACGATGGATGCGTTATGTTCGAGATTCTTTGGTCGAAACCACTATTGCGCGTGATGTTTTGCTGATGAGCCGAGTTGCTAAACCAGCTCTTTTGCGTCGTCTATTCGAACTTGGTTGTCACTACTCCGGACAAATACTCTCCTATCAAAAAATGGCAGGTCAATTGCAGGATGCTGGAAACACAACGACACTTGCACACTACTTAGAGTTATTGGATGGGGCAGGTTTAGTAGCTGGAATCGAAAAATATTCGGAGCAAGCTGTACGTGTGCGTGCTTCTAGTCCTAAGTGGCAGGTGCTTGATACGGCTTTGCTGTCAACGCAGATGCAAGAGGCTTTTGTAGTAGCACAAAAGGAACGTGAGGTTTGGGGGCGATTGGTCGAGTCCAGTGTAGGAGCACATTTGCTGAATCAAACTCGTGGCACTGGCATAAAAGTTTACTATTGGCGTGAAGCAAACTGCGAAGTTGATTTTGTGCTTGAGTATCGTGGTTCGTTGCTATGTATCGAGGTAAAGAGTGGTGCAAAAAAAGTAGCTCTTCCAGGTGTTGAAAGGTTTCTGCGACAATATCCTCATGCCAAAGCTCTTCTTGTAGGAGCTCAAGGTATGACTGTCGAGAGCTTTCTTTCCACACCTGTTGCTCAGTTTTTTACGTAGCTGTATTTGATTTGCTACTTTAGCACATGACATACTTCGATAAGAGATAGCACATGCTCCAAAAATTCCATCGCATCCGATGGATTTGTTGTAAGTACAGTTGAGCGTAGTGCGTTGAGATTTTCTGTGCCTTTGAAGAAGTAGGACAGGATTTGCTTGAGCTTGTTGATCTGTGTTCGAGGTGTCATCTTGGGGTCGAGATGTTTTACAAAGTTGCGAAAGTAGCTCTGCACATGCTCCCAATTGCGTTCAAAGTGTGTGCCTGCATAGTGAGCTTTGATTTCGTGAAATAACCACGGATTGACGAGTGCTCCTCGACCTATCATGAGCGCATCACATTGTGTTTGTTCTTGTATACGTAATGCGTGTTCGACTGTCTGTATGTCTCCGTTGCCAACAACGGGAATACTCAAGAGCTGTTTGGCTTCGGCTATCAGGTCCCAACGTGCAGGGGGACCATAACCATCCTCTTTGGTGCGTGGATGTAAAGTCAGAAACGCAATCCCACTCTCCTGAGCAGCGAGTAGGTTTTCTTTAAATAACGATGTGTCTGAAAATCCTGAACGCAGTTTGACGGTGACCGGAACATCGACGGCATCCACCATTGCTTTGGCAATCTCATGCAACAGCTCAGGTGTCTTGAGCAAGCTCGAACCAGCTCCTCGTCCCGTTACGGTATTGGATGGGCATCCGCAGTTCAATTCAATGCGAGGTGCTCCCTTAGCCTCTAAAGCCTTTGCCATAGCAGCCATCAACTCGGGTTCGGATCCCATGATCTGTGCCGCTTGTGGAATGGGTGCGGTTTCATCGACAAAGTAATGTGCGCTCAGACCTGGGATATGGGCATTTTTGGGAACACGGATGAACTCGGTACATGCCTGGTCAAAGCCTCCGACAGAGGCCATAGCCCTGCGAAAGGTTCGGTCCCCCACACCCTCCATTGGGGCTAAGATAAGGAATGGACAGTTGAATTCGTTACGTGGCAGAAGATTTGAGGAACTGGACATATACATATTGATTTCAATAGATGCGAAAGCTAAGCGCTGGGCATTGCAATGGCGAGTGATTTTATACGTATACCGCTTCTTTTGAGCTGGTCACTGACTGCAAGTTCAAGGAAGTAGTTTTGGCTCATTCCAAGTTTTTTCGCAAAGGAAATCGCTTTAACAGGGCTCACTCCCCGTCTTTCATTCTCAATATCGCTAAGGTTATGTCTTGAGATTCCAAGTACTTTTGCAAGTTCAGCTTGGGACCAGTGCTCCGATTCTCTGATTGCAACAAGGATATTTGCAATATTGTTTGGGCCACCAGCTAGTTTTTCTAAAAACTTGAGAGTTTCTTTAGTAGTCATGCTTATTTACCTCTTGTATGATCGCAACGGTTATTTCGTTGCCTTCTAACGTGTAAATTGCTCGGTAGCTGCGAGAAAGTCTTATTGATCTTTGTCCAGATCGTTTTCCTGCCAGAGCTTCATCATGATAGCCTTTTAGTTTTCGAACGTTTTCAAGGCCATCGTGCTTTACGGATTCAATCCATACAATTAAGCGTCGTACTATATTCGATGGGATTTTTGCCAAGTCTTTCTTAGCATTTTTGGATAAAGCAACTTCATAAATCACAGCAACCTCATCTGTACTCTTCGGCTGGGTACATTGAGGACTTTAGCATCATGAAAAACCGTGTCAACCAGAATGCTTGAAACGAAAAAGTAGGGAAATACCAAGTAGTTCTTGACTCAAAGGCTGCAAGATGCAACACATTTGGCGGAGACTCTCTCAAATACTTAAGGATCATCGAAGATGACTATGCCTACAGAATCAAAGCCCCTTGTTGCCGTCGCTATGTCCGGAGGTGTAGACTCCTCTGTTGCTGCTCTTCTGCTTAAGCAGCAAGCCTATCGAGTCATCGGCATCTTCATGCGCAATTGGGACGAACCCAACTCCGAGTTGTGCACAGCAGCTCAGGACTACGACGATGTTGCGAGTACCTGCGCAAAGCTTGATATTCCTTATTCGACATTTCATTTTGCGGAAGAGTACCGCAAGCAAGTCTTCGATCGCTTTGTTGAAGAATACAAACGTGGACTTACACCCAATCCCGATATTCTTTGCAATCGCGAAATTAAATTTAAAATATTTTATGACAAAGCTCTATCACTCGGAGCAGACTACATAGCAACCGGACACTACTGTCAGGTCAAAGATGGCAAGCTCTTCAAAGGTGCGGATGCTGGCAAAGATCAGTCGTACTTCCTCTATGCTATCGATGGGCGCACACTCCCTCGCGTTCTTTTTCCTGTTGGGCATCTGGTGAAAAACGAAGTTCGTGCACTTGCGCGTGAACATGGACTTCCTACTCACGGCAAAAAAGATAGCACCGGTATTTGTTTTGTCGGTGAACGTAAGTTTCCTGAATTTTTAAGTCAGTACGTAAAACCAAAGGCAGGTGAGCTGCGTACTGATGATGAGCAGGTGGTCGGTACACATCAGGGGGTTGCGTTTTATACGCTTGGGCAACGTAAGCACCTAGGTCTCGGTGGTCCCGGTAGTCCTTGGTATGTAATCCGCAAAGATATTGAACGCAATATAGTCTATGTTGCTCGTGAGCATGATCATCCAGATTTACTCAAAGGCGAATTGATAGCGGACGAAGAAACTTGGATCGCAGGTACAGCCCCCCAGCTGCCTCTGCGTTGTCTTGCAAAAGTACGTTACCGACAAGAGGACCAAGCCTGTGTGGTCTCTCGTTTGGAAGACGGACGACTTCATGTGTGCTTTGAACGTCCGCAACGTGCTATAGCTCCTGCACAATCCGTCGTTTTTTATACAGAATCCGCAGAGTGCCTCGGTGGTGCTGTGGTTTGCGTGTAGGCATCCATCTCCCCCCCCCCATTTTCCAATTCAAGCTTCTGATTTCTTAGCCGATACCTAGAGACGTCAACATAGCGTCTCAGACGAAAGGTATTGTTTTATGAAGCGTCGTATTTTAGTTTCTAGCGTCGGTGCTATCTTGGGTTTGGGTCTCATCACTACTGCATGTATGAAGAAAAAATCAGCAGCTCCAGCAGCATCCGCAGCAAAAACATCAAATGCTCTTACGTGCGGATCATCATCCCTCGAAGCAATGCAGTCCACTCCAACGAATCTTGCTTTGACAGACCTTAGTGTTCAGCCTGAAGGGATCATTGTCTCGAATGATTCAGCCTCATCAAACACAGGTGTCAATAGCATTCGCATCGATTCGAAGAAGTTGCGAAACACCAAAGCGGATTCCTCACCGATGTTTATGCGTTGGAAAGCTTGTTCTTCAGATAATAAAGATTGTCTCAATGATGGTCAATGGACCAAGCATTATGGTTTTGAAGCATCTTATATTCCTTTGCTGAGAGGTAAGAACAATCTGAGTGCACAAGTTTGCGTTGGTTCGCTTGATGATTTGAGTCCTGATGCGCGCAAGACTGCTGTGAATAGCTGCGACTCTGCAGGACCATGCTACTGTGGTAGTCCAGTGCAGACAAACTATGATAATAGCAACGATCCTTCGCAATTGAATGGGGATGTGAAAACAGCAGTTGATAAGTTACATGATGCAAAGAAAAAAATGTTCAAGCTTGCGGAAGACTATCGCATGCAAGCAAAAAATTATGTATCTCAATGCGCTGATCGAGCGAAGGGAAGCACAGGTCTACAATATGCGAAGAACGTACTTTCGCAGCCTGCATCAAACATTGCATTGGGTGGAGAGCTTCTTGCTGCTCAGATGCGCGGTATGATTAGAGAAACGCAAGCAGATGCAAAAACAGGTCTTGCACTTGCAGAGGATCCAACGATCTGCTCAGCAGGAACATCAGATACAACAGGTAGTGATAATAGTTCGTCTTATGCAGATAATTCTGGCGCTGGTCCGACGAGTACAAATGACGATTCAGACACTACTGGGAGTTCTGGGGGTGGATCTAGCTCCGGAGGAAGTTCTAGTACTAGCGTGGAGACAGCAAGTTCTAGCACGTCTACAAACACATACATCGCTACGCAAACATTGACAGAGCCAGGCAAACCAACAGACACCATCAGTGGACTCTACGGAGTTGGTATCCCCCTACTTGCCGCTGGTGCATACATGGTCATACATGGAATTACGATAAAAGCGACGGGTGGGAGAACCCCACTTGCAGTTGTGAAAGATTTTTGGAAGTCTTCGGGCCAAAAGCTTAACCTTGCAGTTCGTGTTAAGGATGCTTACGCAGAGAAAATGTATGGAGATGATGCACATGCAAAGGCAAAGGCAAGAAGCTTTGATTTAGAAATGGGACAGAAACTTGACGAATTCAGAAACTCTGAACTTGAGAGAAGTACTCATTTAGATTCTGTGGATATTGGAAGGAGAATGAGTGCGAGCATAGATACCCCCGTAGGTTCCGTTGAAGAAGCTACTCCTTCATCCAAAGCTGTTCCTGCTGCCGAGACTGCAAAGGCCGCGAAACCAACCTCCAAGGCAGCTAATGCAAAATACTGGGGTGTAGCTGGTCTCGTCGCTGCTCTTTTTGGTGGTGTTATGATCGGTACAGCAGGCACCTTGGGTGCTGGGCTAGCTGACAGCTGTGGGGACTTTATGGTCACTGCAAATACGATGGAGTCACAAATTCTAACGCAGCAAAAAGCAATCCAAGATGCGATGCTTGCTGTCTCCGATGCGATTATAAAAGCGAAGTAGACTTTCTCATCATCATCCCGAGCGAAGCCGAGGGATCGTCTGCATTGAGCTTCTTAGAATCTGCGAAGCATCACTTCAAAACACAACTTCAAAACATCACTTCAAAACATTTCTTCGAAGCGAAACAACCTAACTAAGCACAAACTTTACTCGGGATGAGGAACATTCTACAGCAATCCCAACCAAGACCACCACAGTGGGCCTATACAAAACCAAATGACCAAGTTTACGACGCTCATCACGAATCCGACAAGCCACCACTTTTGTATAGATACGTAACCTACCCCAAACAAAAGTGGGGCAGGAGATAAACTGTAGTGTGTCAGACCTCCAAAGAGGCTGCTGGCAAAGATTAGTCCAAACATCGCAAGTCGAGGAGGTGTGCCACATCCTATAGCTAGAACGAGAAAGGGTACGTAAAATGCTGCAACGTGTGCGGTGGAGCTTGCAAAGAAATAATGTGTGTAAAAATACAGAAGCACAAGTAGAGGGAAAGCGAGCTTCCATTCTAACTTTAGAAAATAATGGTCGATGGAAGTAACCATCCAATCGATCACACCATGGTTGCCAAGTTGTGCTGCAAATAGGAGGAGTACCGAAAACCAGATGAAGGTTTCCCAAGCGATCGTGATTTTGAGGAGGTGGTTCCAATCGAGTACACGTGTCAGCATCAATATAGAAAGCCCAGTCAGTGCTGCGACAGCTCCATCTATACCCAGTTGCTTGCCAAAGATCCAGAGAACAAGGAGCAGAGCTAGGTTTGCGATCATGATCCATTCGGAACGTTTGATCGGCCCCATTGCGTTGAGTTGTGAACGTGCAAAAACGGTAGCATCCGGAGTCTCTTTGATCGTTGGTGGTGACATTGCATAGATGATCAAAGGCATGAGAATCAAACTCATCATTCCAGGCAAGCTGCCTGCGAGGGCCCACGAACCCCAATCGATAGCAAGTTCCTGCTTTGTAGATAAAGCTACCAACAAAGGATTGGCTGCCATTGCTGTCATGAACATAGCGCTCGTAATCACGGTTGCTTGAAAAGCTGTCAGTGTGAGGAATTCTCCCATGCGTTTTGCGGAAGGAGAATTGGGTGCGCTACCAAAAGATTCTGCTATGCCTTGTAGAATGGGATAGACAATGCCTGCAACACGTCCGGTTGAACTGGGGATCAGTGGTGCCAACAAAAGATCTGTTCCAACAAGTCCGTAGCTAAGGCCCAAAGTTTTTTTTCCAAGCAATGCTGTAAACACCAAAGCAATGCGTCGACCGAGTCCCGTAACTTTGAATCCTTCTGCAATGAATAGGGCAATGACAACGAACCAGACTATCGGTTGACCAAAACTATCAAAGGCCTCCCCTCGTGTGATCGTGTCGGTGAGCACAGCAATACTGAGAGCAACGATAGAAACGGCACCCATCGGTAGGGGGTTGCTTACGATCGCTACGATAGTGAGGGTGAAGATAACTAAGATGTGCCAGGCGCGTTCGCTAAGTCCTGAGGGGGGAGTGATTTGCCAGAGAGCTATACCCAGTATCATGATTGCTAGAAGAATCAGGAAGGGCTTGTAATTTGTTTTAGCGATAGCCTCGTGCGTTTGCGTTGTTGTGCCGTCTACCACTTTTTTCGTTTGCCTCTCCGATGCGTATGGGACGTCCGTTCAGCATGGCTCCATTCATTTCAGCAATTGCTGTGAGAGCGTCGTTGCTATCGTCAAAACTTACAAAACCAAAACCTTTGGAACGTTGGTTTTGTGGATCGACAATGACTTTTGCTTCTATAAGCTTGCCATACTTTGTAAAAGAGTTGAATAGATCCTGATCTCGTACACTCCAACTCAGGTTTCCTACAAAAATTTTCTTCGCCATGAATACAACCCTATTCGCTTACAAATTAAAAATAGATTTAAGTTCCATGATGTTAGCTTGTTTATAGCTCCAATGTTCAAAGCGACTATTGACACGTACTTGACAGCTATTCGAATTCACAGTTGACTTAATGGAACATCTGGCCAGTCAACCAAAACGTAAAGAGCAGCAAAAAGGAGCGTGTTATGATCGCATTGCGCCGCATCGCTATCCGTCTGTTTGGGGTTCTAGGAACGACTGTGTTCGCCTCGAGTCTGCTTGCCAATGGTTGGGCAGAACGTATCATCGGAAAGAACGATCTTTTGCAAGTACCTTCTAGTCTTTCGCATGATCCTCGTATTCAGGCCATCGGCAAGTTACAAATTGGATGTACAGCAACTCACATCGGAAACGGAATTGCTATATCAGCTGGGCATTGTTTCGCAAGGGGCAATTTTGATGGGAAACGCGAGCACCTTACGTGTTCAGATATCAAACACACCATACGTTGGGGGGTAACCTATGGTAGTGAGGGGTATTTGAGTTCGCACTGTACTGAGGTGATTGCTCTCGAGCTCAACTCTGAAAGAGATTATGCAATCTTTCGTGTAAGCCCGGTGCCTGCAACTGCAATGCCTGTGAATTTGGAACCATTCAAACTCAATGATGATATTTCGATCTTCTCTCACCCACGTATGAGACCTCTAGAATGGTCGCAATGGTGCAAGGTAGAGGGCTTTGTCGAACGCAGTTTGGGCAACCAATTCTTCTACTCTTGTGACACCGAAGGGGGTAGTAGCGGAGCTTCTGTGCTAGACAAAGACTATCGTGTGATCGGAATTCACAACTACTACAATGGTATACTTGGTCGTAACGGGGCAACGAGACTTGCGGCTACTCCGCTCGCTGAGATCCTTGCAGCAGACAAAGCGCGTGGGTTCCCAAGTGTTAAAGATATCGCGAAGCCATTCATAAACACCCTTGTGCCGATGATTGCCTTCGTTAAGTAACTTCAATGCCTCCCTTCCGCGTGCTTCTTAGAATTTTTTAATTTCTATTAATATACTTAAAATCGACTTATCCCCACCCCCTGGGGATAAGTGGGCAATTGCGAGTTGCAACCCCAAGTCCTGAAAGGACGGCTTCGGAATGATTAAAAAACATTCAGTTTCTTAGATTATAGAATAATGTGTTTATTTTTTATGATTTTAATGATTTCTGAAAAGTATTCTATGGTATCAGGACTGAGCAGAAAAGCTTGCCAGTGCCAACAGAGCCCCTTCGGGATCCTGCACAATAGAGAAACGCCCAACCCCACTATAATCTTTGGGAGCATGCACGACCTTAGCGCCGTTCTCTTTTGCTAGCTTTGTGCTTTTGTCGCAATCTTTTACATTGAAGTAGACCAGCCAGTGAGGGGGGTAGCCATCAAACTCAGCCCCGAGTTCGCTCATTCCAGCTACGGGTTTTCCATCCACCAAGAAGTGCGTGTAGTTTTGCTTGGCGCTGATTTTCTTCGTCTTGGCCTTCCATCCAAATAGTTTGGTATAGAAGCCGATCGATAGGTCTTCATCCAGAGTGACGAGTTCATGCCATGAGGAGTTGCCGATGGCGTCGCGTTCGGGTCCTATGCCTGCGAGTGTGTTGGCCTCCCACATCCCAAACATTGCACCTGCAGGATCTTGAATAACACTCATCTTACCCGAGTCTCCGATCTCAACTTGGTCTGCAACGATCTGTCCACCTAGGTCGTGGGCTTTTTTAGTCGCAGTTTTTAAGTTTTTGACGGCAACATACGAACCCCAGAATGCAGGCACTTCGGGGGCTTTCTTTTTTTTGCTTTTGCCTTCTTCTTCGGGGAGAGCAAACTCGTACAAGCCTCCAACCAGTCCTTTGGTGCCGAGTTTGATATTCGAATAGACAGCTCCCTCTTCACTTTTGTTATCCCGAAATTTCCATCCTAGGACGGAGCTATAGAACTCTTTTGCAGTAGGCATGTCCTTGCAGGCTAATTCGATCCAACAGAATGTGCTCGGACTGTTGAGTTTGGGTGCTGTGCTCATGGCAAATCCTCCGGAGTGACGGTTCGATCCGAAGTCTATTATAGCCTAAATGAGCCTAGGTACTTAGAAAGGCCTCTCGCTCAGGACCAGTACCGACTGCAAGGAGAGTTGTGTTGGAAAACTTCTGCAAATGAGTGAGAAAGTCACGGGCTGCAAGCGGCAGATCGTTCAGTTGTCCCTGTCGAGGGATCTCCTGCGTCCAACCTTTGAAGCTTTCGTACATCGGCACACATTCTGCGAGTATAGAGGAATCTGTTGGGAAGTTCTCGAGCACACCAAGGCGTGGATGCTTGTAGGCGACGCAAATCTTCACCTCGTCTAGGCCTGACAGGATATCGAGTTTGCCGTAGTAGACACCATCAAAGCCATTGAGCTCTTGCGCATGACGCATCGCAACAGCATCGAACCAACCGCAGCGTCGTGGACGTTTGGTTGTCGAACCAAACTCCTTGCCTTTCTCGAGAAAGTGCTGTCCGACAGAGTCTGTGAGTTCGGTGGGAAAGGGGCCCTCACCAACACGTGTGACATAAACCTTAGCAACACCAAAGATGCGATCGATCTTGCGTGGATCAAACCCAACACTGACAGCAGCCTGTGCTGCGAGTGTACTGTTTGCGGTTACGTAGGGATAGGTCCCGTGTGCTAGATCGAGAAGAATGCCTTGGGCACCTTCGCAGAGCACATGCTTGCCATCTCGGAGTGCAGAGCGAATGCGTTCTTCTGCTGGACAGACATAGGGTGCGAGTTCGTTTGCAGCTTGCTCAAAGGCATTCCATACTTCGAAGTTGCGAACGACAAAGGTTCGGAAGGCTTCGTCACTCTCTTTTTTGCTTTCAACCCACTGCTTGCGTCGTTGTGGGTTTACAAAATCTCCGACAAGCAGTCCGCGACGGGATGCTCTATCTGCATAGGTTGGTCCGATACCTCTGCGTGTGGTCCCGATCGGATTGTGCGTACGCTCCTCACCAGCTGAATCTAGGTGCACATGCCAAGGGCTGATGATATGTGCCATTGGTGACACCCACAGTCTGTCTGCATTAAGTGACACATATTTTTGCACATCGCGAATCTCACGCAGTAGTACTGTCGGATCGATAACGACATTGGATGTTAATGCGATCACTGTGCGTGGGTGAAAAACTCCGTTGGGTAGCAAGTGAAGCACATGCTTGTTGCCCTTCACATAAATGGTATGCCCTGCGTTGTTACCACCCTGAAAGCGGCAAACGATATCGATCTCATTCGCGATGGAATCGACCCACTTACCCTTACCCTCATCTCCCCACTGCGCTCCGACGATTACGGAAAGCTTTCCCATACACATCCTTTCGTTTAAGGTACCTCGTGGTTCACACGCCACCTTTATAACACTTGAAGGACCCGGAGTAAAAAATATGCTCGATGCTCTCACGCCACTCGATGGTCGCTATCTCGCGAAAACGTCGGATCTGCGCAAATTTCTCTCAGAACAAGCTTTTATCGCCTATAGACTCCATGTCGAAATGCGTTGGCTGCTGCACCTACTTGCGTGTCAGGAACGCGGAGACTTAGATTTGAAGCGACGGGTGAGTGATATGCAAAAGTCGCATCTGCGTACGCTTGCGGATTGTGTGCTCACAGACAGTACCTTTGCCGAACGTGCAAAACATTTTGAGAAGCAGACAAACCACGATGTCAAAGCGGTTGAATACACCCTAAGCGAGCATCTGCGTAGCGAGGGCTTTGATGATTCACTCCTAAGCTTATTGCATTTTGCATGCACATCGGAGGACATTAATAACGTTGCTTATGCTCTCATGTTGCGTGATGCCGTTCAGCATTGCATGCAACCACGCATCTCCAAACTTATCTCTCAACTGAAGAAAGAAGCCCATCGCTATGCAAAGCTCCCTATGCTGAGTCGCACCCACGGGCAAAAGGCGACACCGACGACACTCGGCAAAGAGTTTGCTGTCTTCGTGTATCGCTTACAGAATAGTGCTCACAAAATCTCAAGCATCCAACTTAGCGCAAAAATGAATGGAGCAACTGGCAACTATAATGCGCACTATGCAGTTTTTCCCGACACAGCCTGGGAGGATCTTGCTCGTGATTTTGTGACACGTGAACTCGGTCTTGCATTCAATCCCCTTAGCACACAGATCGAATCCCATGATAGTTTAGTCGAGTTGCTTCTGCATATGAGTCACTTTGCAACGATTGCGATTGGACTATGTCGAGACCTGTGGGGATATGTTTCTCTAGGATATTTGAAGCAAAAAATGAAAGCGAATGAAGTTGGATCCAGTACAATGCCGCATAAGGTCAACCCCATCGATTTCGAAAATGCAGAAGGTAACTTCGGTTTGGTTTGTTCTCTAGCCCAGCATATGGCAACGAAGCTCCCGATCTCTCGTTTTCAACGGGACCTTAGTGATTCGACGGTGCTAAGATCGTTGGGATCAGTGTTTGGTTATTTTCAACTCGCTCTGGAATCTCTTCAGCTCGGTCTAGCAAAGATCGAAGCAGATGAGAATGTCATAGCACATGAGTTGGATGGCTCTTGGGAGTTGCTGGGAGAAGCGTTGCAAACTGCACTCAGGGCAAGTGGAGTTGCAGATGCCTACGAACGTATTAAGAAACGTACGCGAGGGCAAGTGCTGACGCGCGATCAGTATTGGGCCTTGCTTGATGAAAGCACCGAGTTGGATGAACATTTACGAACACGCTTGCGCAAGCTCACACCGAGGACCTATCTTGGATATGCAGCAGAGTTGGTTTTAAAATCGGTTTAACTCTGAACGTAAGTTGTTTCGGAGCCGTCTTGGAAAGGTTTAGATATGTTTCGCTTTGTCCTCAAAGCATTGCTTCTATTCAGTTCGACAACTTATGCTCACTCGTTCACAGACAAACTTTCAGGTGCCATGACGTGGAAAGATCCGACGCAGTGGCATGATCTGAGTACCGAGTCAAAGAATATTTTGAACCATGCTTTGGTTGATATTCCTGCAGTTATCGATGTGCATATGCATCTGGTCTGTCGTCAACCTGAGAATGGATGCTTTGTGCCACAGTCTTTATTCTCGTACCGGCATCCATTCATGTACTTTCAAACGCAGATGATGATGAGTGCACTCGGTGTCAAAGATCAGGAGCATCCTGACCTCCAAATTGTCGAACGCTTAGAATCGCTTCTCAAGAACTTTCCAAAGGTCCCCTATGTTGGAGGACTGCTAGCTTTTGCGGCAAGCTTTGATCCTACAAATAAAAACATCCTGTATGACAAAACAGGGTTGAGTGTGCCTAACAAATACATGCAAAGCATCGTTACTCAAAACCCTCACAATTTATTTCCCGTGCATTCTTTGCATCCCTTTGAAAGCGACCTCAGTGCAAAATTTGCATCGTTTTTGAAGAACGGACGTCCGCTTCTCCTCAAGGTTCTTCCCAATTCTATGAACTTTGCACCCGATGATGAACGGACGTCGGAGTTTTTTGCACAACTTGCGCTGCACCGAGCTGTCTTGCTTACACATGTGGGTAGCGAGCATAGCGTCGAGGGTGGGGGTATTGACAATGCGCATGGCAATCCACTGCTCTATGAGAAATGGTTGCAACGCTTTCCTTCCTTACGGATCATCTTTGCTCATGCCGGAATCGGTGGTCAAAGCATCGTAAATGCCAAGGGAGACCGAGAAGACAACTTCGATCTCGTGCTCAAGATGATGCGCAAGTACCCACAGCAAACCTATGCCGACCTCTCAGGCTTTGCAGTATCCCCTAACCGGGCCGCCTACCTACGTCGCCTGGTCCAGGCAGAGGACCTGCACCCGCGTCTGCTCTACGGGAGTGACTATCCGTTGGTGGCGATTAAACCTCTCATGGACATAGTTCTGTGGGATATGTATCTGCATGGTCTCTTGGGAGGATGGGAAGACTTTAGGCGTAAGTCCAAGGCAATTTTGGAAATCTACGATTTTAACCCCCTTGCCGCTGCTTTTGTCGCTCTGCGAGGGATTGCGTATAATGGAAGAAGCTTGCCCGTGGAGGTCTTTTTTGGTAACGCACGGAAGCTAGTCGGAGATCCGTATTTCACCTCTCCGCTACCAGGGGGCACTTTATGAATATTTTTATGCTGGCTCTAAGTGAGTTTGCGTCAACGTTCGCGGCAATTTTTGTCATTATCGACCCTTTTGCGGTCGTGCCAGTCTATTTGACGATCACAGAAAAACTTGCTCGTGAAGAGCAGTTGCAGGTCTGTCGCAAGGCAGGATGGATCTCTTCCTGCATTCTACTGGCGTTTACTTTTACCGGAACGACGATCTTCAATATCTTCGGCATCTCTTTGCCTGCTTTCCAGATAGCTGGTGGTATTTTGCTTCTGCTATTGGGGATTGCACAATTGAATGCAAATCGACGACGTGTCAAATACGAAGAGCAAATGGAGTCGATGGAGAAAGAAGACGTATCGATATTTCCACTTGCTATGCCTTTGATTGCAGGACCTGGAGCTATTTCAACGGTGGTTCTGCTTTCAAGTCAGGCCAAACATTTCCATGAATACATTGTGCTTGGTTTTGCAGTTGGAGCTGCCGTCTTCAGTTGCTACTGTATCTTGCGACTTGCTCCTCGTATATTTCGCTTTCTCGGTACTACAGGTTTGAATT
Organism: uncultured Pseudobdellovibrionaceae bacterium; assembly: GCA_964635325.1. Taxonomy (GTDB): domain Bacteria; phylum Bdellovibrionota_B; class Oligoflexia; order Oligoflexales; family Bog-1112; genus BOG-1112. Next base: position 18,030 of record CAZWOL010000030.1, read on the forward strand.
TGCTGACACGTATTATGGGTATATTGCTGACTGCAATTGCAGTGCAGTTTATTATCAACGGTCTAACAGAAGTCGTTAGCAAAATTCTGCATGCATCACCGGTCAAGTGATGTATCAAACCCCTCGAACATAGCTGAGAGCTAGCCATTTACTTATGCAAAAATCAAAAAACATCCTCCATACAACCAGTGCTCTTCTAAGTTTTTTTCTTTTTGCTGGAGTTGCTGTTCAGGCTATCGGCTACTATAGTCTTTTAGTTATTTTTCCTTGCATCTATTTTTGGCGTATACGTTTAGCTTCTGTCTTTTACGAACGTATGCGTTCTCTCGGTCTTGGTCTTTTCACTCTCTGGGCTATATTTCCTATCAGTAGCCTTTACAATTATTTCTATGACACATCTGTACCGATTGCATGGTCGCTGCTTCTCAAAAGTCATCTGAGCTCGTGCGTCGGAATCACAGGTCTTGTCCTCTACTTGTACTCTTTTAAAGATCGTTGGTGGAGTGTTGGAGTCAAAGCTCCTCCGCAAAATTTGAATCTCTTCAAACCCTTTTTGCAAGGGCTAGTCATCGCCTGTGTTTTTGAATGCATTTATGTTTTTTGCGAACAAACACTTGGTACTAATTTCCTCGGTAATGTCTTTGGTGAAAACCGACGCATGGTCGGAGGGCTCTTTAGGGCGCCAGGCTTTTACAGTCATCCCCTTAGCCTTGCAGCTGTGGGTCTTGCATACTTTGCGTTCACGACGACGCTTGCTGTACAAAAACTTTCGGTACTCCGCTGGTGGCAGCATGCTCTTCTTATTTTGGTGTCAACGTATTTAGTCTTTGCGAGTGGTGGGCGGGCAGCTCTTGTGCTTGTGATGTTTTTTGCTTTGCTTGCTTTTTTTTCAGTGTGCTTTCGTATTTTGCGTAAGGGTGCTCTACTTTCGACTAAGCAGCGTTTTATTTTTTACTGTGTGCCACCGCTGGTTTTAATCGTCTCATGGTGCTTTTTCAGAGCCTCTGGTCTAGAGGGACGCTTTGCAAATTTGGCAACAAGCTATCGCGATAGTCCGGAGTTCGAACGTTTGATCTTCTGGCGTGTTCACTGGCAGATCTTTTGGGATCATCCGTGGATGGGTCAAGGTATTGCTTTGCTGGATGCTTTCCAGCGCGAACGCTACTATGCTGTGCTTGGCTTTGCCTCGCTTGCGCGCAAATATCCTGCGCACAATATTATTCTAGAAACTCTGAGCAATGTCGGTCTGCTGGGATCTGTGGTGATCTTGCGTGCGGTGGCCTGGATTTGGAAGGCTCTCAGGACTCTTCGACCATCTTTGTGGATCTACCTACGTGCGGTGTTAGCAGCTGTTTTTTTGAATGTTTTGAACGGTCTTACACAAAATGTTTTCTTCGACGCCAGTGTCGTATACATTTACCTATCTTTTTTTCTACTGCTGCTTTGGAGCGACACGGATGAGCCCGAACGATAAAGTTACTATGATCTCTTGGAACGTCAATGGTATGCGTTCCATTCTCAAAAAAAACTTCTACGATTTTATAAAGCAATACAACCCCGACATACTCTGCTTGCAAGAAACCCGCATGGGTTCGGAAGAAGTACCCGTCGATTTACCTGAGCACAAACACTACTGGAACGGTGCTGTGCGTCTTGGTTACTCTGGTACTGCAATTTTTACGCGTTATGAACCAAAGTCTGTACGCAGGGGTATCGATAGAATTCAACACGACCAGGAAGGTCGAGTGCTGACGTTGGAGTTTGAGCGCTTCTATTTGGTGAATGTCTACACCCCCAATTCCAAACCGGAGTTGCAACGCTTGGACTACCGAGTCAATAGTTGGGAGGTCGACTTCCTTGCATACTTGAAAGACCTTGAAAAAGACAAACCCGTAATCTGCTGTGGAGACTTTAACGTAGCACACAAAGCGATTGATCTTGCGCGTCCTAAGGACAATCTGCGCAGTCCGGGTTTTACGGAAGAAGAACGTGGACGCTTTGATAAACTTGTCGAAGCAGGTTTTCTCGACAGCTTCCGAGAGTTCAACCAAGAGGGTAGCAACTACACGTGGTGGAGTTACCGTACACGTGCACGCGAACGCAATATTGGTTGGAGAATTGACTACTTCGTATTATCTCAGGCTCTGCGTTCCTACTTAGTGGATGCAAAGATCCTGAACGACATCGTCGGCTCCGATCACTGTCCTGTTAGCGCAAGCTTTGATGTTTCTTTATTTGCAAACGATCCGTCATCCTGAGTGGAACGAAGTGGAGCCGAAGGATCGCCTGCTTAGTCAGGTGCTTTTGCAGCGAAGGTGACGACTTCGAAAACTATGATGGCTCCGAAAACTTAATGCGCTGGTGCTTCGAGGTGCCAGTTGTACATGAAGTTCTGACGCTCCTTACCAGCCCAGCTCACCTGGTCGATATTCATAGATTCGATCCAACGCAACACAAAATGATTAAAGATCATCTCGTATTCGAGGATGCTTAAATCCTCAGGTAACTGTGAGTCCAACTCCCAAAATGGATAACGCTCACCGAGCATCATTTTGATGCGTGGAAACATCAGACGGTCAGATGCTGAGTTGCTGATGAGAACAAAATGTGTCGTTCGTCCACGTGAGTATTGGTATTCGACATTTTGGAACACGCCATGCGAAAATTCCATTGTATCGACAAGACGTACAGAATGGATGAACGCACCCTCTTCGAGTTTGCTCACGATATTTTTGAAGAAGGTGTGCAGCGGATAGCTCACCAGTATGACAACCTGAGGATCGACTTTTAGGCTGTCGAAGAAAGCATCGGGAGGCATGCGTCGTGCGCTGTGGCTCAAACATGTGTATATGAATTTTTCATCGGCTAAGGATGTCTGAGGACTTGGATGAAGAAGCTTATAGATGAAGTAGTACCCAACTAGAGGACCAACTGTGCGGATGAGTGTTGTGTATTCGTCTTCCATCGGAAACTGACAGAGTGTACATCCGTTGTTTGCAAGTTCCTTGAGTACTGCTACTTTTTTGAGGTCACTGTTTTGCAAAGTCACAGACGTCAGTAAAATGATATCCTGAAACTTCCATGCCTCTAGAGCTCCCCACACATTGGGAGAAAGTCCCTGACTGATGAGAATCAATACCGACCCATCTTTGGAGGATTCTCCAAATGCTGTGATTGGTAAAAATCTAATATTTATGTCGGGATGGTAGCGTTGCATCAGATGCATAAAATATCGAGCGTGTGCTTCCGAACCACCGATGCCCGAAATAATGTAGTCTCGTTCTGCTTCAAACTTAACGCTTGGTACCGGAAGATTCAAAAGATAGTACGGTGCATCTTGGATGCGTCGTGAGATCAGTTCGTGGCCTTTTTTCTGATCTTTTTGAGTCAACTGAATCCATTCCAATACATCGAGGCCTTGCTTATCCAAAGCTTTTTTCAAGTAGACCCGTGAGGATCCGCTGTAGAGTATTTTTAAACTCTTCTGTGGTAGATGCGAATCGAGTAGCATTGCTACTGCGGAATAATCCCGACTATCGATTGGAATTCCAGTTTTCAAAATATTCTGTGTTTGATTCAGTACGTAATTGCCCAGACCTGCACCGCGTCCATCATGATAAAGCAGAGCAATGATACCGCTTTGGTTCTTGATGATCTCCGATAGAGAGCGCTTGTATTTTTCGCGATAGATTTTTGAGTTGAGTGGAAAGCGATTGAACAAGGATTCACTGTGGATGCGTACCAAGGGTATCTTGTTTTCCAAATCCCCATAGGTCAGAACTATATAGTCACAGTGTGAGGCTAGGTCATAGTACATGTTGACCTTGAACCAATAAGGCTGTACGGGGACCTTATCCAAATCTTCATCGCTGATGCTGACGAGGTAGCTACCCTGATTCAATGAGCAGATTGTTTCAAAAGCAATGCCTTTGCTTTGAAAGTTAGCAAGATCCTCGCTGGAAAATTCCATCTGATTATCCACTGGCTTTATAGGAATATAGTAACTGGCACAGTGAATAAATCGTGAGTACTGCGGTAGGCAGTAGGGTTCGAAGGGCTTGACCTTTTCGAATGGAATCTTATATCGCGAAATTTTTGTTTTCGTCTTGAAGAGTAGGTGGCCCATTTTTTCTTTGGAAACCAAATAAGATTGGTTGAACGGACTGGGGGCTGTTTCGATGGACTCTACACGACTTACTTTGAGGCCGATCTGTTGCATGCCTCGAATTTTGTCGGGGTTGTTTGTTAGTAGTACAAATGTAGAATTGGCAATGCCCAACATGTGAGCGACTTCCCAGATATTACGATAGTCGCGATAATCGGCTTTCATCCCTAGTGTCTGATACGCATCAAAGGTTGTGATGTGATCGTCGTGATATTGCACGAGCATGCAGGCTCGTGACTTGCCCACATATCCGCAACCGCGACCTTCCTGGATCAAATAGAATAAAATACCATTTCCACTCTTTGCGATCGTCTCTATAGCTCCTTCGAGCTGATGCACGCAGTCGCAATCCATGCTGCGTAGCGTCTCAGATGTAACGCAACTTGAGTGCACACGCGTGAAGAGCTCTGGAGCACTCAAGTCTCCATAAGCTAAAGCCAGTATGTAGCCCTTATGAATGAGATTCTGGTAGGTATGGCAGACAAAGGGGCCATGGCGTGTATCCATGTTAACGCTGCCGATGTAGACGGTCGTTCCAAAAATTTTTGTAGTCTGCGGTCGATTTGTGTCAAGATCCACGTGAACTCCTTGGGGCGTAGTGAAGATAGTCTTTCTGCTGCGTCTTGACTTGCTGCTGTGCGTATCAAATTTTGTGATGAACGAGTTTCAGGTGTATAACCTACTCACACCATCACGCTTTGCAACTGAGTCCGAGTCAACACGCTCTAGGCAGATTCGCTGTCGTTTTCATCTATGTCGCAAAGCCTGTCCATGCAGGCAAAACTGAAGAAGGGAATATCTCCGAGGCTGTTTTTGTCGGAAATAATATTTTGAATTTCTTGGTTGAGCTTGGCGTGTGCGTTATAGATCCGTTTTACAGCGGCTTCTGTTAGCCCTTCGGAATAGACATGAATAAAATTCTTTTGTTGGTAGCAGTGGTCGGGGCTGTAATATTTCAAGTAGTCTGGGATGCGTTGGCGTACGACTTCTGTTGCAAGCGTAAACTCGTTTCCTTCTTTTAAGCGGATACGATTCTTTACTTCAACAACGATGCCCTCGTTCAGAAGCTTTTTGAGTGCTTGCTCCCCTCTATGACCGAGAATTTTACTCACGTACTCGCGTTTGGTACCGCGCGCATATGTTGCTAGCACCAATACGAAATAATTGTAGGTGTCGTATAAGTCGACAGGAGCCATCTTAAGAGAGATTTGCTTAGATGCGTAGTAATCGAGCTCAAAGATTTTTCCACAAGCCTCTTTGAGCTCGGTGCTAGCTCCATCGATCACTTCTTTGATCGATGCGCGACCGCTTATGAATTGGGAGAGAATAAGAACCTGACTGATATCCAGCGTGGGAGCCATATCAGTATCATCGATAATTTTGTTAAGAAAGTAGCGGTTACAACCTGAGTTTTTCGCAATTGCGCGCAGCGATAAATGGGGTCTCTCTTTCCGGTAGTTCAGAAGAGTTTCCCGTAGGTTCGCCTTAAGGGCTTTCATGTTTATCGCAGACTTCATAAACCAACATCAGTCAGTATTAAACACGTAAATCGAAAACAAACTCAGTGCCAAGAGGCCTATCGACGATTCGAGCCTCTCGTATCGTTTTTATCTTTAAAGGCACCGTGACCGGTACCATGAAACTCACCGCTAACATTTGTTTTTGGTTCTGGAGGAGAACTAACAACTACAGCAGCAATATAAAATGCTAAGAGACTTACTATTCTTTTCATTAGACAATCCTTTGCCATAACTAAATTGTCGAGCTAGGATTTACTTCAGTAACTTATTTGCAACACTGCAAAGGAGTTACTGTGAATATTTCCCAGACCTCTACGGTTTTAGGCCTTCTATGCCATTGACTCGAATAGAGGTCACTTAACAAAGAACCAAGTCTAAAACAACTCTTTTTCAGAGATTAGACCTGTGGCGCTATAAACATCTTGCAAAGTCTTTTGCGCAATACTTCGTGCTTTCTGCGCACCTTCCAAAAGAACCGTCTTCAAATGACTGCGATCTGCTAAATACGCTTGAGCACTCTCTCGAATGGGGCGCAGCTCCTCAACAATCCGCTCAGCAACTTGTATCTTGAACTTTCCATATGAGCTGCCTTCAAAAAACCCTAGTACCTGTTCTAAAGTTTGTTGGCTAAGAATAGCATAAATTTCAGCTAAATTTTTTAGTCCTGGACTCAGATTTTCGAGGCAGACGCTCTGTTGTGAATCCGTGACTGCGGATTTCACTTTTTTCATGATCTTATCATCGCTGTCGCTGAGAAAAATAATCCCGTTAGGAGTAGGTCCAGACTTGCTCATTTTTGAAGTTGGATCCTGTAAGTCCATAACCCGCCCACCATCGTCTTTGATGTAGGGCTCAGGGACGACCAATATTTTTTTCTTGCAACGCTTGTTGAAACGTTCTGCAAGATTGCGGGTCAGCTCTATATGCTGACGTTGGTCTTCTCCTACTGGCACAAAGTGTGATCTATAAATCAAAATGTCTGCAGCTTGTAGTACGGGATAACTAAAGAGACCAGCGTTCAGATTTTCTTCGGCTTTGCGACTCTTGTCTTTGTACTGTGTCATGCGACCAAGCTCACCCATGTACGTCATGCAGTTGAGAATCCAGGCAAGCTCGAGATGTTGTGAAATATTGGATTGGATAAAAATTGTACAATGCTGCGGATCGATGCCCGCTGCGAGCAGATATGCTGCGATACTATAGATATTTTCTTGTAGGGCCTTAGGGTCCTGCGGAATTGTGAGTGCATGGAGGTCAGCAATAAAGAGCAAATAGTGAAAGTCTTTTTGAAGGCTCGCCCAGTTGCGTATAGCGCCCAAATAGTTACCGAGATGAGGAACACCGGTTGGTTGTATCCCAGATAGCATCGTTCGGCGTTGACTGTTCGTGCTCACTTGCATTTGTTCTCCTGGCGGCTGCTGAATGCGCAAACCGAGTGTCCAATGCCTAACATGAATTATTTTTTTTTGCAACGGGGCGAGTCCGTCACATTTTTCCTAGTGGTCGAGCGGGAATAGAATCAGCGTATTCATGATAGAATGACTCTATGTCCAATCCCAGAGCTCTGAAAGCGAGACCGAATGCTTGCCAAAACATTTAGGTGGAGCGTGTTTCTAGGCCGACCTCAGAGTCTGTCGCCGATGCTCTCCGTTCTAGTCCTCGGTTTTACGGTGTCATGCGCAACTGCGCGACACTCGCACAGTCCACAGTCAAATCCCCTTGGTCATTTAGAAGGCGCAGTTGCTAAAGACCTAAGTAAGGTACCCCCTCCTCTTCCGGGGAATGGGACGAATAATGCTGATCAGCTTGCAAATCTCGAGTTTGATAAAGCGTGGGAGCGTGCGGAGGTTCAAAAGTGGATCAACTATTTTAGTCATGAAGGTAAACCCCGTATACAGCGTTATCTCCGACGTGGTGCGCAATACAAAAAACAGATTCATGCAATTCTTCAGAAATTAGAGCTGCCACTCAGTCTCTACTATATTGCAATGATTGAAAGTGGCTTTCAGACCGATGCTCGCTCGGTAAAAGCTGCCGTAGGTTTTTGGCAATTTATGCTACCAACGGCTCGCAATTACGGTTTGCACGTCACCGATTTTGTCGATGAACGACGTGATCCACTGCGTTCAACAGTTGCAGCAGCGCTTTATCTGAAAGATCTAAAAAACGTATTTGACTCCTGGTTTCTTGCGATGGCTGCGTACAACGCAGGTCAATCTCGCATTATGAATGTAATCATCCGTTCAGGGACGCGTGATTTCTGGCAACTCTGTGAAGTCGGTTTTATTCCTCGCCAGACAAGTGAGTATGTGCCGAGATTTCTTGCCGCTATGAAGATTGGTGAGAACCCAGAGCAGTACGGTTTTGATGTTGAAGGTGTTGAAGATCTACCGAACTTAGTTGCAGTGACAGTGCCAAGTCCAGTGCATCTGACATCGATAGCGGATAAAGTTGGTCTCACTATGCATGAATTTCGCAAGTACAATCCTCATTTTCTCAAAACAGCAACTCCTCCCAGTTTAGCGTCCTATCGTATTTGGGTACCGGATGGCAAAGTAGATGGAGACAAAGTTGCAGGCCTCACGGTTATTCCTCACTCGCAATTTAAACATCATCACCACACTGTTCTTGCATCGAAGGGCAAACATTCCTCCGGACCTAATGGGCAACATCGACGTTTTAGTGTGGGGCGTGCCGAAACTATTCATTACATGGTGCGCAAGGGAGATAGCCTCGATAGCCTTGCTCAACGCTTTCGAACAACGATCAAGCAATTGAAACGAATCAATTCTCTCCGCAATTCTCGTCTCTATGTAGGACAAAGTTTGAAAGTCGAATACGCTCAGGAAGGGTAGAAGCATCTTGCTTCTAGGAATGGAAAAAGGCGCTCCCTAGACTGACTTCGTTACTCACTTCGTCATCCCGAGCGAAGCGCGGAGCCGAGGGATCGCCTGCTTAGTCAAAAAGTAGCATCAATTTAAATGAAGCTACTTATTAGCAGTTCCATTTTTATAAATTAAAGCTGCGATTTTTTACAGAAACCCATGTTCCTTTAGGGTTTCTGTATTCCATTTTTTTGACTTTGCCGTTGGACTCACGGAGAGCTTCAACGAAGTCTCCAGTTGTACGTGTGCGATAGCCATTGATACGGCTAACAACACAGCCTTTGTTCAAGCCCAAGTCTGCCAAGATGCTACCTGGAAGGACTTCGTTTTCGATGCTGATTGCGCGATGATGATTGTGAACCCAGTTTTTGCGAACTTCGACAGTGCGAATGTCGCTACCGAGTTGATCTGCGTAGACAGATTTTGCACATTGTTGCTGTTGACCCTGTTGGTGCTGACCTTGTTGGCATTGTGATTTCGATGGCAAAACCTCACCAGCTCCACAGCTTTTGACTTCGCTGGTTTTTTCAAAGAAGCAACGAGAATTCGTCGGGAGTTCAAGAGATCCATTTGTACGAACGGCATCAAGATCTGCTTGACACTCTGACCAACCTGCAGAAACTTTTTCTGCACAAAATGCTTGCTCATCAACAATTTCGTTCAATGCAGCACAGCTTTCCAAAGTTACGCTGTATTTTTGTGTCATGAGAACTTTCTCATAAACAGTACAGGTGCCCCATTGGTCAGTGCTTGTCATTGGCAGTTGGTACCAATCGCTTTTATGTTTGTCATTTTTGAATTCACTCATGAATGACACATTCATTTCATTTGGAAGAACGAATTTTTGTTCTCCAATAGCTTTCCATGCGTCGCGTGTAACAGAGCATTCAAAATGACTTACGAATGGGAGTATTTGTGAATTGCCTTCTGCTTCTGCGCATTTTGCTTTCAACTCAGCTAGCGACCAGCCTCTGTGTCGTGAGCCCTGTTGTTGCTGTTGAGCTTGCTGTTGTGCGTTGTCTGCAACAGCAAGTGAGGTCCAAGTAGATGCGGCAAGTAAAGCTGTTCCAAATAGATGTTTTTTTTGCATAATGCTTTCCTTTCAAGAAAATAGTGTCTGAATCCTAGCGGTACGCATCACAGGTGTTCAAAGTTCCTAGCGTTGTGACTGTGCACATTGTGTCAGAGGACTGAGACTGTTGCTGGCATTGAGATTGAGCTTGTCGCTGAGCCTGAGTTGTGTTGCGGGCGTTTCCTTCGCAGTAGTCTGCGATTTGAATTGCGCATTCATTGCTGATGTATTCAGAAGTAATAGAATCACAATCATCGATTGTGATTGGCAAAGCCATACCAATTGGAACAGCTACTTCTTTTTTTGTATAGATAGAACACGCGTCGCTGAAAGAGCCTAGTGCGTTGCGAACGGTGTTTGTTTCAGTTGAGAAACGTCGACCTTTTGTTGAAGTTTCTGTTTGCATCGTTGCTTCTGTGCCGATAGAGAAGCTAGAATCCTTTTTTTCCCAAGTGGAGTATGAGCCAGTGCAAGCTGCATTGACGACGAACTCTTTCATTTGTCCATCTGCACGGAAAGCCTTGCATTGTTTGCGCAGATCTTCGATCGAAGGAGCTGCCGAGCCTTTGCTTTGTTGCTGTTGACATTGTTGCTGCTCTGGGCTTGCAATAGCTACCCAAGGAGAAGCTAAAAGAAGCGCTGACAATGTGATCTTCCTCATCATTTCTTTCCTCCGATAAGATCTAGAAAGTATCTCACTCCACGCAATTTATTTAGCATGTGGGATGTTAGAAGTTCATAAAGAGAGATTTGAAGATGTCGATGTTACGATTGAATTCTGCATTATGCGAACCGATGTCTCCCTTTTGGCGCAGGTAACTCACGTTGTCTGGGTGGTCGCGATAGGAATCTCCTGTCCACTGACTTGCAATGACTCTGTATCCATCTTGGTTTTTGTCGGACTTATCAACGTAGAGTCGATATGTATAGATTGGGGCCAAAATGTCACTCATACCAGTGGGTACGTCGGTTTCTTGGGAACGCTCTTTGGTTAGAAGCGCTCGAAGTTTGACATCAAAAATGAAATCGTAGTCTTTGTTTTGTTTGATTTCAAAACGAGCTTGAGAAAATGCTTTGTTCCAAACTTGAATGCCAGCAACGTTATCGATGATGAATGCCTGTTTTTCGACACCAAGAACATGCATGATGATTTTGTGAAGGGCTCCTGGTTTGATGTCTTGGTAGGTGCCATCGGTTTCGACATTTCCTCGATAAGAAATTCCATAGTATGTTCGTGGGTACTTCAAATGAGAAAACGTAAGCAGGGCTTTTTGATCACCTGGTGTGAATGTTATGCCAGCCACAATCTTATCTTTGATGGGCTCAGGTGTCATGACAGAAGCCGCAGCCAATGCATCGCAGAGCCCTTCCCATGAGTCGGGATGAAAACCCTCGTAACGTTCGCGTTCGACCTCTGCAACTCTTGAGGCAATGCCTTTTTTGCGAAGCACAGCGTCATATTTTGCGAGTGGAGAATTTTCACCAATATACAATGACTTGTTGTTGCCAAAGGGATACCAAAATCCACTCCAAGGTTTCTTGGTAGAGGCCAAAACGACGGGTTCTTTGGTGATGTTCACATATAGGGGGCCAAAGTCTTTGAATACGCGCTGTTCCTCTTGCAATACTAGAGGATGGTATGAGCCTACAAAGTCTGGTCGCTCATATACATCTTGGTTATCAAGTTTGCGAATTCCACTAAAAAGTTTTAAGGGGAGTATTGGAGCGTAGTGGTCATGTTGCACAGACTCTTCAAACTCACGGATTTCCTGAGCCAGAACCTCTCCTAAAATTGCATATTTGCGTTCGACATGTGCAATTTCTATGGAGTTCTCTCCAGCAGCAAGCAGTTCAGTTTGGTGGTTGATTCGGTGTTGCAAACGCGCCGCAGCAACATAGTCATGTTCATCTTGTGCCTTGTCGAGTGAATGTTGGAGTTCGGAAATATATTCTCGACCGATCGAGAGTGGTGTTTTGATATCTGGACCGCATGACCCTAATAAGAAAACAAAAGAAGCACTTAGTAGCTTTTTGACTCTCATGTGACGTCCGATCTTTGTTTGGAGATTTACATTCCGTTTAACCTCTTTTTTTTATGGGCGATTTTGCATGAAAGGAGGCTAATTTTGACTGCGTCATTTGGATTCGGTTAAGTCTTTGAAGATTCTGCCGATGAATTTATGTCTAATTGGAGTAAATCGTGGGCATTTTTGATTTTTTCTCTCAACTCTTTAAGCAGTCTGCAAAATCTGTAGATTCTGGTGAACAAGAGCGTTTTATTGCGACAGCTCTGGCTGACTCACGTAAGCATAGTCGATTTTCCGTATGTTACAAAAATGCTGCATATCTGATGACGGAAAGTGGAGTTCGTCTTGATATTGCCAACATTAGTTTTGAAGGTGTTGGTGTTTACTTTGAACGCGGTGAGCAAGATAAATTGATTAGCTCCGGCAAAGTTCGCTTTCATTTCTTAGGTATTGAGACGGATGCTTTTATACAACAAGCCTATTTGGGTGCTCCAATTGCAGGCTATCGTCTCGTGCATGCGGAATCTGGGACACTGATTTTTGTTGGGGATATTATCGACATCCTTAAAAAGGGTGCATCGTTGGAGCTTTTGAAGAAAGATATACTGCAACATCACTTGCGTAATGAGGAATGGATTGCGTTGCGTGGTGAAGGGCCTACCGATCTGAGGATCAAAGTCGATAGAAATGAACAAGTTGTGCACTGTGCTCTCACCTTTCGCATTGGTGAAGACTACTACGAACTTCTTTTTGACGGTATCACACTTCAAGTTCGCCCTACCGGACGTGGTGCTCCTATGAGTGATTCTGTGACACGTTATGCTCTTGGCATACTCCTTGGTATCCAAGATCCTCGAGTCGCTCGCCTACTCGGCCCTGTTTTTGGGGTTGGAATCAAGACACTTTGATTTTGATGGGACTTTCGAAGCTCGTAGGCGCCCCCTCGACGGAGCTTGCCCTGAGCGTAGTCGTTTGAGATCACTTCAGAATATCGGGGAGCAGTCGTATGAATTCTTTTTTAAGAACATAAACTTTAGTCGTGGTCTTGCTTGCTAAAGTTCCATCCGTCGAAGCCCAGAAGAGATTGGCATCTCCGTAGCCCGTCGCATCTTTTGCTTGGATCTTGTAAAAATATACGGTCTTATTTGGATCATTAGTATCTGCTCCATTGGTGGAACTGACCCACGGAACCAAAGTGCCTTCTGTCGCATATTTTTGCTGTACGCAGTAGACAGGATAGTCTCGGTTGTAACTTTCAACCAAATCCCCGTTTTGATCCGTCACAAGTGTTTTTTGTTCTTGTGCGTAGCGTCCTCCTGCATCAGATGCAGTCATCGGCACATCCGGAGTGTTGCTGACTAAGGCTCCAAGGCAGACGTATCCGTCTTGCGGTACGGGCTCCCACACAACAAGAGTTTGTTTCTGATAGAATTCGCTCATACTGCCTATACCTGTGTACGTATTGCCACCCATTTGAGCATCTGTCATGTTGAAGATTTTCTGACCACCTGCAGTCACCTGCTCACATTTTGCGGCTTTTGCTGGGTCTGGTACTACGCTATGGGATCTAATCCCATTGATCTCTTCGTTGTTCAAGCAATAGGAATAGAGATCATCTGAAAGTGGACCTAAACGTGAAAATATTTTTTTATAGGTTTTTGGAGCTGCCATTGCTTCTGCAAAATTTTGAGCATCTGCATCTTGTGGTCCATTTAAATAGAGCGAGAGAATTGCTGTTGGGTTGGTTGGCGAATTCATGGAGTTGCTGACTGCATGTCCGATTACGTGAAAAACATCCCCACGATCGGTACTTTCACTGAGGTTGTCACTTCCACCTGCAGAGGCTAGTGGTGCATGGATTGATATAGAATCGGTTTGTACGGCATCACCACTGAGATCAAAACCTTTCATGAATTTCCAAAAATTTGAGGTCGTTGTTAGATCCATGGTTAAGTTGAGCCAAACCGATCTAAATGCACGTACGCGTTGTACAATAAATACTTTATTCTTGTCCTCGGTGGGTTTTAAAGTAAGCTTCTTTCCACTCGCTTGATTAAAACTAGAACCAAGGTCTGTGCTTTGAAAGTTGGGAACAGTAGCCGCTTTAGTTTTGCTAGAGCTAGCTGCGTTGCTGTCTAGTTTGCTAGCGGAGGTGCCTTGAGAGTTTTGTGCCGGTGAGCATGCTAAAGCACTCATTACAAGTATCGATGCTGCCGAATAGTTTTTTAAATGTTGCATTGAACCATCCTTTTTTACTCAGCTTTTTATCGGCAAAACCCGCCAAAACTTTAAACCTTATTTGCAAAGCCTATAACTTCGGCTGAATTTGTGCGTTGTAGGCTTCCCAAAGCAGATTTTTTAGGGTAGAAGACCATTTCTTAGCCCAGACCTATCGTAGATTGTTTGTACTTTCTTAAATGGGGATGGATTTAGGCAACTTTAAAGGAGTCTTATTTTATGAAGACAACAATTCGTTCTGTTTCTTTCATCGGTTCACTGTTCGTCGCTATGAGTCCAGCTCTTTTTGCTGAAGTCGACACGACCATCAGCTCAGGTGACGCTCATTACGTCGAAACTTCTTCCTTTGACTCTGTTATTCCAGAAGGTGCAACCCTTCCTGCAGGTGTTGGACGCACACGCGTCATTACACGCTCTTACATGGGCAACCAAAAATTTGATAAAGATGGCAATAAAAAAACACTTGCTGACAACAAGCAGTTGGATATCCTGGGTTCCGCTTTGTCCCTTGATCTCGGTATCACCGATCGCGTAAGCGCAATGGTCATGGTTCCTTACATCATGCGTAATGACTTTAAAGGTGACGGCAAGGCTGCTTTCACTGGCAACACCGGTCTCGGTGATGTTGAAGTCGGTGCTCTCTATAATTTCTTCCGTAACGATCAGTGGTTTGTTTCTGCTGGTCTTGGCGCTCGTGTTGCTACCGGTCGCTATGAAAATGTTGACTCTTTGTCTGTAGGTCAGGGTTATAACGAACTCGGTCTCCGTTTGAATGCAGACTTCCAACCTGTTTCTCATCTCTGGTTGTCTGTCCAAGATCAAGAAGAAATGGCTTTGAACGAAGCCTCTGGTAAAACAACAAAAGCAAATTTCTTTAATGACAATTTCGAAGCTCGTTCATCTAAAAAAGTACTGAGCCGCAAAGGTTTTGCACAGGCTGCATTCGGTCTTGGCGCCGTTGCTGCTCCTTTGAAAGCATTCAGCATCAAAGGTCGCTACGCTTACGCCTACGATTCACGTGTTGAAAGCACCATCATGAAAACACCGATGGGTGATCAAAAAAGAACAACCCCTTCTTCTTTCACACAGTATGTTGGTGCAGGCGCTGCTGTTGACGGTCGTGCATACGATGTTCCAGTTGCTTTGGAAGCATACTACCAAGTTCCTTTTGCAGGTAAAGATACGCGTGAAGTTGCTCCAACAACTCTTGATCTCACTTTGAGCGCATACCTCCAAATCTAAGTAGAAAAATCTAAGCAAGGTTCTGCTTAGATAAAAAAAGCCCTAGCAGGTCTTAGGATCTGCTAGGGCTTTTTTAGTTTGGAATAAATTGAAATTCAGAATCGAAGGAGCAGAAACAAAGAAGACACGTTATCCAACAGAAAAGTGTCCCGGTAGTTCACCGGTCTTCATTTCGACGACTTCGCAGGGACTGTCGAGGTCCTTGCTTTTGCGTTCTAAGGCTTTTTCAGCGTCATCACGAGTGGTGTACCAATGATTGCTCATCCAGTGCCAGGTTCCTTCGCCATTCCATGACTCGTTGCGATGAAAAACACGCAAGACAAAGGCATCTGCCTTGCCGTCAGCTCGCAAGAGCTGTTCGATCTTCTCTTTTCGCCACATTCTGAGTCGTCGTTTTGCGGTAGGAAAATTGAGGCCTCGAGTGAGGCGTGTTAGGCCGGAGTCCATGTCGAATTCTTGGAAAACCCACAGACTGCCCTGAGCAAAAATTGCAGACGTGATCTCAGCTATTTTCTCAGCTTCGTTTTTACTTAGTGGTCTCATAGATCAAGCACCCAATCGGTAAAAGTATCACATGGAGAATGTTTAAAAAGCCCTTTTGGTATTAGGACTTCGGTTCAAATACCGTAGTCCAAAGGGGAGCCAAAGGTGGATCACACCCTTGTCTCTGAACTCTTTCAGAGCATTCTCATATCCGTCGCCGGTTGCAACGAGTCGCAATTTATGAGATCGGGGGCGTTAAAGTCAAATCAAAAGGGCTATGCCCCCTGAAGTTCTGGCTAAATTTTTTCAACTGGCTCTACAAATTTTTCAAAAATTTTTCCAGTGACCGGAATATCATAAGCAGAGAGGGGTTCCTGGAATTCCGGACTTTAGGCATGGATCTCGCGAGCAGAATGAATTTCTCTTTCGGCGAATGTTTTGCAATTATGTTTGAAAACGAAAGTCTTAGGGGATCTTGGAATGGGAAATGGTCAGCCTTGCATTCTGGCTGTCGACTTAGGGACATCGGGGCCAAAAATCTGCGTTATGAGCCTCAAAGGCGAGGCGTTAGCCTACGACTATCAAAAAACGCGTATTTTCTACCGGGAGGATCAGGGCATTGAGCAGGATCCACGGGAGTGGTGGCAGGCTATACGGGATGGTATACGCAATATTTTGAAGGCGCATCCCGAGCTCGCAAAACAGATCGTTGCGATTTCATGCACCGCTCAATGGTCTGGGACGGTCGTTATCGATGAAAAGGGAGAGGCCCTGGGCAATGCCATCATCTGGATGGATGCACGGGGAGAACCCCATATCAAGAGCCTAATCGGTGGAGGCCTGCAGTTGGAGGGTTATAGCCTCTCCAAGCTCTGGCAGTGGGTTCGCAAGACCGGAGGTGGTCCAGCAAAATCAGGCAAAGATTCGCTGGCTCATATACTCTTCCTTAAGGAGAAAAAGGCCTACGTTTATGCTAAGGCTGCAAAATTCCTCGAACCAAAGGATTTTCTAAACCTTAGGTTCACGGGGCGTTGTGCAAGTAGCTACGATGCTATTGCTCTACATTGGGTCACTGACAATCGTAAGATCGAAAACATTCGCTATGATCGGACCCTTCTGAAAATAGCAGGGGTGGATCCAGCAAAATTGCCTGAACTCCTTCCATCCACATCGATCCTGGGGCCTATACTGCCCGAAGTCGCAAAAGAACTAGGCCTCTCTCCTCTGGTGCAGGTGGTTGTAGGTAGTCCCGACTTACAATCAGCAGCTGTTGGCTCAGGAGCTGTGGATGATTATGCGGCACATCTTTGCATAGGCACCTCATCGTGGTTAACCTGCCATGTGCCCTTTAAAAAGACAGCTTTCCTAAGCAACCTTGCAACGCTTCCGTCTGCATTACCTGGACGCTACTTTGTAGCAAACGAACAAGAGTCTGCAGGCATGTGCCTCTCCTACCTATGGGAAACCTTTGCAGGGATCTGCCAGGACACGGAGGGGAGTACTCCTTCTTTTGAGCGATTGGATGCGTTGGCGCGTAGTTCTGTGCCTGGGAGTCGACGGGTCTTATTCACCCCCTGGTTGAATGGTGAGCGCACTCCTGTTGAAAGCCACCTCGTACGTGGAGGTTTTCACAACCTCTCTCTACAAAATAATTCGGGTGATATTGCTCGTTCAGTTTATGAGGGTGTTGCTTACAATTCTCGTTGGTTGCTGAAATCTGTAGAAAAATTTGTCAAACGTAAACTCGATCCTCTCTACATGATTGGAGGAGGTGCTAATTCGGATCTGTGGTGTCAGATTCATGCAGATGTGTTGAATCGCAAAGTCTTACAGGTGGCCGAACCACGTTTTGCCAATGCACGTGGTGCAGCTTGGATCGGTGCTATTGCTTTGGGATATTTGCGAGTTGAAGATATCTCAGGTTTGGTGAAAATTCATAAGACGTATACACCTGCTCAGGAAGACCAAGATCTCTACGAAAATTCGTTTCGGGAGTTTTTAGCAATCTACAGGTCCAACAAGAAAATATATCAGCGACTCAATACTTTTCACTAGGGCCTGTACCTAGTTTCTTAAAAGTTTGAGCCAAACCATAGTCGCCACCA
>CAZWOL010000031.1:0-33964 GCA_964635325.1 uncultured Pseudobdellovibrionaceae bacterium
TTATATTCTGCGATTGCTGCTTTGTAGCTGTCATATTCTGTATTTACATCGAGGTTTGGTTCGGCTTGGATGGCTTTCTCCGAATCTGCAAAGGCTTGGTCGACGGGTGCAGTAGATGCATTATCCGTGATGCTTACGCTAGTATTGACTTTAGCAGCAGTGGGCGTAGATTTTTTTTCGGATTTGCAGTTTGTAACAAAAACCGGAACTAAAGTGAGTAGAATCGTACACGTAAGCCTCATTTGAAATCCTTCTCAGATGTCTCTTAGGTTATGTCAGAATTATAGCACAAATGTGATCATCAAAAATTGGTGCATCTTGCCGATAAGGATTTTGATATTGCCCCAAAAATACAAAGAACTCTGGACTGCATGATGGCTGACAAACATCAGGCTTTGGTATGATGATGGATGACTTGACATGATGATAGGCTATAAGAGGGTGTGAATATGACCATGATTCTGATTGTTGAAGATAGCCCTACCCAAGCTCATCGTCTGGCTCTGATTTTACAAGGGTCGGGTTTTGAGGTGCAGATACGCAGTGATGGTGTCTCTGCCTTTGAAATGCTTCAAGCACAAAAATTTGATCTTATACTCAGTGATATTGTTATGCCAGGAATGACGGGTTATGAGTTCTGTAGTCGAGTCAAAGCTGAAGAAGCGACAAAGGACCTTCCCGTTATCTTGCTCTCTGGGCTGAGTGATCCGATGGAGATCATCCATGCTATTGAGTGTGGAGCCGACAGCTTTGTTGCAAAGCCATACCAGGAGGATGTTTTGCTCAAGCGTATTCAAGATGTTCTGATGCGCTATGAGTTGCGTAAGAAAAATACGACGCAGAGCAATGAAATCTACTTCATGGGTAGTACCTTCAACCTCGTGACAGATCCAAGACGTGCGCTTGAGCTGCTCGTCTCGTCGTTCGAAGATACGGTTCGTACTAACAAAGCACTGAAAGAAAATCGACTCGCCTTACAACGTGAGCACACCCTTCTTATCGAAGAACAGGATCGCTCCGAGTCATTGCTGCAAAATGTTTTGCCTAAGGAAATCGCAGCTCGCTTGAAGAACTCCGAAGAGGTGATTGCTGACAAATTTTCGGATGTAAGCATACTCTTTGCGGATATTGCGGGCTTTACTGCGATGGCTTCGGAGTATTCTGCACAAGACCTTGTCTCTATTTTGAATACGATCTTTTCTAAATTTGACAAGATGGTTGAACAATTTGGACTCGAAAAAATCAAAACTATCGGAGATGCCTATATGGTCGCAGGGGGCCTCCCTGTTCCAAACCCGGACCATCTTAAATCTCTAGCAGACCTTGCTATAGAGATGCAGGACCAACTTGCACAGTTCAGTGTAGAGAGTGGCAAGTCCTTCAGTATGCGTATTGGAGTGAACACAGGACCTGCTGTTGCTGGTGTGATCGGTCGTAAGAAGTTTTTGTATGACCTGTGGGGAGATACCGTCAATACCGCAAGCCGCATGGAGTCCCAAGGAATACCGGGGTCCATCCAAGTGACTGAAGACGTGTTCAACATGCTCAAAGATGACTACATCTTAGAAAAACGTGGTGAGATCGAAGTCAAAGGTAAGGGGATGATGACGACGTATTTTCTGCGTGGGAAAAGGTAGCTTTTGCGTACACTATCGATCCCTGCATAGCTAACCTTATCTTACAAATTGTCTAAGCAGGCGATCCCTCGCCGGAGCCTGCCCTGAGCGTAGTCGTAGGGTGCTTCGCGCTTCGCTCGGGATGACGAAAAGTGTCCATTAACGTGAGCGACGCTTGTCTTCTTCATCACGAGCATCGGTGATAACTTGCAACACACTCTGTACGTTGACAGGTTTTATGCTGACTTGAATGCGTCCGGTAGGTTTGAAGTCGGGTGTGAGCTTGCCTTTCTTGTAGGTCTCCCAAATCTCTTTACCATACTGAGTCTTCAATAGCTCAGGAGCAAAGCGACCAAAGTAGGTGCTCATGTTCAGCACATCCCGTTCGAGGATTTTTGCTGCGTTGTTATTTGCAGAAGCGTTCACGGCCTGCGGTAAGTCGATGATGACAGGGCCATCGCTTCTCAGAAGTACGTTGTACTCAGATAAGTCTCCGTGCACATAGCCTGCACACAACATGCGGATGATCTCTTGGATGATTTGGTTGAAGTAGCGTCGGGCATCTTCAGCAGACAAGGTGACCTTGTGCAACTGCGGAGCGGGTTCACCCTCATCATCAGCTACGAGTTCCATGAGCAGAACACCTTCGTAAAAGCTGAAGACCTTGGGCACGCGTATGCCCGCTGCAGAGAGGTGGCAGAGCGCCTGTACTTCAGCGTTTTGCCAGGCATCCTCTTGCTCCTGACGACCGTAGCGGGTGTTTTTGCCCATGGCACGCGAGCGCCGGCTGTTACGGTTTTTGCGACCTTCGGTGTAGTCGGAATTGTGTTTGAAATTGCGTTGTTTTGCGTCTTTGTAAACTTTGGCACAGCGTAGTTCACCGTCGCAACTTACAACGTAGACGGAGGCCTCCTTCCCGCTCATGAGCTGGAGGAGAACTTCGTCAATAAGGCCATCTTGGACTAGGGGAATCAATCGTTCTGGTATCTTCATAGTAGCAACCTTCTAGCAAATTTTCATCGCCGTTACAAGGTCGATCGATGATCTAAGTCTCCTTCTAGCAGGGGGCCTCGATTTTATTGAAGTAGGGGAGTCGCCCCTCGTGCAGTTGGTACTGATGCATCCAACCTCGTTCGTCAGGTTTTAGTTTTTGCTCAGGACCCTCTCTATAAAAGAACCAGTAGGCTCTACCCTCAGGACTCAGGCTCAATTTATGTGCATTGCTGAGATGCTCGAGCATGCGGCGCTGCAGGTTTTTAGAGAGGCCTATGTATAGTATACATCCCGAGAAGTTGGTTAGTGCATACACACCCGCTACGAGGGGCACAGATCGAGCTTTGTTCTTGGCAAACTCAACCCGTACAAGATCGTGTGCTGCTAAATCACTTACATTCATAGACGGATCAGAGATTTTTGCTCGATGCACAAGATTGCTTGGTTGAGTGCTGAAGCAAACTTGCGTATGGAACTGCTATTGAGTGAGCTCGCCACCGAACCTTTCTTCCACCAGGAAGGATCTGAAATCCCAACATACTCGTCACTCAGGCGATCGAAAGCAGAGCGTAAGAGATGTTCGATGGTTTCAACACGAAAATCTTTTAGATTGAAAAGTTGGGAAAAAACGGTGGGTGAGATGAAGTGGAAAATATTGATTCCGTTTGTCTTAAAAAGCACGGAATTGCGATCGTCAGATGGCACAAGGAGGTTGCGCAAGGAGATCCAGTAATTGAGCAAAATCTTATTGCGCATACTCGAGTCATCGGAATGCATCAGAGGATTGCTAGAACTCAAGATAAAGCGTTTGATGGAGAGAGCAAAACTTTTTTGCTTAATCGTCGTCTTATCGAGATGCTCAATTTGATTAGCCATAGCAATTTTTTGGTACCACGGAGACTCTGGAGTACGATTCAGATAGCGGATGATATTGAGTGCCTGCTGATCATCCCCTCGATCTACCTGATGCTGTATCCAACGGGGAAGAGATGGTACTGTTTTGAAATTGATCATGTTGTTCAGGCGAGCAAGTATGTTTTGTTCGACCGCTTTGTCGACGGACTTCTGTGTCGTATTCACAATCAAAAAATGACACATCTGTGAGACTTCATCGACGTTGACTGCAATGTTGGTTGCGATCTCAAAATCTTTCAATGAGGGAGACTGCTTTGCAGCAGATATGAGGCCTTGGATGCGGTGCTGCCCGTCCACTACGTTGAAGGGGCCGATGTGGTCGGTGTCAAAGCTAATCTCATTTTTGAGAGCATCGTAGTGGAGCTTTTTTTCAGTCGCAAGCAAGACGGATGTCGGTAAAAAAGCATCCCCATCTTTCCAAGCCTTGGTAAAATACCCAGAGATTTTTTTGGTGCGCCGACTGTCCAGTACGCGTTGGTAGCCTGACGAAGGATCATCCGGATCTAGCTTTTCAATGGAGTAAAAATTAGGCCGCATAAAATCACCGACAGTGAACGATGTCGCAAAGATAGTCAATGAACCCTGTTTTACGATGGCTGCTGGTTTTTTAAAGAGCATGGGTTCTCCGAAAAATTTTTTGTCCCGTCCAATCTTGTCATCCCCAGTCGAGGACGATCTTAGCAGCAGAGCCCTTTTGTAGAGATTCGAACGCTTTCTCAAATTCTGAGTAGTGAAAGCGATGCGTGATGATTTTGTCTACATTCAGACCACTCTGTAGCATGCTGGACATTTTATACCAGGTTTCAAACATTTCCCGACCATAAATTCCTTTCAGGTGCAAGCCCTTGAAAATGACGTGATCCCAATTGATCGGGACAATTTTTTCTGGGAAAATGCCCAGTATTCCGACATGCCCTCCATGATTCATGGTCTCGAGCATCGTATTGAGAGCTGCTTTATTTCCAGACATCTCGAGTCCAATGTCGAAGCCCTCTTTCATTCCAAGATCTTTCATTACACTTTCTAAAGAAGATTCGTTGACGTTGACGGTGCGACTTGCACCCATTTCACGAGCAAGACCCAAACGGTAGTTGTTGATATCTGTTACAACTATGTGACGGGCGCCTGCGTGTCGAGCAATTGCAGCAGCCATTGCTCCGATTGGACCGGCTCCAGTGATGAGTACGTCTTCTCCGACAAGATCAAAAGAAAGTGCAGTGTGCACTGCATTGCCGAGTGGATCGAAGATGCTTGCAACATCATCGGAGACACTCGCTTCGACTTTAAACAGATTGCATGTAGGTAAAGTAATATATTCTGCAAAACATCCATCGCGTTGACTTCCTATGCCCACTGTGTTGCGACAGAGATGTCTGCGACCTGCTCGACAATTGCGACAGTAGGTGCACGTCAAATGTCCTTCACCCACTACGCGATCACCGACCTTGTATCCTTGTACAAGTTTTCCGATGCTTTCAATCGTACCCATGAATTCATGACCAACAATTACAGGGTAACGTACAAATTGTTGGGCCCAGTTGTCCCACTTGTAGATATGCAAGTCGGTGCCACAGATCGATGCTTTTTGCACACGGATCAGCACTTCATCATCTTTTGCGACAGGAACAGGAACGTCTTCCAACCACAGACCCAACTTTGCTTCACGTTTGACGAGAGCCTTCATGACGCACCTCATGTGGATTTTGAAATGTGAATTTGCAATCAGTATAGAAGATCTTTATGTGAGAAAAATATGAATTTACGACAGCTTTCTTAGCAAAAAATCATTTGAAATTCTGGCGCATCATGAACATTGCAAATTACAAAAGCTGGTGCTATTTACAAACGTCATTGATGTCAGGATTGCATAAGGTGTGTCATCATGTCTCGTCAGAAGCTTATCCGTACCACATGTTGTTTGTTTTTTTATGCACATGCTTCACTAAGTTTGGCAATGCCAATTTTGCCTCCACGTGCAAAAGTGATGCTTGAACGCGCTCCGCTCAAGCTTGAACTCAATAAAGAGTTTCCTCATGACATCGATATTCTGAGTGAAGGACAAAAAGTCGATGTGACCATCGATCGTGAAAACGCTAATATCTTCGCATGGAATGTCTTTTTTGCTGCAAATTGGCCTGCAGAAGCCATCGATTCTGGCAAACGTGGCACGCCAAGTTCCAAACCTTTTGGAACACCAGGCCCAGTGGTATGGAATACTTTCAAAGAAAAGCGTGAAATGTTCCGTGTAGTAACCATCAATTCTGAAGGTGGTCGCCCCAGTTTTTCCTTCGATACAAGTGATCCCGGATCCTTTGATACTCTGCCAAAATATCCAAGTCTCACAGCAGACATTGGTCCCTGTGACGGTACGGATCCTATTGATCCAGCAAAAGTCTACAACTACCTTGATGAAAGCCAGGAGATAGGCCTTGCTACCATTTGGGTGAATGACGGTTTTCCGAGCGAAGATAATTTAGTACGCACTCAAGTGAAGATGAACAGAGATTACTATGACTATGTTCGCAAAAATGAATTTTATGCGACAGAAACACTGAATGATTTTATCGAACGTACAGTCACTTACGACCATACAGCCCCGTACGGTGGTATTGAGCTTCCATATGGTGATGAAAAAAAAGTTGGTACCATACTTGTCAAAACATCCTGGCTTAAAAACTCGCAGTTGCCGCAAAGTCTGCAAGACAAGTATTTTACGGTTGATGCTATTTACTACAAAGACTTTGTCACACCTGCAGGAGCAGCTGGTGTGTGCTATGCAAAAGACAAGTTTTCTTTGGCAGCAATTCATCTCATACACAAGACCAAAAACTTCCAGACCTTCTTCTATAGTAGCTTTGAAAATAACTTCAACCGAGATGTCAACTTCGTGTATGCCAATGCACTTGGAGGAGCTTCGACTCTACCCAATGCCTTTGGACATATGTACGATAGTCCACCCAATCCAGTTGAGGGTATCGTAAATCCTCCGTACCTTGTGCAGCAGTTGAATGATACGGATCCAATTACAAAAAAAATCAATACACAGGCACAAAAACTCATGCGTGACGCAAATCCAGAGGCTATCTGGCAAAACTACCATCTCGTAGGTGTGCAATACGCCCCGGTAGATACTCCTTTTAACTTAGCCAATCGAGAACAAGACTACTACTTAGCAAATCCTGTTGTGGAGACCAACCAACGCTTTCAATTTTTCACAGGTTCTTTTGCAGACTCCGAAATTG
Source organism: uncultured Pseudobdellovibrionaceae bacterium (assembly GCA_964635325.1). Classification (GTDB taxonomy): domain Bacteria; phylum Bdellovibrionota_B; class Oligoflexia; order Oligoflexales; family Bog-1112; genus BOG-1112. The sequence goes on from CAZWOL010000031.1 coordinate 6,767, forward strand.
CAAATGTGCAAGCCAAACCTTATGCATATACCAATCGTGTGCGTATGGGGGGATGTATGGGATGTCATGGGGCAGGCGCTCAGGGAGCTGCTCTACAGCCTAGTCAAATTGTCGAAGGCACAGGAGGGGGAACGGACTTTAGCTTTATTATGCTAGGAGCACGCTTTGAACCAAAAACCTTTGGAGGTGTCGAAACTTTGTATGAGCCTGCAGTTCGACAAATTACTTCTGGTCCTGCGTTCTTTCCGTGGTTGCCAAATTATGTTTTCAAGCCTGTAGCTTTGAGGCCACCACTCGTAAATCAGTAAAGATCTTCGTAGCAGGCGTAGTTTGGAATAGATCTGCGTACTTCTTCAAGAGTAGAAGTTTTTTTGCATAACTTGCGGCTGGTGCAAAATTCAAGGAGTCCTGGGTTTTTAAAAAGATTCCACATCAGTGCATCTTGCTTGTGTAGTTTTTTCATGAAATCGGGCTTCATTGGTTTTGCAAAACTACAAAATAGCTCACGCTCGATTTTGAAAAGACGCTGATTCTTTTTATATCCCCTGATATCTTCCGCAAAATCAAAGTCGGTCACTAAAACCTGCTCATTTTCACAAAGCCAATTATCATCTCCGTAGTCTAGGTCGTTATGGATAATGTCGAGTTTAGCAAGGCTGCGCACAATCGCAATTTTCTTAAGTAGCGATAATTTGCAGTTGGGGTATGCGCTTGCAAAACGTTGTGTGACTGTGAAGTACAGTGTTTGGGTTGCAATCTCAAAACGCCCTGCATATTTGATAGGTGGAGTAAGTTGTGCATCAGATGCTCGTTTTTGCAATTCGCGAATAAGCTTAAAGCGAATGAGCGTTGTATCTGGTGACAGAATTTTAAGTATGAATGGGCACGTGTTAGGTTCATCACACAGCTCAAAAAGATCCTCGCGATTATGCAAAGCATTCCACGATGGCCATCCTAGTGTAGAGATAGCATTCGCAATGCTCGATGCCTCGATCTGCAGATCGAGGGGGGGCTGATTGGCATTGCACTGGCTATGAAGTTGTGGGTTCAACAAAATGAATGCAAGAAGCGAAAGAGTTTTACAAAGCATGAGACAATTTATCCGTCAGGTCATGTGCATGGTGTGAGCATCTTTCAGCTCTGCCAATGCTAGCGTGACCCAGTAAGCCTCAATGCATTTAGGAGTAGTTGGTTGGGAATATTGTGGTCAGAGCCAAAGTATGTTGCCAAATCCGTCCATTCTTTAATGTCATTGAGAGGAATTCCTAGGTTGAGAAGGAAGTCCTGAGTTTTTTGAAGTCCAAGGTCGTTATCGCTAATGAGTCCCTCGAGTATGATGAAACAGAAGAGACGAGAATCGATTACGATCAGTTTTTTTGCTATAGCACTTCGAACTTGAACAATTGTTCGAGTGGGTTCTTTGGGTCCGGGTAATGTTTTCAGAAGATCTAAGGCATTCTGAACTATAGGTGAATGCTTCATCGAAGAATCATTCAAGTCAAAGCTTGCAATCAAAGCATTCACTAACGTGTTGATCTGTTCGCTATAGGAATGTTTAGGGAGAAGTTCCAACAGCAGATTTGTCCCGGTGTTTGTGATGTCATTTAATCCAGTTACTAGTTCATTTTTTGGAATCGGTAGTCCAAAGAAGGCTGGTGAAGACACTTGCCCATAAATCAGGGCACCTAATTTTGCTAGAATGAGTGCGCATTTGACGCTGTCACTTGCGAGGGACGCTTGATTAGCAGCGATGCTGTCGAGCAGGAGCTGCTCCATCTCGCTAAGAGGTCCTGCTTTTTGTTCGTGAAACTGTTTGAGTAAAGCCTTGACAAGTGGGCTGCACGTGCTTTTTGCCTTGATGACAAATCGTTCGACCAAGATCACGCTGACTATCTTGTAGCTCATGCTAAAGATTTTGTTGAGGCTGTGCTCATCATCCAAAGAAATCAAAGCAAGCTTATCGAGGACAAAGCGAAATCTGTCTGGAAATTTTTCGTTACAGAGTCTTGCAAGATCCATAATGCTGCGAGCAGCAACAAAGATCAATTGACCTTCACTATTTTCAAGCTCAAGCTTGAAGTTATCCAGCTTCTGCTGAAGTATCTGGCGAACGCGTTTTTTGTAATGTGCAGTTCTGTGATCGAGTTCAGTTTGGTGCATTGAATCTTCGAAAGCTTCTAAAAATTCTTTGCTTAATTGTTCGTGTCGCTTTTTGGCTTTGTCTATATCAGTTTGGGCGAGTGAGAGATCAAGGATCTTTTCACTTACACCGGTGATTCCCAGAAAGTACGGAGATAGGCGAGAGAGCAAAGCATTGGATGAAACAGCTCCGAGTGTTGTGCCCAGCTCCCAGCTTTTTGTGAGAAGGCGTGCTCCGCGACGTGCTACTTTATGGAAGTTGATGTGGTTTTTTTTGTGACGGATATGAGAACTAAAGTTGCTTCGATGCTCTAGGTAGCTGAGTACAAGGTCCGTGAATTGCGAATGCGCTTCCTCGGATATTGTAGGACCTGCTTTTGGGATAAGTGCATGGCTCGCTTTGTAGCTTGTAATTTGCGAATCACCTTGGGTGACAGAAGCGGGCATCGGAAGTGCTTTAGGTTTGGACGGATCACTTTCTAACGGCAAATCTTCATGTTCATAGGAGTGAATTAGAAAATAAAAGTGGAGCACATCCTGTGCCAATGCATCATCTATCTCTTCGATGATTAGGAGTTCCTGGGAATCTGTATCTGTTTGATTATTGGAAGAAGAAACAAAACATTGATTATCGGAAGAAGCAAAGCAACAGTACGAAGTAAATGCGAAAATGAGACTCAATAGCCTAAATTGCATAAACATAAGAAGAGGATGGCTGCGACCTTGCATGCTAAAATTCCTCAGTACTAATGATGATCTGATAGAGAACTAGGCCTAGCAGATACCTGATTTTCAGTCAAGTTCTTTATCTCTTGGTTTAAGTCGTAGCGATCATAGGTGATTAGAAGCTACTTTGATGCGTTATAATGGCTAAAACAGTTCATTTTTGGAGAGTTTATGGTGGCCAAGCATCGTTCTTTAGACTCAAAAAGGCCTATTGTTATTGCTCATCGGGGGGCGTCTGCATATCTACCCGAACACACTTTAGCAGCGGAAGCCATGTCCTACGCTTTTGGCCCTGACTTTGTGGAGCCGGATGTTGTGCTTACCAAAGATAGTGTGCCTATAGTTTTGCATGATGTCACCTTGGAGCGTACAACCGATGTTGCGAAACGTTTCCCAAAACAGCGACGTGCTGACGGACGCTTCTATGCGATCGACTTTACGTTTGCTGAGATAAAAACCTTGCGTGTGCACGAACGTATCCGTTTGACTAGTGGAGAGCGGGTCTTTCCAGGGCGCTTTCCATTGCATTATTCTCGTTTCGAAGTGCCTGCATTTGCAGAACTCATTGAGTTGATTATTGGACTCAACCGTAGTACGGGTCACAATATCGGTATTTATCCCGAGATCAAGCAACCTGAATTTCATACAGAAGCAGGATACGATCTCGCAAAGATCACACACGATCTTTTTCATAGTTACGCAAAAGAATGGGGGACTGCTCCGCTTTATTGGCAGTGCTTTCATGCAGAAACACTCGAACGTTTTGCTAGCGAATTTGCATCCCCATACCCACGCATACTCCTGATCGAAGACGGAGATCTGGAGCTAAGTGATCCCATCAAGCTTGATCAGGCGATGGCGAAAGTTGCTAAATATGCACACGGGATTGGTCCGTCCTTGTCGCACACCTTTAGAGAGGATGGGCAGAGTACGCGTCTTGTCGAGCTTGCGCATAAACATGGCCTGCTTGTTCATGCATACACAGTGCGTGCGGATCAGATGCCCTCCTACGTTTCTAATTTTGACGCCTTTCTCAGCAAAATCTTTTTTGAAGAAAAGATTGACGGGGTTTTCACTGATTTTACGGACCGAGTTGTCGATTTTCTGCGTCGTCATCAGTAGACAGGCCCTCAAAAGGAAGCTAGTAGTGAGGGTGGGGTTTTTGATGGAGATAGGGGAGAGCTAAGTGGGAAAATCGTTTTGGCAGCTGGGTCCTTTTTTATTGGTTTTACTGATGGCTCCATCCTGCACGCGTCGCAAGGCACAGGTGACGGATGACAAAAGTGAAAAAGTCGATGCTACAGCATTTAAGGTCAGTCAGCTCAAAGCTAAAATTTTGGTGGCAAGCAATAAAAAGCGTAAGGTGACCTTCAACTTCATCAAAGATCCTGCAGCTTCTCATGCTCAGTTTGTGATTTGTACAGTCACAAAACCTGTTCGTTGCAATCCGTCCGAAAAAGTCCCTGGTGTGACAAGTGTTGATGACTATGAATTTCTGAACCCACCTCCAGGTGAGCTAGAGATTAAAGTTCGCGCCTGCATCGAAGCTCCGTTTGCTCTCAACCCTGATGCACGCTGTGGTAAGTGGAAGAAGATGACTGTTCTCACACAAAACATAATGTAATTGCGTCGTATCGACTACGCATCTGAGTGATGCCTTGCAAAACTTCAAAACCATCCACTGCTACCGATCCCAATCCAAATAAAATTTTTACCCTCTCCTATTTGCATACCAAGTTTAGTGTGTAGGCCGAGTGTTCCGTAAAAAAGAAAAAAGTAGGAAGCTTCGACCCAAGCGCCTACACCATCTAGATCCAATGCACGAGTGTTTAAGTCCTTAGCGGGTTCTGGGGTGGTTGCGTCACTTCTACCGCGACGTGATTGCAGAGCAAGTCCTCCGAGGAGAGTCCAACCTCTTTGCATAATGACGACAGAGTCTCTTGCTTTCTCTTCTGCTGTTTTAGCTACGGGGTCTTTCTCCGCAAATTTTCGATGAATCTGACCAAATCCAAAAGCGGGACCAAAGTAGAGGAAACTAAAGCGTCCCGGAATTTTGTCGTAGCGTCCGCTCCCTGAAAAAGATGCGATGCGAACGCCATAGATCCAGTGAGGGGTGTAGGGATCTTCTCCATGACCAAACCAAATCCACTGGAGGTGGCTTGCAAGATAGTCTGCTTCATAAGATTCTCGCGGACCTTGAGTCTGTATTTTTGGAAGCACCAAGGACCATTCTGCATAAGAGAGATAGGCATGTTCTTTGAGTGCCTCCTCGATAAGCTTTTTAGGAACTCGATTGCTTTGACGAATGTCCTCGCGCGGTTTTTCACGAGACTCACGTAGTGCTTTCTTCTTTGCTATGTCTTGGTCTAGGTCCGCATCACTTTCTTGGGTTGGAGTTTTCATCATAGGTATAGGGGGAAGGGAGATAAGACCCTGAGCATTTTGTGCAGGTGTTCCCGGTACTTTTTTCCCACTTTCATTAGCGGAATGCACAGGGCTACTAAGAATGAAACCTGCAAGCAGCAAGGGTTTTGTTGAAGCGATCCCTCTGTGTATGAAGAGCTCAAAGTCTAGGAATAGGCTGCCCATTTTTTACAACGCTCCGCCTGTTAACATCAAGAGTAATGGAATTGCAGTGTGTACAAGTTTAAAGCGTAGTAGTCGTGTCGACAACTTAAGAACGAGTTTCAGGGAAATCATGGAAACAATTTTACGAATCACTAAGAAGTCAAAAAATCATCCCTTCCAGGACGATGATTTTAATGAGTTAGGTTTTGATGACGAATTTCTTTTTCGTCGTGAAGCAAAAAGCGCCCCGCGTCGTAAATCAATCAGGGCATATCGCTATTTTTGGCCTGGCTTTGTTCTCGCTGTATTGCTTCTAAGTGGCTTGTGTGTTGCTTCGTATTGGACCATTAAGCACTATTTTTTTCCACCTGGACCGGTAAATATCTTTGTCGAAATGAAGGTGATCGATGAGGACGGGCACCCCGTTGCAGGTGCTGGGATCTTTCATAGCAAAAAGCGTATTGGAGTTTCCGATTCTTTTGGCGAGTGGAGTCGATTTATGAAGGCCCCCTTGGGTTCTACATTCACGCTTATGATTCGTAAAGAAAGTGGAAGCAACGTGATGGGTGCCTTAAAGACTATCGGTGTTCCGCTCTATTTGCAAAACGGTCTGGAACCACACATTAAGTCGAATGTGCATCTGACACGCAATTGGACTAGTCCTGATCCAGTTGAAGAGGAATGAAAATTCCTATCGAATTTTTCTTTGAATTTGCCTCAGTGGCATAGATGGTAAGCCTTGTTGCAACAGAAATACAGCTCCAGCACAACTCAAACCAATAACCATCGGTTCTATCCAAAGTAAAATCGCCTTGTAATGCTCAATGGAGAAGGCGGATGACAGGAGACTTGCTCCCAACATCCACAGAATAGTGGCTAAGACAAAGAGTCCGCTAAACTCAAAAAAAACATGATCTTTTTTTAAAGTACAGAGAGCGCATATGAAGATGATAATAGAACTGATTAGATAGTGAAAATCCAGAAAATACAATTCATCGAAAGATTGTAGATGGTGCATGAAGCCAGGTGTTCTAAAGTTTAGACTGATGGCAAACTTCAAACCCAAGATGATGGCAAATGCTACAAGATCGATTAGCAGATCGGAAACAGAAGCTGTTTGTCGTACCCAACTTGCAAATGAAGTCCGCAGGGGGTGTAGTAGCGCGCCTTCGGGAGGAAGATCTCGCAATGTATTTTTATGAGTACACAAGCACATCCATTTATAAACAGCTAAGACAAGCCCAAGAGCACAGAAAGAGCTGTCGAGTAAGCTTCCAATAAGTAAGCTGAACCACATTGCGAGCAAACTTAGAGAGGACGCGGTTTTTAAATGGTGAGCCAATGCACTGAACCAAAGTAACACGCAGAAAGAAAAACTTAGATCGAGCGACATCCATCCGACTCGAGTGAGTAAGGCACCTCGACTCATAAGGACAGTGACTGTGAATAAAGTTAGTTTCCATGAGCTCGTCAAAAAACGCATGCATAGCGCTGCGGAGAAAAACAAAGCGATGCTGACATTGAGATTCCAGGTGCGAACGCTGCTAGCCTTCAGCGACCATAAGCCAAAAAGGTCCGGGGCGATTAGTCCCGCGCTTTCGATGGGAAAGGAGCGCAATTGTAGCCAGGTGAGACGGCTGACAATCATGAATAGAAAGGTCCCACAAATGAAAAAGGTCATGATTTTGCGATCAAATATTTTAAACATGGATAAATTCTATGGGAAAAATTTTCTATTTAATAAATATAGCCTTAACTAAGATCTTGTACTAAATTCTTATAGAATACTAGAATTTATCCTAAAGATATTTATTGATCTTCAAGTCTAGGAGACTTCGTTATGGCGCTTGTTGAACTCCGCCCCGGAGATACCCTCAATATCGTTTGGTCCTCAGTTCAAGATACCCCGCTGGGAGTGCGCGAGGTTGAGTCAAGTTTTGCGTTTAGCTACGACGAACTGCTCAGCCGCTTACGAACAAAGGGTAAAGTAGCCAAGTCTCGACGCTCAGGTACAGATGGAGCCCGTTTTAGTAGGGTGGTTGCACTCACCATTAGTGCTTTGAAAAAAGGTAAGTGGTCCACGGGTGCAGAGATCAGTCGTTCCGAAGTTTTTAGAAAAATGACCAAACGCTTTGCAGACCTAAACCCTGCAGAATACATGCATATCACCGAGAATGCTAAAGAGGCTCTCGTCGCTCTGTACGATAATGAGAGTGTGATCAAAAAGAATCAGAAAGTTGAATTAGCAGAGATCCTCAGAGCTTTGCAGCTTCCTGTGCAGGATTAAGCCATGGAAAAACGTGGCTTTCAAATCCTAGGTATCGAGCATATAGGCCTGGCTCCCAAAGCTCCTGATGCTCTTTCTCATCTCTTGGGTGCCTTACTTGGGTTGCCTTTTAGTGGTGAAGAGTTGGTTCCGTCCCAGCAGACTCACACCCGTTTCTATGGAAGTGGATCAGAAGCCACTGGACGTTTGGAGATATTGCAAGCTGCAGACGGGCAGGGTCCAATCGCAGTTTTTCTAGACAAAAAAGGTGCGGGCATACATCACATTGCTTTGCAAGTTGATCATATCGAAGCTGCACTCTCCTATCTCACTCAACATGGAGTTGAGCTTATCGATAAACAGCCTCGTCCTGGGGCGCACTCCAGTCAGATTGCATTTATTCACCCACGCTCAAGCGGTGGTATTTTGATCGAATTGGTTCAAAATTCTATTTCCAAGATATAATTGTAGAAGACTATCGTAATCACTATCTTATGAGAAGGCTCACGGATGAATATTCGTAAGTTCGGACTCGTGCGCATCGCTATGATTTTAGTTGTGATTCTCGTCTGCAGTGAGTTTTTTGTTCAGCAGTTGGAACGCTCCCGACTTGCGATTGCAGAAGCTCGAAGATCCTATATTGCAGCTTTGGCACAGACGCGTTCGCAACTTGCTAGTCAGTTGCAAGAGATGACTCACGACCCTGTCCTAATATCCAATCTCAGTGGACAGCTTTCCTACTCCGTCAGTCGTTCACTTGATGGAGAGTTATATCCTGGAACCTTTGATTTCTACGTGATTTTCGATGAAAATTGCCGACCTATCGCTAAGTCGACAGTGCTACCGATGCCCTCAGGGCTTTGCCAAAAAAATGCAAGTGATCAGTGGCGTTGGTACTCACTCGATCAAAAACCTGCAATGTTTCTTCTCAAAAATCGTCTAGATCTTGAAAAACCTTTTTATATTGGTGCAGGTCGTTTTCTATCGAATGACTGGATACGCTCGGTTCCAGGTTTGCAATCCAGTTTGCAAAATGCTGGACTCCTAAGCGGTGCTCTTACGAGTCAGGCACTTTGCAGATGGCCACGCATGTGTTCTGAATTCAATAATAGCGCATTGGTAGAAGGGCGCGATGCCAACGGATTGGCTCTTGCAAGTCTAACATCCAAACATAAAACCTTTAGTGTACTGCGTCCGTGGCTTCTTGCTGCACAACCTCTGACCAATCCTTTGACAATCCCTATACTTTTTTTATTATGTGTGATCTTCATTATGGAATGGTCCCGTCGACGCTTTTTGCAGTCGCAAATTCGTGAGAATGAAGCGAGTTTTTTAGAATGGTGCCAAAGTCCTCTGGCCTCTAATGTTGCAACACCATATGTTCCTGCTTTAGAAGCGGCACAGAAATCTCTACAAAGCGTACTCAGGCACTGCGCTGATCGAGGGTCTGAACTCGCAAAAAAAATCGAAACTCTTGAAAATGATCAGTTGGATCTAAAAGATAAACTGACGGAAGCGCAACGTAACCTCAGTGAGCATATTCCCTACTCTGTGCTCTCTGCTCATATCATGCGAACCGGTGCCTCCGTCCAACAGATGCTGAGCTCAGCTTTAGAACTCAGTCGTGATGTTGCAGGGGTGGTTGACAAAGGGTTTCTTTCGAGCAATCGCAAAATTACAGACCTTCTCAAAACTTGGCAGAATGGTATTGCAGTGCGAGGTGAACGTCACTATATGCGCTCCCTTTACGAGCAAGAAGGACGTCAGGAAGGAGAAACTCTACTCAAAAGCGAAATCAACCGTCTCTGCTCTCTCTCTGAGCAAAATGGGGATTCAGCTGTTCATACGCTGTCCCTTATCAAGAGCTGTCAGCAGCAGGAGGAGGATACCCTTCGTGTCATCGAAGCATGGTCAGCACTCGCAAGTCGCGTGAGTGATCCAACTCTTTCCTTCTCAAAAATTGCAGATTCAGCAGCTTCTCTAGTGCAACTTGAAAGAAAGCAGCGTGTTGCCTTTGTCGGAAAATTTGCTCCATCATTGATTTTGAATATGCCTGTTTCCACAGTACTTAGTACTTTGCTACTGATTTTTATTGCGATGAAAGATGGTTTGCGTGATGTCGAAGCCGATGAAATTCTTGTGTACCAAGCGCATAAACGGCAAAAACAGGATGAACATGTTTTCGCATTCTCTATAACTAACGAGCGTGGAAAAGTCCTGACATGTCACCCCACAGAAGTGCCTTTGCAACGTGTCGCAGATATGTTGCGTCCTTGGGGGCTTCAGTGTCAGGTGATTCGTCGTCCAGAGAGTGGGGCTTATGTGATCTTGCGAGTCAAAGCATCTTTGCTAATTGGAGCAACGGACTCCTTAGCGTCAGTAGAGTTGGACAATAGCAGAGGGATAGATCCTGTAGTTATTTGACGTGCTTCACAAACTTTGAAAGATTTGTGCTAAGTCATTTCGGTTCGATGATAGTGCCACCGCTCAGCTTTATCGCTTCTTTCATCACCCGCGAAAAACCACCACCGCTAGGTGTATAGAATTTTGCGTTACAGATATAGAGAACGTCTTCATCTGCAGGTTCATCGATACGCTGTGTCACTTGCATGCCGTTTGCCTCAAAGAATTCTCCGACCAGGCGAATATAGGCTAGGCTTTTGTTATGTGACTTCAATGGCATGTGAAAGCCTGCAATCAAAGTCACAGAGTGTATGTCTCGCTTCTTTGCTTCTTCCAATACCTTTTCAAAGTAACTTAGAGGTCGCACATAGTCTGTGCCCCCATAGTAGATTTGTTGGGCAAGAAAGTCTTTTGCCATATGGGGAGTCTGGTCAATGACATCACCGACACGCAAATGAATGATCAAGCGATCTTTGGGTGGGTAATGCTCTGCTTTGGAACGCTCTTTGACAATATTGAGTAGGATGTCAAATCGGTTCTGTTCAGGAGTGCGTCGCATGTATTCGGAGGCGATGGAGTCTGGAAAATTTTTGAAATGATATTCCTGTCCGCTATCCAGGTCACGATTGCGTTTGCTGGTGACCATGTCTCCAAGTCTGTACTCATAAATTTTGGTATCTTTGGTTGCGCAGCCACACAGGAAGATCAATATACATAATAGTGATTTCATATCAGTTGACTCACTGCAATTGCACTGTATAAGAAGCGCCAAATCCAAAGTCTTTTGCGGGTTTGTCGACCTTTTTGCCATCATAAAGTTGACGGTTGGTGTTCAGTGCAAATACTCCGACATCATGAACACCTACACGCTTGTGCACAGCGAGTTGGTAGTCCCAGTAATTTTTGTTGCCTGCATACGCACTGTCTCCAAAAGTGCTGTAGCCCACGCTCGGATGTGCAAAGACTTGTTCAACACCTGGGATTTGGATCCAACTTTCTGCGCTGTAGTAAATAGAATGGGTTCCAGTCCCAAAAAATTTTGGTGAGTAGGCAACGGAGAGCTCAAGGTAGGGGCTAAGACATAGACTGGCAGTATAAAGAAGTGTGTTTGCCAGTACAGAATAAGGATCGTGGTAAGCCTGCACCTTTGCTTTAAATCCAAAGATGCTGTTGATCTGATGTGCGTAGGCCATGTCTATTCGAGCTTCCATGCCGCGTGCATCCTCGGCCCCTGTGTTAGCAGCAGAAGCTCCCAAGCGTAGGCCAAGGTCCCACTCATAGCTCATGGTACCTCGTATGGAAGGGCCGTGATCCGTTCGTGAAAGGCCACGAAAAACATAGTCTGTGACAGCAGATGCTTCCGATTTTAACGAGCCTGCAGAGACTGGTGCTGAAGCTAAGAGTGCGGTGCATAGCAAGAGCTGAGAAAGTGATCGTAACATAATCACACCTTAAAGTTTAAAGATAGGTGGTTTTCAAACCGAATTGTATCATGTGACCAGATGCTCTTAGAACTATATTTTTGTATTGCTTTTCTATTTCATCGCTGTTGTCAAGTAGGGTTTCGCGACCCCATTCTTCAACTGCAGCATAGCTGAATGTTAGGCCTATCCACCTGTTTACATAGAATTCAAAACCCGCATGTAAGGCACCTTGCAGACAGACACCGGATGTTTTCATAATCACCGGACCTAAACCGAAGTCTGCACGGGTAAAAAGGCTGAATGCTTGATTCTGCAAAGGAGCGTATTGAAAACGTGTGTAGGCACCAAGAAAATTTGCGATCCGAAAGTTGAAATGCTCAAATGAGATTTCACTGCTTTTGTTCTGGAAAGCATCAAAACGAAAATAAATACCGATGTTTGCGTAGTCGTTATAGGGTACTTCCATGTCAAATCCATACGTATTGACCGACTTTGCCTTGTTTTCACTTCTCAGATCGAAGTTTGCATTCTTAGCCTGAAATTTGTAGGAACTATATCCCAAAGTAAAGGAAGTTTGGGGATAGGAGAATGAGCTTCTTTTGAGCTCCAAGGCTTCTGCTTCTGCGTAGACTTGCATTGCATAGAAACCAAAGATTATCATGAATATTTGAGAGATCGTCTTAACTTTCATGAGGGCTCCGATCATTAGGTTACAAAATTGCTGTATACTAAAAAGTATAGCATTAATTTGTCGCCCCAATTGAAACGTAGCATGGTCGAGTGGGCGCTTGCTTAAAGTGTCAATCCGGATGAACGCATTCAAACATATAGAAGGAAGGAGCCTCACTTGAGAATCTTGCAAGTCCGCTTCTGGATATTGATAATGCTAAGTTCCATTTTTGCTGCGCGTGCATATTCTGCGATTACGTTACAGCCCCACCAGGCGCATGCAGTCGATTATCTAGTAAAGAACCCAAAGCAAAAAGGCATTCTTCTCTATCACTCTTTGGGTAGTGGGAAGACCTATCTTTCCTTGGCCTATACAGAGAAAAATCCCGATAAGAAAGTTATAGTACTTGCGCCTCGCTTTCTTAAGAGCAACTGGCTAATACAGATGGAGTCTTTTGGGGTTAAAGATCCAAAGCGATATGAACTCATTTCTTACGAAGAGATCGATAAATTCGACAAACTCGATATTAGTAAGATGATTGTGATTATCGATGAAGTGCACAAGCTTGTTGCAATGGTTCATCATCGCAATCCAACCGTTGCGAAAAACTTCAGCGACCTATATTTTAAGCTTCGTAAAGCAGATAAAATTATTGCACTTAGCGGAACACCCATCTTTAGTGATGCATCAGACATTGCTTTTATTGGAAATTTGATCACCGGAAAAGATAATTTCCCTTATGACAGAAATAGATTCCGTGTTGAATATCAAAAGGTAAAGCCCGTTACATCACTCTTTCGTGGATATATGACAGAAAGTAAGTTGATGGGCTCCGTTGTGCCATTCGTTATTACTATGCTGGGAGTCGTTACTGTTGCTATGAGCACACCCGTAGCTCTCCCTTTGGTTGCTATTGCAGGTTCGGTCGCAATTCCCTATATGAACGAACAATTTCCTGCCGGTCAAACAGCATTTCGAGAGTTTGATCCAAGCAAGATGAAAGATTTTACAACAAAATATATCTCATTCTATAACATCGAAATGGAAAGCGACCCTAACTATCCGCGAAAAAATATGCATGCAGAGCGTGTGCATCTTAGCGACCCTCAGACTCACTTTTTCTTAGATCTATGTGATGAGGATCTGAATAAAGAAGAGCTACGAATGATCCTGGCTGAAGATAATAAGACGATCAACGATGAATATATCAATTTTCATAGCATGGACATTCAGCGCCAGTTTCTGATGGATCCGACGGTCGGACGAGAGATTGGCAACTTCAGTCTGGTCGGTTCCGATGGAGAAAGGATCGAAGCTCCGAAGTTTGAACGGATTTTCAAGCATATCCAAAAGAATGAAGGTTCGACTGCGGTATATTCCAATTACTACGTTAACGGTATTTTGAAATTTGCGGAATTTCTTGATCGCAAGGGTATGAAGGATTCTTATATTATCCTCGAACCCGAACTTTCTATAGAAGAACAGATGAAGCGTATAGATCAATATAACAAAGGCAAGAAGCGCATACTCCTCATTCATCCCGAAATTACCGAAGGTGTGTCGTTGCTAGCGACAGAACAGTTGCATGTGCTCGAGCCTATTCCGAACAAAGCTTTGCTTGATCAGGTGATTGGTCGTGCTGTGAGATATCGTTCTCATATTGACTTACCTAAGAAACGTCAACGTGTCGATGTCTATGTGTGGGAATCTTTTGTGAATTACTCAAATTATTTCCCGACAAGTGCAGGCGCCATACGTCGCATGCACTGGCAGAAACGTTACTCCGAGATCAACCCCAGTATGTGGACTAAGGGTATTCTCGAAATTGATAGAAACTATTTCCGTAAGGAAGCAACAGCAGATACCCGCATACTTGGTAGCCAGGATACCTTGGGCAAAGATATGGAAAACTTCAAGGATCTGCTGAAAGACCACTCTATAGAATCCCTCTCACTCTAGTTTTGATGGCTTCCTGCACGTAGAGTCCTCCGCTCCTAGCTCTTCCAGTTTCTCGCTAAGGCACCCTAACTCCCAACTTGCCTAGCTCTCTCACAGCCTGAGCTGTCGTTTCAAATACAATTCCGTGCATACCCGCATGCTGAGCACCAGCTATGTTTTTGGAAAGATCGTCGAGAAAGACGCATTCATCTGCTTTCAATTGATACTTTGTCAAAAGATGCTGATAGATCTGTGGGTTCGGTTTGAGTACGCCAAGGTCTGCGGAGTTGACCACACCGCGAAAGCATTTCCAAAAAGCATAGTGTTCTTCTAAAAATGCTACAAACTCGTGTGTATTATCAGTTAGAGCATAGATTTTGTAATTTGCCTCATGCAGCTTTCTAAGCAGTTCGTGGCTACCTGGTATAGGATTGAGTAAATGCTCACGAACTGTATCCATCGCTTCTTTGAGCTTGGAGATCTCAATCCCAAGTGCGCTATGCAACTTTTGTACGAGTTCATTTTCAGAAAATTTTCCCCTATTCAAATCTAACCATAGCTCGGATTTGAATATGTCTTGCGTCAACTTTGCTTGATCACTATCTGGAAAAACTTGTGCAATCACAGCATTTGGATTCCATGGTACAAGGACGTTGCCGATATCGAAGATGATGTTGCATATAGTCATGCTCTAACCTTTCGCATTAGCAAGTACAGCAAGAGTTAGGCGACTGACGCAGATTAGGCGATCGCTTCCCTTTTCCGTGATACGAATATCCCAAACCTGTGTGCGTTTTCCAATATGAATAGGCTTGCCGACGCCAACTACAAATCCGGAAGAAATAGAACCAATATGGTTTGCGTTGAGTTCTAATCCTACACAATGAAATGCTTTTTCATCAACGCAAAGCATAGCTCCAACGCTACCCAGAGTCTCTGCCAAAGCTGCGGATGCGCCACCGTGCAAAATTCCAAATGGCTGGTGTGTGCGTTTATCGACGGGCATTTCTGCTGTCAAAGAGTCTTCATCTAGATGTGTAAAGCGTATATTGAGAACATCGAGCATTGTATTGCGACTGGTGTCATTCAGTCGATCGAGGGGGACCACTTTGATTTTATTTTTCATGTACTTTTCTCCTATGCCAATTTTCACAGTCTAACATCTTCTCTTAGCTTTAGTGAATGTGGATCTATCGCACAACCTATTGAGGTTTTTAAAAATGCGAACCCGTATATATTGATACGATAGCTCTTATGATGTTTTATCGAAAGGAGACTGCACTCATGCTGAAGGTTATCACTGCGTGTCTTTTGACAAGTGGCACCCTGGCGTCTGTCGCTCGTGCCGAAGACAAGAATCCGTTTTATGCACCCAGCTCTTTGCCTTTGCAGGCACCACCCTTTGACAAAATTGAAGACCAACATTTTGAGCCAGCCATTTTGGAAGGCATACGTCAGCAGGCCCAGGAAGTTGAAGCGATTGCGAATTCAACAGAAGCTCCGACTTTCGATAATACCATTGCAGCGATGGAACGAAGTGGGCAGCTGCTGGCTCGAGTTCAGCATGCCTTGGGTATTATTGCATCTGCTTATACCAACCCAAATTTGGAGAAGGTTCAAGAATCCGTTGCTCCTAAACTTTCTGCGCATCAGGATGCGATTACATTTAATGAAAAACTATTTAAACGCATTCAAAAAATCTATGACACACGTACTCAACTCAAACTCACAAATGAGCAGACTAAACTTGTCGAATACTACTATACGACAGCAGTTTTGGCTGGCGCTAAACTTACGGGGATAAAAAAATCAAAGCTCAAAGCGCTCAATGAAGAAGAGGCTAAACTCTCTACGCAGTTTGTGCAACGCCTGATGTCAGCTACCAAATCAGCAGCTATGCTGATCTCTGACAAAGAAGAACTCGATGGCCTGAGTCAGGGTGACTTGGATATTGCTGCACAAGCAGCTGAAGCTGCTGGACACAAAGGTCAGTGGCTTATCAGTCTGCAGAATACGACGCAGCAATCTGTGCTTGCATCGCTAAAAAATCGAGCTGTGCGTGAACGTCTCTTCAAACTTGCATGGAGTCGAAGCGAACAAGAAGGCAAAGATGATGAACGAGCGCTGATTCTGCGTTTGGCAAGCATCCGTGCAGACAAAGCAAAGATCATGGGGTTTAGCAATTATGCGACCTGGAAATTGCAAGATCAGATGGCAAAGACACCATCTGCTGTACAGAAACTTCTGCTCGACCTAGGTGCACCTGCGTCCGCAAAAGTGAAAGCGGAGTCAACAGATATTCAAGCTCTGATTGATCAGCAGCATGGTGACTTTCAGCTCCAAGCATGGGATTGGGAGTTTTATGCAAATCAGGTACGCAAAGCCAAATATGACGTCGATGAGTCAGAGGTTCGTCCCTACTTTGAGTTGAACACTGTTTTGAATGACGGAGTCTTTTATGCAGCAACACTCCTCTATGGTTTGACTTTTAAAGAACGTAACGACCTACCTGTATTTGCACCTGATGTGCGTGTCTTTGATGTCATGGACAAAGATGGATCGCAGCTTGGTCTCTTTTATTTTGATGCGTTCAAACGTGATAACAAAAACGGTGGCGCATGGATGGAAAATCTTGTTACCCAAACCAAACTACTCGGACAAAAGCCCGTCATCTTTGTTGCAACCAATGTTGCCAAACCGACAAGTGGGCAAGCTGCTTTGATCAACTTTGATGAGGTCATCACGCTCTTTCATGAGTTTGGACATGCCCTGCACGGATTTTTTGCAGATCAGGTCTATCCGACCGTATCTGGGACCAGTACTGCTCGTGACTGGGTAGAGTTCCCATCGCAATTCAACGAACACTGGGCAAGTGATCCGAAAGTTTTTGCAAACTATGCAAAACACTTTAGTACCGGTGCTGCAATGCCTCAGGAGATGGTCGAAAAAATTCAGAAAGCACGCTTTTTCAACCAAGGTTATACTTTGACGGAACTTTTGGGGGCTTCACATCTTGATCTGCAATGGCATGCGCTGAACGAAAAAACTGTACCCAAAGATGTCGGTGCTTTTGAAGCGAAGGCTCTTGCGAGTGTCGGTTTGAATTTGGCTCAGGTTCCTCCTCGCTATCGTTCGACGTATTTCCTTCACATTTGGGGCAATGGTTATGCTTCGGGATACTACGCCTATACTTGGACACGAGTCTTAGGTGATGATGCATTCTCATGGTTTGCCGAAAACGGTGGTCTCACCCGTGAGAATGGTCAACGCTTCCGTGACATGATTCTTTCACGAGGCAATACTATCGAATACGCTAAAATGTTTAGAGACTTCCGTGGACGAGATGTGAGTGTCGAAGCATTCTTGAAGTATCACGGTTTTGCAAAATAGAGATGTCTCGGAGCCCGTACCCCGAGCGCGAAGCCGAGGGGGCGCCTTGCTTTGAGCTTTGTAAGCGCTTCGATGGTGTCCTTCAATCTAAGACCACCTGGCTAAGCAGGCGATCCCTCGGCTTCACTTCGTTCCGTTTGGGATGACGACAGAACGACTAGGTTCCTTCGACCTGACGCGTTGTGCTACTAGCTCGGTTCTTCAACCAAATCCGCAGGACGTGCACGGCGCTTGGCGTCACACCACTGATACGGGATGCCTGACCGACCGTCTTGGGTTGGAGCTTCTTAAGCTTTTGTTTGACTTCGTTGCTCAGCCCGTTGATATCGTCATATACAATCTGTGGAGTGATAAGAATCTTGTCCAAGTACTCTGTATCCTTAATCGCATTGATTTCACGACTGATGTAACCCTCATACTTCAACTCGATCTCTAGACGACGTCGTACAGATTCTGCTAATTCAGGCAGCACCGTCAAATCTTCCATCGCAATCTCTGGACGCTTCAAGAGTTGAGCTAGCTTCATCCCTTGTAGGAGTGGAGTTTGCAATGGAACTTTAACGTGCTCTTCGAGAGCCGCGTTTTCACGTAAGTACTTGAGCCCGTCTTCGACTTGCTTTGTGCGCACCAAAAAGCGCTCCCAGTCTGCGTCGTTGACGAGTCCGACGCGACGACCTTCGTGACTGAGTCGTGTGTCTGCATTATCCTCACGTAAGTAAAGACGATGTTCAGCACGTGAGGTGAACATACGATAGGGTTCTGTAGTCCCCTTGGTGATCAAATCATCTACCAGCACACCAATATACGCTTGCGAACGTGACAGCATGAGTGGATCTCGTCCCAATACTGAACATGCTGCGTTGATCCCTGCAACGAGACCTTGAGCACCTGCTTCTTCGTAGCCAGTCGTTCCATTGATCTGACCTGCAAGATAAAGATGACTTACTTTTTTCGTTTGCAGAGTTCCGTCGAGCTCGGTCGGATCTATAAAATCATACTCGATGGCATAGCCAGAACGAATGACTTCGACATTTTCCAAACCACGGATGGTCCGTAAGAAAGCAATCTGTGCTTTCAAAGGTAGCGATGTTGAAATGCCGTTCGGATAGATTTCACAAGTGTCGTAGCCTTGTGGTTCAAGGAAAATCTGATGGGCCGTGCGATCTGGAAATTTTACAACCTTGTCTTCGATCGACGGACAGTAGCGTGGTCCGGTGCTTTGGATCTGTCCGCTGTAGAGTGGAGACTCACTCAAGTAGCTGCGGATCACTTCATGGGTTTGTGCATTGGTATGTGTGATGTAGCAAGGAATCAACTCTTGCGAAATTTTCTCGGTGCTAAAGCTAAACGGAATAATTTCTGGATCAGAGTCCTGACGCTCAAGTATGGACCAATCGATAGTACGTGCATCGAGACGAGGTGTTGTTCCCGTTTTCAAACGACCGACGCGAAAGCCCATCTTGCGGACAAACTCAGCAAGTTCGATAGATGGGGAATCTCCAGCACGACCAGCAGGTGTGGTGCTTTTACCAATATGAATAAGACCGTTGAGGAAGGTTCCTGTAGTGAGTACAACGCGATGCGCCCGTAGCTCACCAAAGATAGTCCCGATAATACCGCAAACCGACGTTTGTCCGTCTTTTTCTTCGACGAGTAAGCTCTGTACTGTATCTTGACGCAAAGAAAGACCTGGTGTGCTTTCTATGGTCTTCTTCATGTAGCGACTATAGAGGGCCATATCAGCTTGTGCACGTGAGGACCAAATAGCGGCCCCCTTCTTGCGATTGAGAATGCGAAATTGAATACCAGTTGCATCGATGGCCTTGCCCATTTCCCCACCGAGTGCATCGATTTCTTTAACGAGGTGACCCTTTGCTGTTCCCCCAATAGCTGGGTTGCAGCTCATTGCTGCTATACGGTCTACAACTTGTGTTACGAGGAGAGTGCGTGCGCCCATACGAGCAGCAGCAAGAGCAGCTTCACAGCCTGCATGGCCGGCGCCGACGACGATCACATCAAAAATGCTATCCATAACTTAGTCCTGTGGTGCGGTTCAGAAGGACTGGTTCTAGCAAAAAATTGCCGCCAAAGCAAAGCCTCAAGCCAAGGTCTTTGTATCTGCCAAGCAACGAAGTCAGCGTACGGAGCTTGGAATTATGTTTATTGCTGTCAAATTAGTATCTTACTTGTCAATGTAGGTGTTCTGATAAAAGGGGATTTTTCCCCACCGCCTAGCCCGGTACAGGCTCCGTTGAGGAGTCGCATGCTTTGTAGCTTTTTTCTTACATAAAACTTGTGAAGCTTAGATACAGCTTCTGTTTCATCCTAAATTATTTGCTAGCTCAGACTGTCAAAATCCCTTAGATAGGGCTAACAAAATTACAAAGGATATATATGAATTTGAAGACAGCCATAGTTGTATCAAGCTTAGTTTTGAATATTCTCTCGACTCCACTATTTGCTTCGGAAGTCATTGTAGATCTAAAGCGAGAACGCGAAGATTCGGTGGTGGATTCTGAGAGACGAGTCCGTTCGACACAGCCTTCTGCTCGTGATGTCTTAGCCAGAGATTTGTTGGGCGATATGGTCATCACTTACGCTATGTGGGTTTCTGCTTCAAATGTTCTCAAAAAATTAGTTAGAGATCTAATTTTTAGATTAGTCGCTGATTCTGTGATTGAGAGGGATGATGAAAGACTACAGAGAATGGATATGCTTATGGAACGTATGATCCATGCAGATCTGTTCAGTGGTATCGAATTTTCAGATGCTTGGAATGATGTGCGAGGACGTGCGGTAGGCACAGCAACTCGTCTCCTTGGTGAGCCAGCTCTTGCGTCCATTGCAAATTCTCGAAATCTTGCGAGTTTGCAAGATACTGCAAATCATTTGTGGAACACTTACACGGATCAATCGGATACATTGGTATGGGATATCGTGGAGATGCTAAGAGATGTTAGAATCTCTCCTGAAGATTTAGAATCTGAGATTTTAGCTTTTCAGAGACTGGCAGATCTTGTAAATGAGCGAAACGATCAAGATGCAATGCTTAATGATGTTGGACTTGCGTTGCAGCGGCATTTGGCGCATTTTGAAGAAACGCTACAGCATTATCGCAATGCACAGCAAAGCCAAGTTTCGACACAACAAGTGTACGTCTGTCCTCGCGGGCATCACGCTGCAATGTGATCTGCTACACGTCTAAGTTCAGCGTTATCTATCAGAGCGAACCTAGTTCAAAGGTAGGTTCGCTAGGCCTTGCATAAGGTCCTTGAGCTCATGAGCATATGCAAAACTTTCCACAAACCCATTACGACAATTTATATTAGTAGCAAATGGTTCAGATCGATGCTGTGGTGCGCTGTAAGTAGTATCAGGAGCATCTGCACAGATCGGGTCTGAATCCGAGTACTGGACAGAGTCTGTTGTCGAGAGGGTCTCGAGCTCGGTTTTGATATTTTGAACCTGTTGAGCATTGAGGCGTAGGACTCGTTTTTTAGTTTCTGGTGCGTCACCTGATGCACGATCGAAGTGAATGACTTTGCCATTGCTCATTACACGAATTCCATTTTCATAACCCTGGTGCTCAGGATTTACAAATCCACCAGAAACTTTCATCTCAAGAAGTATGGTTGGAGGAGTGGTGTTATGTTTTGGTGTGGGTGCATTTTCATGATACGGGGTCGGTACATCATAGAGTTTATGCGTAGGCGCTGGTGTTTGATAGGCACCTGGTGTCGGTCGTGGAGTATCGTAAGACATCCAAGTTGGTCGTGGTGTAGGAATGTCGTAGTGGCGCCAGGTTGGTTCTGGTGTAGGAATGTCGAAGTGGCGCCAGGTTGGTTCTGGTGTAGGTCTTGAATGTCTGTATGTTGGTGCGGGTGTGCGTCGTGGTCGGTGTGTCGGCTCTGATGTTTCAAAGGTATAGGCACTAGTTGGTTCTGGAGTTTGAAAGGTTTGTGGTGTTGGTGCTTTGGATATGCGAATAGGAAAGTGTATCAAGCTTTGCTCTGGTAGGGCAGATATCGCAGGTGCAGCACTGACGAGTAGAGCATAGGCCATTCCGAAGTTTCGAACACGGTTTTTGAGTAACATCATAAGATCTCCAATTGAGGTTCCATTTGCGTGCACCAATATGGTCCTAAGGAGATGAAGCTTTTGTAAGAAAAGTTGGCAGAATCCGGCATCGCAGTTGCATAAGCATTCTGCGATAGCCAAGGAGTTGGAAAATTTAGAAGCGAGAGCCACCATTTACAAAGCAGGAAGGTTCTTCAAAATAGACATGAAGATCTGTGCCAGTAAATCCTCCAATAACGCTTACGTGACCTCTGTACTCGCAGGAACTAAGTCTAGCTCCTCTGGAAAGAGCACCTCGAGTTGTACGAATCACAAAATTATGCCGTTGAATACGAGCCGTCATGTCTTCAACATCCATCTGCATGCTGTCGATGACTTCAGCTCGATGCAGTGTTTGTTCGAATTGAGGATTGTTGAGTACGCGCTTCCACAGTTCTAAGCTTACATTCATATCTGCAGGCTCTGCAAAAGAAGAGGATGAGATGCCAAGGCAGAATGCAAGGGTGGCCAGTTTTTTTACCATGATTTGCTCCGATTCGTTGATTGTTTTCTCAAGAATAAGAGAACCCTCATGAGTATTTGCTAAGTCTTGCTTTTTTGGAAAAGCTGGGCGACCCATCCTGCAGATTCGACGGAGGCTTTGAGATCTAGGCCTTCTGGCAGAGCAAGTTCTTCCATTTCATCTGCTTGCTCTACAATGAGACCCGATAGAATGACCGATCCTCCATCATTCAGAGCCTGAGCAATCTGACCTAGCATCGGAGCTAGTACCTTATAAAGAATGTTGGCTACGATAAGATCGAATTTTTTTCCATCCGGTAGACTTGCATGGGCTACATCAAAATTTACATCATTGCGAGCAGCGTTTCTTGGTGCTGCAAGTACAGCATCGGGATCTAGATCGCTTGCGATGAGATGCTTAGCTCCGAGTTTGGCAAGAGCGATAGCAAGTATTCCAGAGCCGGTACCCAAATCTAAGATCTGCTTGCTTGGGAATGGAAACTCATCTTCATATAGGCTCTCCAACAACTGCAAGCACAGTTGTGTCGAAGCATGTTGGCCTGTGCCGAAAGCCATGCCTGGTTCTATAAAAAGTGTCCATCGTGTTTTGTCTGCTTCTGGATCTTCCCAATCTGCGTAGATGCGAAAGCGCTCGGTAAAGATTGGTGGAAAACTATCCTTCCATCCTGACTGCCAACTTTCAGTGCTAAGAGCTTTGCATGCAACAGAGAGATCTAAGTTAAGAGCCTGGATATTTTTCTCAAGTCCACGAATATAAGTTTCATCAAAACTGCATAAAATAATCGGAGCCCAGTCCCCACCATGCTCGTCGTAGAAGTTATGCTCGCCAAGCGTATATTCGTAGTCGAGATCCAAACCGTCGATGACACCTTCGACAAAACTATCTATCCCCTGTTTTCCTAACCATTCGATGAGCGTTTGCTTGCTTGTTACACCTTCAGCAGAAGCAGGAAAATTGATTTGCAGTTCATAGGTAAATTGTGGAGTCATTGTTTGTCTTTCAAAATTTTTTTCAAGATTTCTTGTGCGCACCATGCGCCCTGTGTCACGCTACCCTGTATAAGAAAGCCTCCGGTAGGAGCATCCCAATCCACCATCTCTCCGATGCAATAGACATTCGGAAATTTACGAAGTTGAAGACCATCATCCAACTCGTCCCAACGGATGCCTCCCTTTGCAGAGATGGATTCGCTTAAGGGGCGTGGTCGTAAAAAGTTGAGTGGAACGTTTTTTATAAAGTGAGCTAGCTTGTGAATGTCGTTGCGTACATCATCGGGAGTAAAATGAAAGAGCAGAGCCTTAGCTCCAACACTGAGTGAGATTTTTTTGCTGACACGACGCATAGGTGAAAGATTCTCACGTACACTCGAGAGCTTTTGTACCAACTCTTTCTCACTCAGATCGGGTTTTAGATCTAGGCTTAGCGTACCCACCTCACCTAGTGTGTAGACTGGTGTGCCTTCCAAACCATAGGACGTAATCACGAGATCACCGAGCATGTCTCCTCGAGAGCTACGCAAACGAATATTTTTGATGGGTTTTGCTTCGGCTTCATTCAAAAATGCTTGGGTCCAAGCCAATTCATACCCTGTGTTAGAGGGGGCAAACGTAGAGAAGCTTATGCCTTTCTGTACAAAGAACTGAGGCCATTGCACTGGGCTCTGTTCCCAACTTGCTCCTCCCAGTGCAAAAACGACAGCATCCCAACTTTGTGAGGGCTGATTGCTAAAATCTATACGCACCTTAGTGTCCACCTTAGCAAAATCTACACACTCGTGGTCGAACGCAAAGCCCACCCCTTTGCTCTCAAGGCGTTTGCGCCAGTTGCGTATAAGTTTTGCGGCATGCATAGTTTCAACAAAGTAGCGTCCGCTTGTTCCTAAAAATGTGCCAAGTCCAAGGTCGTTTTCAATAAAACCTATCCATTCCTGCGGTCCAAAATAACGTAGAGCACTTTTCCAGAAGTTTTTGCTCGCACTATAGCGCTGTGCAAACTCTTCTAGAGGCAAGCTGTTTGTGATGTTGAGTCCTGACGAGCCTGCAACATAAAGCTTCCATGCAATGCCTTTACGTTTTTCAAATACAGTCACATTTGCACCGGCACTTGCAAGGTGATCTGCACACATGAGAGCTGATGGGCCGGAGCCTAGGATAGCTATTTTAATTGTGACCTCCCACGATGCCATTGTTTTGATCACAGGTTTTAGCAGTTTCGCTCAATCTACGCTAAGAAGAAAAACATGCACACTGAACGCGCGGCTTTGGCTAGTGTCGAGATCGGGACGCGTGACTATTTTTATGCTAAAACTTCAGTAGGTTGGATCAAATTCGCAGGGATCTATAGTCAAAGGAGTAAGTCTTGGAAATTATTTCCAGTCAGGAATTCAATAACCCTAAGAAAGGAACGAATACCATGGGCGCAATGGACTTAGTAAGCATGATGGGACATGAGCAAGTACTCTATTGCCATGACAAAGATACCGGTCTGAAAGCGATTATAGCGATTCATGATACCAATCTAGGTCCTGCACTGGGGGGCTCTCGTTTCTGGAACTATAGGGACGAACATGAGGCCCTTGTCGATGTTCTTCGACTCTCACGCGGTATGACCTACAAAGCATCGGTTGCGGGACTGCGTCTGGGTGGAGGCAAAGCGGTCATTATTGGCAACCCTCAGCAGCTGCGTTCAGAAAAATTCTTTCGCATGTTTGGACGTTTCGTCAACAGTTTGAACGGACGCTACATCACAGCAGAAGACGTCAACATGCGTGTTGAAGATCTAAATATAGTTGGTAAAGAAACACCGTACGTGTCTGGACTCACATCTTTTGCAGGTGGGTCTGGTGATCCTTCTCCACTTACAGCTCTTGGTGTGTTTAGTGGCATCAAAGCTTCGGTCGATCACAAGCTGAAACAAAGCAACCTAAAAGGTCTGCGTGTTGCAATACAGGGTGTCGGTGCAGTTGGTCGCCATCTTTGTAGTCTGCTGCACAGAGAAGGTGTGCATCTTATCGTTGCAGATGTGAACCAATCCTCAGTTGATTTGGTTGTCAAAGAATTTGGTGCAAAGGTTGTAAAGACAGAAGACATTCACAAAGTGGATGCGGATGTTTATGCACCATGCGCCCTTGGTGGAATTTTGAACGAGCGTACCATTCCAGAAATCAACGCACCAATCATTGCAGGTGCCGCTAACAATCAGCTGTTGGATGAGTTTGCAGACGGCAAACGTGTGCTTGATCGAGGTATACTCTACGCACCCGACTATGTGATCAATGCAGGTGGGCTGATCAACGTTGCACACGAACTCAGTGGTTATAACGAAGAGCTTGCTCGCAATGATGCTAAAAACATTTATCATACGATCTTAAAAGTCTACGCACTCGCAGAAAAAGCGAAGATCCCAACCAACCAAGCTTCTGATGAACTTGCACAAAAACGTATTCTTGAAGCAAAACTTTTGCGTAATGCTAACGGAGCTGCATTCAATACCTTCGAGAACCAAGATTGGATTCGTGTGCGTCACTAGTAGCGCTGGATTTAAGGGCGAGTTCTTGCACATTCTCCTTCCACAAATCTCCCGCGGACCTAATGCTTCGCCTTGACCTTTAAGCCTTACCCTGCTAGGTTTTGCGGGCTTTCTAAGATTTAAGAATGTATCTCAAACGGAGAACCCTATGTTTTCAATGAAGAAATTGTTTTTAGCGTGTACTTTATCCCTCTCCTCTCTTTCGCTTTATGCCGATGGCCTTCTTATTGCTAATAAGTTGAAAAATGAAACGAAGCAGTTCAACGTTCAACTCAATCCTGTTTCTCTTCTCTTCAAATCTCTTAGTGGCGGCGTGGAATACGCTGTGACAGAGCGCTTTGCTATTGGTCTTCGTGGTCATTATATGAATGGACTGAAGCTACAAACAAAACAACTTGAGATGGAACTCAAGAGTTATAGTGTTGCAGCGACAGGGACTCTGTTTCACAGATCCTTCTCTGAGAATAGCTTCTACCTTACTGGTGGTCTCGGTATGGGTGGTATGGAAGTTGAAGCTAATAATGGAATAGATAGGTTCAATGTTTCAACATCAGGTGTGGTAAACCTTCTTGCGATTGGTGGCTATCGTTGGGTTTGGGACAGTGGTTTTAACATCAATCTTGGTGCTGGTGCTGTTTATATCCCTAGTCCCATTAAGCTCGAGGCTAGAGATTCACTAGGTAACACCTCAGAAAAATACGCACCTCAGAAACTGAATATGACAGCTGAACTAATGTTTGGCTTCTTGTTCTAGTCTACGTCTCTCACCAACCGTACTGCTGTTTGGACCCACACATCACTTGCATTCAGACACGGTACAAAAATCAGTTTCCCGACCTTCTTGTGAGCATTAGTATTTTGGTGTATAGTCTAAATTACTCATGACTTTTTTAGCCTGGATGCCAAATGTCTCATAGTTTGCGATATCTAAATGAAATTATTCAGAAAACTTTAGAAAAAAAAATGGTCTTTCTGGGAGGGCCTCGGCAGGTTGGCAAAACTACGCTAGCGCTTGGCTTAATTAGTCCCACAGCTTCTGAGCAGCATCCCGCTTATTTTAATTGGGATTATGCGATCTCTGCCGAAAAAATTAAAAAAGTAGAATTTCCATCGAATGAAAAGCTTTTAGTTTTTGATGAGATTCACAAGTATGTGCGGTGGCGCAATCTTATTAAAGGGATTTACGACACCCAAAAATCTCTTCATCAATTTCTTGTAACTGGTTCAGCACGTCTTGATTACTACAGTCGGGGAGGTGACTCTCTCTTAGGTCGTTATCGTTATTTTCGCCTTCATCCTTTCAGTTTAGCAGAATTAAATACCACACCTAATGCATCTGATGTCACAACATTGCTAAAATTCGGGGGCTTTCCAGAACCACTTTATGGGCAAAATGAAGCAGAATGGAGAATCTGGCAACGTGATAGATTGCGTCGCATAATTCGTGAGGATTTGCGTGACTTGGAGCGGGTCCAAGAAATTACTTTGCTCGAACTTTTAGTGGATATGCTTCCTAATCGTGTTGGGTCGGTCTTATCTGTTAATA
>CAZWOL010000032.1:0-33149 GCA_964635325.1 uncultured Pseudobdellovibrionaceae bacterium
AAGCCTTGGGAGTCACACTGGCAAAGCCAGTGGCTTACCTATCGTTGAGTTAAACCAGAACTTAAAGCATCCGCCTTAGCTCTGGCGGAGAAGCTTATAACTCTATTTGATCGACAGAAAAAAAGGTTTGATGTAGAGAAGTTCTGCACGTTTAACATTTAAGGAATTTTACAATGCGTAAGGTCGTCTATCTCGTGTTTTTCGCTCTGTTTGCTGTTGGCATTTACGTCTTCATCGCAAAAAAAGAAACGATGAAAGCCCCTGAGGCTCCTGTTACAGAAGTGGCTCCTGTGGCAGCTCCATCTGAGGAAACAGCAAATGTTGTGCCTGAAACTGAAAATAGTCAAGCTGCAGCCCAAAGCCTAGGCCAGCTGTCTGACTTCACTTTGACCAATCAAGATGGCAAAGAGTTTCGTTTGTCAGAGATGAAAGGCCAAGTCCTACTGTTGAATTTCTTTTTCACAAAATGCGAAGGCCCATGCCCAATCATGAACAAGCGCATGGAAGCTCTTCAAGGCAAATTTGCTAACGAACCTAAGATTAAACTTGTGTCTGTCTCTGTCGACCCAACAAACGACACACCTGAGGTTCTCAAAGCCTATAGTCAAAAATTCAATGCTGTAGCTGACAAATGGTTTTTCTTAACCGGAAGCAAAGAAGCTGTATCCGATCTTATGGAGAAACAACTGCGCTTTGCTGGTGGTGAAGCTGCTACGCACACCACAGTCTTTGTTCTGCTCGACCAAAATGGCGCAATCAAAGGCTTCTACGACAGTTCTTCAGAAGAAGAACTTGCAAAAGCAGAAAAAGATGCTCTGCAACTTGCTGCTTCCTCTGCTGCGTAAATTTCAGAGTTCGTCACCCCGAGCCCCACGGCTACGCTCAGGGCAGGCTCCACCGAGGGGTCGCCTACATTGAGCTTTGTAAAAGCTTCGACGGATTCCTTCGATCTAAGACCACCTGGCTAAGCAGGCGATCCCTCGGCTCCACTACGTTCCGTTCGGGATGACGGGGGCTTGCTGCTAAAGCTGATCCTCCTTAAACGAATGACATTGGGATGACGGGGTCGAGCCCAATGCCCATTTGACAAAATTAAAATTTCATCTCATCGTTGAGTAAACATCTTCGTGAGTTTATTACGATGAGACAGTCGCTTCGTTTTTTCTCCGTAGTCGTCCTTTGTCTACTCACCAATCATCAACTAGAAGCAGCGACCTCCAATTCGAAACGAAGGGGGCAGGCTGAACGCAAGGGTACGGTGGAAGATCTCGGTGCAGAAAGAACCGCACCCCCTGGAGCTCCAAATTTCCCCAACCTTTTTGAGACGCGCCCATCTCTGACTACTGTTTCTGGAGAGATGCATACAGAAAATACGCTTGAGCTAGGTCTTAATCTTTCTCCCAACAGTAAAGTTTCATATGTACAATTCTTCAATACAAATATTTGGAGTCCAACGGATAAAAAAAGCATCTTTGGGCTTCCTGGCTTTCTTTGGCAGGATGCATACTTTCGTCTACGACTTACTCATCTTTGGCAGAGCGAGGACCAGGCAAGTTCATTTTCCATGCAAACCCGAGTCTATGTTCCGACTATGAGCGGCACAGATGCAACACCCTCGAAGTTGAATCAGGGTATGCTGACGACGCTACGTCAGTATTTTACAGTTGCTCACAATTTGAATAGCTATTTTATGGCTGACTTTTCATATACTCCTACCTTCTTTATTTTCCGTAAAAGTGGCTTCCAACGCAAACGCTCGAGAGTAGCCAATCCTTGGTTCGAGCATCTGCTAGAACTCAATCTTAACTTTCACCCTTGCACATCCGTTTCTTTAGTTTTGCCCGTGATTTTTCAAATGAGAAAGTTTCGCAATGATTCAGACCGAGCCTGGAACAATGATCGTTGGAGTTACAATCTGTGGACTTGGCCTGAGATCGATTGGAGGATAAGCGAACAGCAGACCATAGGCATAGCTTATCAGACAGACAATTTCCTTAAACGTGATGCCTCCGGAGTACGTGGGAAATCAGCATACAAATTGGGTGTAGCTCAACTCATATGGAACATCAGTTTTTGATACGAAGTGCACTCGCAACAGCACAGCAAATTTAGCGAATGAGGTCTCAGTAGGTGAATTCCTTATAATGAGATGAGGTGTCGAAGTGAAAACACTGCGAAGCTGTCAGAGCTGCACCGCCTGTTGCACCTATTTAAAAATTGAGTCTCAGCCTGGCTATACGACACGTTACGATACTGGTGAAGATCTTGCAAAACCAGCAGGAGTTCCCTGTCGCTTTCTTTCCACACAGGGGTGCAGTATTTATGATGTACGACCGCAAGTGTGTCGTAAATTTGCATGCGATTGGTTACAGGAACGCAAAGGTTTTGCTAGGAGTGACTTTCCTTTGATGAAAGGAAGCTTCAGTGTAGATGGAAATGTATTTTCCTGTCCTAAGAATCCGCAATTGTCACTGCAAAATTCATATAAGGCTATGAATCTAAGGATCAATAATTCAGTTGATGGAAAAGCATCTTAAGAGTATTTGTGGATGGACAACTCGAGCAGCTTCGCAAACCTATGCTTCAAGAGGGGTGCCTTTGACGAATTTTCAACTTACTGCCGACGAAACTGCAAGCTATCTAAAATATGCAAAACTAAATCTTCCTCGACATACATCCTATCCTGCAGCACCATACTGGGATGAGTCCTTCAGTATGCAGGACGCGCGAGAAGCTTTAGACACCTTGCGCAAAAACAAAAATCCGATTTCATTGTACCTTCATATTCCTTACTGTAAGCAACTTTGCTTTTACTGCGCCTGCAACAAAGAAATCTATCCCGAAGAACGTCAGAAAAAAAATGACCCTAGAGAGGCTCTGATTCAAGGGCTGATTCAAGAGATGCGTTTT
Source organism: uncultured Pseudobdellovibrionaceae bacterium (assembly GCA_964635325.1). Classification (GTDB taxonomy): domain Bacteria; phylum Bdellovibrionota_B; class Oligoflexia; order Oligoflexales; family Bog-1112; genus BOG-1112. Next base: position 2,911 of record CAZWOL010000032.1, read on the forward strand.
TATGGACAAGCCTTGCAAGACAACGTGATCGAGCAGGTGCACTTTGGAGGAGGCACTCCGACATTTCTCAGCCCAGAGCAGCTCATTCGCCTCTTCGATGCGTTGTACACGCACTTTGAAATTTCCGAAGATGCGGAGATAGCGGTTGAAATAGACCCTCGTGTGACGACTTACCAACATTTGCAAGCCCTACGTAAGGCAGGATGCAATCGTCTTTCTTTAGGTGTCCAAGATTTTTCTCATGAGGTTCAAAAAGCGATCAACCGCATACAGCCTTACGAGATGGTTGCTGAGACTATGGCTCAGGCTCGAAGCCTAGGATTTAATTCTATCAATTTTGATCTAATCTATGGTTTGCCATTTCAAACTTTGCAAACGATGGAACAAACTCTACAGCATACGCTGACGCTAGGGCCGGATCGTGTCGCTTTTTATCGACTGGCTTTGATACCCGACATCTTTAAGTGGCAAAAGTCTTTTGGACGTGAGCATCTTCCTCCCGAAAGTGAGAATATCAAGATCTTCCTTACTGCTTTGGATGCATTTACAAAGCATAACTACGACTTCATCGGTCTGGATCATTTTGCAAAACGTGATGAGCTCCTCTCCGAAGCTGTTGAGAATCAAACCTTGCGACGCAACTTCCAAGGGATGACCACTGGAAAAGAGCTTGCCATTATTGCGATGGGACCAAGTGCTGTCAGTCAGGTGCCAGGTTATTTTTGGCAGAATGAAAAAAAGACCGAAGATTGGCTTCGATCTTTGGAAGGTAGCGGAAAGAGTTTTGATAAAGGTATGAAACTTTCTGCGGATGATCGCCTTCGTCAGGAGCTCATTCAGCAAATTTATTGCTATGGCAAAGTGGATTGGGCACAGATGAGCGAACGTCTTGGCAGAGAGACTACTGATTATTTCCGCAAAGATATAAGCAGCCTTGAGGCACTGGCTAGTGAGGGAATTTTGACTATGGATAAAAAGGGATTTGAGTTGAGCCCTATTCTAGGTCGCCTTCTCGTCAGGTTAGTTGCTTCACGATTTGATCGCTACCTGCAGGAGGAGACGTCCACGAATCAGGGCGTCAGATTTTCGCAGCTCGGTTAATCTCGCGAATATGTGCATTCGCTCGAGACAGTTCTAGTGCGTTTGTGGCTTTTGGGCTTGATTAAGGCCTTGGTTCGCTGTTCCCAGCCAGAACTTCCAACCTTGCCATCCTTTTAAACGGTAAATTCCGTCTGGATGAGCTGGAATATTTTCTGGTTTTGGTGGGCGATCGCCAATACCACCTTTTACGTATGAGCGCCATTCCTTACGCGTTGTGAAATTCAATGATTTTGCAAATTTATGAGCATCTGCAAAACAAAGATATTTCTTCGGCTTGATCAACTCGGGTGGGGCATCATCACTAACTGCCGGAGCCGTTTTTCTAAAAGAGGCGTCGGTCGTCAACGAGGATGAATCGAAAACTTCCTGATTATTTTTCGGTACTTCAACCATTTTTAAGTTCCTTTCCAAATATTTTTACTATTAGACCGAGAAGCTCAAGAGTCAGCTATAACAAATATCGCCATCCTATGCAAGTGATGGCTATAATAGGGCGAGTTGTGGTACAAAATTGACCTCGAGGGTTTTTCGCCAGCTGAGTTCCAAAAAAACGGCCCTGTTTTCATAAATATGCTCTTCATTCCAGCTAGTTGCCTTGTAGGTGGCGCATCCCTTGAACGCGACGCTCAATACAACGATACATAGAACAGAGTCCGAAGTTAATTTTTTTTGGACTCACTGGGGATCTTTATGGACTATTTCGCAAAGGCTCACAGCTGCCCTATAGTAGAAGGGGAGGCTATCTCATGCATTCGCTATCACTAACGCCACCCTCCCCCTGGTACTCGGGAAACTTTTTTAATTTGTTCTCCCGCAGGGATGGGTCTGAAAAAATCAAAGTCATTGAAAACAGCACCACCTATTTTGTTATGGTCACGCTGCCGGGTTTTATTAAGGATGATATTCATATTCGTTATAGCGATGGCGTACTCAAAATCCACGCATCGGCTCCACGTATGACCCTAGGCTCTCCTGGTGCAACTCAATTTGCAGCAAAACGGCAGTTTTATAAGAGCATTAGCTTGACCAAGCCAGTCGATGACAGACTCATCACTTATCTATACGAAGAGAATGTGTTGAAGATCTGGCTGCCAAAGAAAAGCAAGTTCCCCATGAAGGGGCGCCTTGGCCTTTTAAAACGTTTCCTAAAGAATTTCTAAGAATCTGATGATGAAGATGAGGCCGCTGAAGAAGAGGCTGCAGGGGCATCTGACTTTGGAGTCTCTGCAGATGTGGAGCTGGTCGATTTATTTTTAAAATCGGTCGCATACCATCCACTGCCCTTGAGTACAAAACCCGAGGGGCTGATCAATTTAGTCAGCTTGCCATTTTTACAAACTGGACATTCTGTGGGATAGGGATCTGATACTTTCTGCCATTCTTCTGTAATTGCAGAACAATTTTCACATTTGAATTCATAGATAGGCATGGAACCTAGCCTCCAAATCTTTGCCTTTTGCTAACTCTCTGATTCCAGGAGACAAGAACTAGCAGTTTATGATGAAATTAGCAAAAAGTTCCGCTAGGACACTAGGACATCTTGAAGACGAGACAAAGAAAGCAGCACCTCTATGGACTATATTCCTTTTGAACAACCACTGGCCGAACTCGAAATGCGTATCGAAGAGCTGAGACGCATTTCCGTGACACAGGCTATAAATTTGAATTCTGAAATCGGAGACTTAGAAAATTTAGCCATCCAACTCCGAGACACGATGTTTGCCAAGCTGAGCGCCTATGAGATCACACAGCTTTCGCGACACCCCAAGCGTCCGACAAGCAAAGATATTATCAACATGATAAGCACTTCTTTTATTGAGTTACATGGCGATCGTAACTTTTTCGATGATCCAGCTATTATTGGCGGACTGGCTAAGATTGATGAGCATTCTTTTGTTGTTATTGGACATCAAAAGGGTCGCGGAACTAAAGACAACATTGCACGCAATTTTGGCATGCCAAAACCTGAGGGATATCGCAAGGCTCTACGTCTAATGTCTCTTGCTGAACGATTTTCACTTCCAATTCTTTGCCTCATCGACACACCGGGTGCATATCCAGGCATCGATGCTGAGGAACGCGGACAATCGGAGGCTATTGGCAAAAATATTATGGTGATGTCGAAGCTCAAGGTTCCCATCACCTGTATTGTTTTAGGTGAAGGCGGAAGCGGTGGTGCACTCGCACTCGGTGTCGGTAATCGCGTACATATGACGCAGTACTCGATCTATTCTGTGATTTCGCCCGAGGGTTGTGCATCGATCTTGCTCAAAGACGCATCTCAGGCGCATCTCATGGCCGAAGCATTATGTCTCAATTCATCTTCTGCACTGAGACTAGGGGTTATCGATTCTATTATTCCTGAACCTCCTGGAGGAGCTCACAGGGATGTAGACTTCACGGCAGCACAAATTAAACAACGTATTTTGGCAGATCTTGATGAACTCAGTAGCTTGAGTGGAGAGGAGTTGAAAATGCAACGCATGGAAAAATTTCTCAATATGGGGGCTGTTCTCGAAGCAAAGCCTGCGGATGCAAACTGATGGAAACCACGAAAGTTCCCAAAATTGTAGCTATTGATGGACCTGCTGGTTCAGGAAAATCAACCATTGCGTCGCTTGTCAGTCGACGTTTGGGTTGGGACTATCTCAACACAGGAGGGATCTATCGTCTGATTGGTTTCCTCGCAAAAAAAAATGGGGTTGCACTCACTGCTGAGGAAGAACTTGCTGAGCTTATCACGCGCTGCACCCCCAATATTGAATGGCATGAAGGAAACTTTTATTTTCAGGGTTCGGACGTATCTAAGGATTTGCAGAAGGAAGAGATCGGCAAGCTTGCCAGCGATATTGCAAAATCCAAAATAGTGCGCAAACTTCTTCTGCCTGTGCAAAGGCAATTAGCCTTGAGTGCACCAAAAGGGGTAATTATCGACGGTCGTGATATCGGTACAGTGGTTTTTCCAAATGCGGATCTCAAAATCTTCATGGTTGCAAATCTCGAAGCGCGGGCCCAACGCCGACACAAGCAGATGCTTCAGCAGGACCCACACTTAACACTCACTCTTTCAGATCTTATGCGAGAGATTCAAGCTCGTGACGACCAAGATGAGCAACGTTCAGTTGCTCCACTCCAAAGAGCGAATGATGCCTTAGATTTTGATACGAGCGAGCTCAATCTTGAAGCGTGTGTAGAAAAAATAAGCGAGCTTATTCAAACCCGTCTGATTGCCATGAGTTCCTAGCTTCACTTTTTTAGTCCTTCCATCCTTCCACAAAAATCGCTAAGTTTCTTGATCTCAAGGGGAATTATCCTCTCCTTTTACTCCGAGGTTTTTCATGCTTAGCAAGAGTGTGCTCTCATTCCTCATCCTTCTTAACCTTGTTCCAAATACAATCTACGCATCAGACAATTTAGAAATGTGTCGTAGCTCATTTCTGAACGGCCGAAGCATCACGACAGTAGCCTGTAAAGCAGAGACAGAACACGAACCCATTAGCTATCAAATTGAAGAGCATTTTCGTGACCTAGCTCGCACACAAAACAATGAGGAGAGCCTCTCTCATCTTGCTCAGCAAGTAGCAATTTATGGGCTTCCTACCCTAGCTTTCATTGCTTACAAATATAAGACGTCTCTTAGAAATGATGAAGTTGCTCCCCCACAACATGCATTACCCAACCGCACAGCACGCCTTATGATGAGCGTAGGATCCGTCATTGGTCTAACATTCAACAGCTATACGATTTCGCAACTGATCACTCCAGACCTACAAGGCTTCATTCAGTGGGCAAAAAAAAATGCAAAGAATCTACTGACAAGACATTGGAACCAGGTAAGTGCGCAGATAGGCTGCACGTTCTGCTCTATCCTAGAAACTGATGATGCTAATGCCTGGGACATGGCTGTTGAGATCAAAGCAATGCGCCTTCAATTTGAGAGCTTACGCAAGACCCTTGCACCACAACATCAAAATCAAGTCGATGAATTTCTGACCAAACTCGAAAAGACCTATATTCAACCCACCCGTGCAACTTTGCAGTTTGAGTCCAAGTATGGTTCGGAAAGTGAACGAAAGACTGTCACTAATTATCTTTACACAATCGATAGCATTCTTTCTATTCCACGGGATCGATTGCTAATTAATAAAGCTATAGCCTTTCCACGAGTTCAAAAAATACTAGAACCCTATCCAGAAAATGTGCGCACCAAGATGCTCGAGATTAGCTCGGGTATAGAATATGCCTCTCATGCGGATACTTTTCGCAGCAAAAAATCACGCAAAATTCGCCAATTTCTCTATTTTTTGGGTGCTCCAGGAACCGGCAAAACGCACTTTGCAAGAGCATATGCAGCAGCTATGGGCCTTCCCCTGGTCGAAGTTCTTGCAACAAAAATGAAAGAACAGATGGTCAGTCAAAATCGGATGGAAGGTCGCGATACTTATCAGGAACCATCGCTTTTCATCAAAGAGCTGATGCGTCTACCCAAACAGCAAAGATACAAAAATGCGGTGATTTTTATCGACGAGATCGACAAAGCTTTTGCAAGCATGGACTCCCACAGTTATGGTGGAGAAGCTGACTTTAGAACCTTTCTATTGCAACTTTTAGACCGCGATCGTGAGAGTATTTTTGTCAAAGAGTTTAATATCGATCTGGATGTATCCGACTATATTTTCATCTTTGCAGGCAATGCACCGCTTGCAGAAACCGGTAATGCACTAATGAATCGTATGGATACCATCGATTTTGGCCCAATTTCATTGGAGTCACGATTGCAAATTGCGTGTCATGATTTTGGTGGCAAAACCCACGATCTTGAAATAGGGGACCAAGAGTTGCAAGCTATTGTAGATCTCAGCACTCTCGACAATCAAAAAAACATAGGCATACGCTCTCTACTGAATACGGTAGGTGATTACATACAATATCTGAGTTTAAAAACGAGTCCTTTTGCTCAAAATAAAACATTTGATCTTGCCTATCAACTCGACGAGCGCTCACGAAGCATCTGGGATCCCTACTCTGATTTTGAAATTTTGACACGAAAATTTGCTACGATCAAAACGCAACTTTCTCCAGAACTTAGAGACCTCTTGACTAAGGAATTCAAGCATATCAAATATTCCTACTTACCAGGAATCAGCAGCTCTGTACGTGGAGAAGATGCATCCCGTAAAAAGGCTCAGGAGTACTTCCGTAACCTAGAAACGCTTATGCGCCTCCCGCAGAGCACCAAAAATCTGATGGATAAGCAAGGCATTCTACTCGCAAATCTCAAAGAACTTCTTTCGGTATATCCCAGCACCGTCCAAGACACCGTCAGCACAATTGCAGAGGCACACATTGCTGCTTCAACCGAAGCAGAGACAAGCAAAAATGTTCTATATATTTATGGAAAACCAGGAGCTGGCAAAACGCACCTTGCGCACAACTTAGCTACAGCTTTGGAGCTCCCCTTGATCGAACTTTCACTCGCAGGGGCAAGTCGCAAGGACATACTTGGCTCACCCGTTTATGGCGAAGAGCAACTGCGTGACAAGCTGACGATCACACACCTGACAGCAGGCATTCTTGGACAGAATTCCCAGGTGGCTCCAGTTAAAAATGCTGTCTTTTTGATCGATGAGGCAAACAAAGTGATCAACACAAAAAACAACGGAGATGCATCTGAACTTTACGACTTTTTACTGCGCCTAACAGATCCAAGTAAAAAGACCATACGCTTGAACGATCTAGGGCTCAATGTTGATATTTCCCACTACCTTTTCATTATCATTGGTAATGAGCGTCTGCATGATCCCTCAACGCAGCCTAATACAGATGGCACATACAAAGACTCACCTATTGATGATCGCATGCAGCTTTTAGCTTTCGATGGCTTTGATTTGGAGAGCAAGAAAAAAGTTGCACGTAAGATCTTCCTCGAATTCACTCACGAACAGCATCTTTCCTTTGATGAAGCTACACTCTCCAAACATTTTGATACTGTTGATCAGATGGTCGAATTTGATCATAAGGACCTTGGGAAGACAAGCCTACGCGCATTGCACAAAGCAATCAGCTTCTATATCAGTCATATTAAGCAATCTCCAGAAAAGGAGTTTGAGTATCAGAAGCGTCTGAAAGCTTTGAGTCAGAAGGATTGAAGTCTCGTGATATCAATGGAACGTCGCATATCAAGGATCTACGGCTTTATACGAGTGCCTATATGCTGGTCGGAGATTCCTTTGGGTACGGGAAAGCCACGCGAACCTGGAAAAGCATTGCAATCAACCGACTCATGCGACATCACATGGTCATCACCAACCGCACCGACGAAGTATTTTGTCAAAAAGTCTTGATCATCACCCCAAATAGGTTTGCGACCATTTAAGAAGTCTTTAGTTAGATCCGCAATCTTAGAATTAGGTCCCCACTTTTTCGTCAAAGCCTCACGCAAAGGTTTTGTCATTCCTCCCCACATTCCACCTTGAAGAGGGTAGCTTGCACTCGCTGCATCACGCATGCCATGAAGCCATGCACTTGGATGATCCATCCAGTCTGCAACAGCTGCAACTTCTCGTGGGTAGAAACGTGAGTCAGCATCTCGAACTATAAATCGATCATAAACATCATCGACAATATAGAAACGAGCAAACATATTATTGTACGATGGGTCTTCACGAACGATTGCCCCATTTGCCTTCATCTCTGCAATAAACTCCGCAGGGACTGTCTTTGGATCTGCATAAATAACGATATCCCAACCAGGATACATGTCCCGAGCTTGGATCATACTTTCACGTATGCCTTGGAGAAAAATTTCTTTGCTACCGTAAAGGCCATAGGAGATCGCTCGTTTTTCTCCGGGTCGCTTCACCGTTTCAAATGCCTCCTGAAAAATCGTAGCGACAGCCTTATTACGATACTCAGGAGGTGCTGGGCACTTGCCTGTAATACGAGTCGCACAGCCCATCATTTGAGTCAAAAGAAAACTGCTTATACAAACGATTAGGAATCGTTTCAACACCTTCATCAGATACTCCATCTATAATGTAGACCCATACCAAAATACGTAGTACGTATGTCAACTTCCTGCAAGTGATAGTCTAACGCTATATCCAAAGCCCCCCAGCGTCCTTGCAAAACACACGATTGCACCCCTAAGACAAGACCAAAGAGCAAGTCTTTATGCAGAACCAAATCCTTCGTAATTTTTAGATGCTGCGTCCAAAAATCAGCCTCCATACCTAGAAGCAAACTGAGATTAGGCATAGATTCTATAGCAAGCATTTTTAGATAAGGAACGACGAGATAGTGAACATTACGAAGACTATCATGTTTGGTCTCAAGGTACTCGACCCGAAGGCCTAACGAAGGTTGCGGACTCACAAAGGGCATATGATATTCATAGCCTGCGGTGTATCCAAAGGTATCGGAATTTTGGGTACCGAGGTCGTGCGTAAAGATATAACGATTGATCCCACCCAGTATGCTGTGATGTGGTTTTTCCTCTGATACATGTTCGCGTATATCTCTTGCTGGTTCTGACTGCGCCGTGAGCATAAGACTAATACCAAGACCCCATAGTATGCTTAAAAGACGTATGCTGCTTCTCTCAAAAAACATCTAGTTGTCCTTATTTTATTGTTACAATGTAAGGAACCTTCGATTGAGTTGCACTCAACTAAAGTTCCTATCTCCAATTCCTAGCAGTCAAATTCACGCATGTATGAACGACTAAGCCAATCATAATGCGATTGCGCACACAATCCACATTGATTCTGTTGCATAATCATTACAACATCATATGCTGAAAAGAGTTGAGCTTTTTTTGCCATCTCACTTTCATTAAGATTTCGCGTCTTAGCTTTAATCCGATAATCAACAAAGGCACGAACCTTACATTCCCGAGGCTTTTGATTGGAAATCGCATCACGAGCCAAATATTGTGTAACAAGGTGGTCGCTGTTGGAAAAATTTGTCTCACTACCGGGGTCTTGAATGTAAAAATATGCAGGTTTTGATGTGCCTGCCAATTCCTTAGCAATGATATTTTGAAGGACACTACGAATATCGTCATAAGTATAGACATTTTTAGAATCAACGGTCCGAATCGAATCAATCTCAGTTCTGTAGAGCTTCAGCAATGTCGCAAGCCCATTGGATGCATAGCCCTGACCATCTATATCTCCGTCTGGCAAGCGCAAAAAATAGACCGAGACATTGCGCAACTGATGATGAGCTAAGGTACGATCTCCTATAGTCACATCATTCGTATTTTCAGAAGCATCACCATTGACCAGATCGTAGTTCAGAACACTGCGTACTGAAGCTAGAGCAGCGTTCTCACGTGAGGGCCAATAGCTATCGCCTCTACCATAGTCACCAGCATCTGTCATGACAATAACGACGGGGGTATCTTTGGATCGCATGAGATCCACTGCATACTCACCCATAAATAATTGCCAATCATCCGGATGTGGAACTATAAATATGTGAGTTGCGGAATAGTCTAGTTGCTTTGCAATACGCAGAGAACGGGTAATCTCCGTTGCTTTTGATCCACAAGCGGACATCAAAAAAACTAAGCTGTATTGAAGTAATTTAGAGGGCTTGAGCAATTCCAATCCCCATCTCAAAGAGCGCATTTTTGTAGTTTAGGCTAGGCGCGTGCGTTGCAACCAATGCATCGATGTAAAAATCTTTATAAACCAAAAACGACAGCTTCAGCCCACTACGCAGAGCGAAGAAACCGCCTCTATCGGAACTTGGATAGTTTGATCCTAGATTATGGTAAACAACCCAGTACATAAATTCTGGACTAAGAAAAACTGAGGATTGAAACCAAAAACTCTCATAGAAGTTTTGATACAGCCCACATGACAAAGCATAAAGACGCAACTTAGAAGATTCTCGAATATCATCACTTTTAAGGGGATAGTAGTTTAATGAGATACCAGCACTATAGGCACCCAAGGGATCCAAACCTAGCTTTTGGAAACCACTAAGTTGGTAGCCAAAACCACTTTTAAAATAGTCTGCAATGTCTCCAGAGGGAATTACATAGGAAAGATTAGCTCCAACCTCGCGACTATTGAGAAACTGACCATGCACAGCAAAAGAACAACACATAAGCAAAGCTATCAGAAATCGTTGCTGCATCCATGAATCTCAGAGTATGTTTCTCTAAAGCCTTGGTTCTATGATCAGCTGAATTTTATTTTTTGTAAAGTAGATCAAATCACGCGAAGGTAGGCTAAGCAAAACTCTAGGGAACAGGGGTGCATCCTGTCGTATATTTGGTTCCGTTAATTCTAACGGAAGAAGGCAGGCTGTCACCAGCAGAAGAATCGTCTGAGGATCTATAAGTATAATTGTTGATACTCAATATTGCAGGAAGCGCACTAGATTCTACAATCGTAGGTGAGCTAGAAACACCTGGGCAAGCTCCATAGTTAGAGTTATCCAACATAAGAACATTTGGCAATTTAGCTCCACTAACACCATTCTCATCTTGTAACAAATAGGTGGTCGATTCTATGACCAAACTAGGAGGGGGAGTGAAGCTAAACGGTCCTGCAGCTGCCAAATTCATATCGGATGGTGCTTTGACTTCGTCCATCTCTGCCAAAGATAAACTAGCTTCAGATGGTGCTTTAAAGTCATCCGAGACTGCCAGACGAGCTTCTGCAGTAGCAGCATTCATTGTATCAGACGATGCATTCTTGTCCCCTTGGCCCTCACAGGCCGCAAAAACAAGAACTCCCAAGATCATACTAATGTGCGAAAAACGATTTGAATTTTTCATAAAAAACTCCAGGCCAGTGCATACTACCTTTCGGTTAGGCTGGAGCTAATCTTCAGGAATTTCTTTTTGCTTTTTTTATGCGGGCTAAGCATTTAATTTCTTGTGGTTTTTCGACCAAGTCAAAAATTGAATTTAAATCTTTTCGTCGACGCAAACGATGCTCTCGATGCAGATGCCGCACTTGGGGGCTTGGAGCAAAAACATTGGGTTTAGGGCTCTTATCTTTTAGATCTTCAAGAGCTTGTGCCAACTCCGAAACTTTCTGAAGTAGGTCTTTTTGCTCATTTTGAAGTCGAAGCAGAATTTTTTCGCTATGCAGGACCCGATCACTTGTTTGCAGTAGAGCTGTCTTCGTCAGCTCGCTACTATCCACTAACGTATCGAGGCTTTCCAAGCGCTGATCTAGGTTCTGCCAAAACTTCAACGATTGCTCATGCATCAAACCCATCCGTTGGCTGAGCCCACGCAAGCTGAGGCGCAATGTTTTATGCATAGTGACGAACATACGTTTGCTAAAGCGATGCTCATCGGAAAATCGTTGTTGAAATTTGCTGGTGAATGTTTCGACCAGACCATCGAAGCGATGAGAAAACTCATCCAGTATACGTTCACTCTGGGACTCTAATTTAGATCGAGCCTCATCAAGCACATCCGATGATTTCTTATGGCTTGCACTTGGGCGAATCCACTGCAAGTATTCTTCAATATCGTCTGGCCTATATACTGGCCTAACATAGCCATCGATGCGCGCCCGCCCTACTCGCAACTCTTTGCCAGAAATTTGGTTCAGTCGCGAACGACGAATGCCCAAACGCTCCATCACCTGATCTGCATTCAAACTAAAGTCAGAAAAGTGGGGCTCATCCCCTCGTAACCACACCAGCATGGGAAGACCCCCGATGCTTTCACTTTGCTCTACAGCAGGCTCACCTGTTTCCATCATAGGGTAAAAACTCCCGATCATTTTTGTTCGAGAGAATGACACAATTTATTGATTCTTGCAATTCGCTTGGTTTGATAATTCAAGCGCAGTACGAAGCTGCTAAAAAGCGATAGAGGCGAGACGTCGAGCACTAATATACCACTGATCGACAGTTTTGAATTCATCGATAAAACGTTCTTCTAAGAGATTCTCTACAAAGAGTCTAAATCTTACTTCGTGCAAGCCGGCTCTAAAGTTGTCGAGATCAAAAGATACAGCAACATTCACCGGGCTTTTGCCGAGTGGCAGAGGTAGGCGCTTGCGTTTCTTCAATTCCTCTGAGTTTACATTTTCAACATACATATAGGGAATATTCTTGTCTTCAGACATCTGCTTGGAGGGTTGAAATTCCAAATAGAGCATATAATTTTTTGCACGTGCTGTAGCCCAATAGTGACCCAAGCGACTTTCGTTGTCGTTGATTTTGGCATCTTTATTATCAATTGCTGGCATATTGGCAGCTACATTCAAATTTGCTGGGTTTTCGGTTAGTGCTAATCCGTAATAGAAATAGCTCCCTCCATTCAAAGCCTTCTTTCCATCTAAAGGATTGTCTATGATAGCTGGCAAATAGACCGCATTCGAGAAAAATGAAACTTCCGTGTACATCCCCAGATCGAATTTCAGCTTCAAGATTTTGTAATCGAAATTCACACGGGTAATCGCACGTACAGGACCAACTTTGTATGCATCAAGGTCGCTTTCAATATCACTGTCTCCCACATTAAAAGTGAGAAAGTACTTCATATCGATCTTTAAAAACACAGATGACGAGAGAATAATTTGATCCTCTTTTTTTCCAGGCTGTTCTATATTAACACCCCGAACCACGAGGTAATTCTGATTATTGAAGAGATAGCGATAGCGTGAAGTTGTGACTTGCGCATTTTCGAGATCAAAGGAAACATAGGATTCTTTAGCAAGCGGTGGTGGGTCTGTAAAGTAGACCCCAACATAAATTGCTCCTTCTTTACCACCTCTCTTAAAGCCAACTTCGTACAGTATGTTTGGCTTTTTCATAGACCACTTCGTTGGAGGCTGGCGCATACCAACATCGTTGCCCATAACACAAAGTTCATCCTGATTGCTAAAAATGCCATTGCTAAACTTTGCAGTCGGATGCTTACCTTGGTCTAAAATATAGTCCCCATACTTATCTTTTTGGTCAATTTGGAAAGGAATAATAACAGCGGATCCGTCGGGATCCGTTCTAAAGACTCGATACTTTGCAAGGGGATGGAATTGAACCGCATGAATTTGCTTTGCAGGGATCACAATCGGCACATTGTGAAGACCGGCCTTCGCCATTGTGGATAAAAAGATACCTACAGAGCTGAGAAAGAGAATCCAGACTTCTCGCTTCATTTTTTCTAAGCCTCAAGGAATGGAGAAGGATCGGAGTTTTGTCTAGCTTCCATTATAGCGCAAAGCGAACAGAAGCTAGTTTGCATACGGTTATGGTAAGTCTAAAAGGAGAAGAAATTTGGTTAATTAACCAATGACATTGCACCAAACCAAGTTGTTGCAGTGCGATCCTTTGGCATCCAAACGGAACCCATGTTGTGAACAACTTTTTTATCTGCGCCAATATGGACAGTTTCTTCAACCATATTGCCTTCAGTATCCTTGTAACCAAGGTGACAGAAACGAATCGCTTCAGCGTTGCCATTGTCCCAGCAGTAGCCACCACCGGTTTGTTTGCCATCAACCATAACTGCGAAGAAGCTATCACCGACTTTTTTTGTCGTGTATGAGCAATTGTGAACTTCGCCGTTAACTGTAATTTCGTTGTCAAACTTCATTTCATCGCCATTGCTTTCAATGTGCAATTTTGCAGTGTATTCACCAGATGTACCAGTTGTTGATTTCCAGTCACCTTTTCCTTCATAGTCGTGAGCCTGAGCATTGAAAGCAGCCAAAGAAATAAAACTGACAACTGCGCTTATGAGAAGCTTTCTCATAATTCCTCCAAAGATTGGTTAGGGAAAAAATTCACTCATTCTTAGTGCTATTAAAAAGAATGATCGGAGATTAGGTCAAATATTGATCCTAGTGAGAGGTTATTGTTTGTGATAAAGTTAGGGTGTTTTTTTCGCATTAGCAACTTGTTAGCATTGATGCCAAATTCTTGATTTGCCAACTGGTCAAGAGAGTGCGAGCTTCTTATGGAGCAGACGATGCAAACGCAGGCCAGGTTTATAGACAAGACATCTAAAAAACCGCAAAACAGGAATGCAATGGATCTTATTTTTAAATCCTTAGCTGATATATGTCGTTGTGCTGAAGACGCTGGTGCATTAATTCGACAGCACTACCAATCCCAAAAAATCACAGTGCGCACTAAAGATGACCTAACCCCTGTCACTCAAGCCGACTGGGATGCACACGTCCTTATCAGCGATTTTTTGCAACGGTACTCGCTTCCCATTATTAGCGAAGAAAGTCATAGCATCGACGATCCTATTCCAAGCGGTACTTTTTGGTTAGTCGACCCCTTGGACGGCACACGTGAATTTTTGCATCGCACTGGCGACTTCACCGTCAATATTGCGCTCATCGACAAAAATTATCCGGTGCTCGGTGTCATTTATTCACCTATGAGCGATGAACTTTTCTTTGCAACACAAAATCAAGGAGCATTCAAACGCACAGCGGATGCTAAAGTCACGCAAATACATACACACGGATTTAAACCCGACAAATTTACGGTTCTGGTGGCACGTCAGCATCGAGGTAACTATGAGGATGAGATTCAACAGAAATGGCCACAGGCGCAGATCACACGCCTCGGAAGTGCTATCAAATACTGTCGTATTGCAGAAGGTTCTGCAGATCTCTACTTGCGTCATCGTCCTAGCTACGAATGGGATACCGCAGCAGGACAATGCCTAATTGAAGAAGCAGGTGGCCGTTTCATCGACTTGGATGGCAAGCGCGTGCGCTATTGCAAGCCCAAACTCCTCAACCACAAGCTCTTTGCTATTGGAGATAGTCGCATCGCATTTCGTGACTATCTCTACTGAGACAATTTTTCGCGCTGCTATCTTCATCATCATTTCATCTCTTCCTGCTAAATTGACTTTCGTTGCTATGTAAATTCGGATTTAGCTTGAGGTATCTAGATGCGTAATTGGATTTTTTTCTTAAAATTGAGTGTGCTTCCTATCGCGATATTGTGCAGCAGCATCAATGCATATGCTGTTGAGATCTCCTTTGAAAGGCATTGCAAAAGCTTTGAGATGGATATCGTTTGTAAATTTTGGGCCTGCGAAATAGCAAAGAAGAACTCCACGGACTTCTGTAAAAGAAAGAATTTTCGCGTCACGCAGCTCACAAAAAAACACTCTGCTATCACAACATCATATGGCAAAAATCGTTCTGGAATATGTATCTATGAAGTTTTCTGTGAGGGCCAAGAAAGCGAGCAGAGCCATTTAATGCACGAAGAGCCTTGAAAAACCAGGCTCCCACAAGACGCCATCTAACATGTGTCGGTCTCCCGAACACAAAACATCGACTTGAACGCATCTTTGTCCCTGGACGATCACTAAGAGTTTGGGCAACTTGCTGAAAACTTAGTAAGGGGACACGCATGTCTGCGACGAAAAACAAACAAAAGGGTGGTGTAGCCCTCGAATATATTCTTGTCAGCGCATTTGCAGCTGTAGCAAGCACTCTCATCCTTGGCGTCATCGGAGGGATTACCAAACAGAAGCTCGAGCAACTCAAAGAAAAATTTGGTATTGAAGCTGATTTTTCGGCATTCGATAGCTTTGACAAAACTCCATGATTCAGGTCTTTTGTAGTGCCATAGCTCTAGTTTTCAGTATTGCCATTCTACAAGCAAGCATTGCACTTGAGATACATCTTGATGACTTATTTCTTGCAAAATATCGCTTGCTAGAAAACCCTCAGCAAACGATGAAGAGCTTCTGTGAGAAGAAACCGCACCAAAACTCCAGATTCTTTGATTGCTTTGTAAGGTATGAATGGCACCAGGATGGAAAGTGGCAGAATGTCTGCACAACAGCAAAGGAACGATGGTTTTTTGGCCCTCGCTACTATGACTTGATTTTGCAATGTGAGATTGGAGGAAGACCCGTGCAGAGCTTGCAGGCAAAATGGAGGATCCGTTACTGAGCAGTACAATTTCTGCTATAGATCTGTTCCATCAAAGCTGTATGAAAAGCTTGTAAGCGCTGCACCTCTTTGTAAAGACGGGAGTATGTTGCAAAGAACTGACTGCGAGGCGATGCATCTGCTAAGCGCAGTTCGTTTGCACCCACCCACGTCATAACGGACGATATGCCCGTACCTAGGAGCCAGGGAGCCGCTGCTCCCATTTTCGCCTTAGCGGAATCCCAAGTCCACTTAGCTCCATTAGCTTCCGCAATTTTTGCATCTCTAAGCTGCTTTAAATTAGCTTGTACATTAGCCCGTGTCGTTTCGCCGACCGCTCCTGTTTTGTCAAAATTTGCTCTTTGTTCACTTGTCATATCGCCCTCACTCCAAGTGGGGCTTTTTAGATCATTCCATTTTGCAATAAACTCGCTATAGGACCCTTTAAATGCTCCGACACCAACACCAACTTTCATGCCCGTAAAGGTGCCAAATGGTATAAAGTGTCCTGCGAGACCACCAATGATGGCTCCCATCGTCCCACCCTTCGCTGCACCTTTGAAAGCTGCATTACCCAGCTCAGCGATGGTTTTTTGCCAAGACACTTCGATGCTAGCTTTCTTTCTTTGAATCGATTGAATTTCTTCAGCAATCAATTGCAAATTTTTATCAGAAAGCTGCCTATTCAATAGTTCCTTGCTATTTGTAGTATTTAAAACCTGGAGACGAGTCCCTATCTCCGTGAACTCACGTATACGTTTTAGATGTTGAATATCTGCTTTGAGCCACTCAAGAGCAACATTATCAACCAGATAATTTGGATTGACGAAAGATTCAACAAAAGCTGCTGCAAAATGAAAAGCCATAGCAGAGGTTGAAGGCATTGGCCTAGCCTTTTGAAGGCGATCAATTTCACTCAATAAAGAATCCAAATTCCCTTGGTCTATGTGAGATATAAGATTTTCTTTGTCAGCTTTTTCAATATTAGGATCTTTATCAATCCCATCTTTCATTTTCTTCTTCGTAATATCTTCATTCACAGCAAAGGTTCTTTTTTCATGATCTGCTCTTCTCAAAATGTCATGCATCACTTCAAGTTCAGCTATTTTACTGTTGTATTCTAAGATTTCTATTTGACGTATCTTTTTGTTATATTCCAAGATTTGATCATAAATCTCTTGAACATTTTCAGCATGAGTCGTTTTGATTTTCAGAAATGCTTCGTAGCCACTCAGAGCAACCCCAACAGAACCTAGAGTCAGAAAGACTATACCTTCAACATGAGATTTCTCACGTTTCTGAGCATAGTAGGCGTAATAATTTTGTACGGTCTGCTGACCTGGAGCAAAGTCTGGCGGTGTCTCTGTCGTTGCATTGAGTGCAACTATGTCAAGATTTTGGAGCTCTTTAGACAACAGAATATCTACACACGATCTGCTATCTATGCTTTGAAGATTTTTCTGCAGCAACACACTCAACTCATCATTCTGTTTTGATGAACTTATATACTGAGCCATAGCCGAACGAATTCCATCACAACGCTTAGCCATCTGTTTACGTAGCTCATCTACACCTCTGAGAAGATCTTGTGAGTTTTTCGAAGTTTTTTTAAATGTATGATTGATTTGTGTTTCACTCCATGCACTACAAGGATTTTCTGCATCTTTCGCATTTTTTTCGTCAAGACATGAACGCACTTGGATATCGTAATTTCCAGATTCTGGAGCTCCGATAAGGAGCTCATCCCCTAAAATTTGATAGGTGTTTGTAGTACTATTTTCTTTTGAAACTACTTTTACTTCAAAATAATCGACCGCATCCGTACTCTTCACTTGCACAGCCAAAACTTCATCATCTTTGCATATACCTTGGTTGCGAAAACTAAGTTTTGCTGACTTCAGGATCCCCGCATCCACCTTCTCACGCTCGACCAAAGCATTTTCTACAAACTGTCGACTATTCAGCTCGTTAGTGCGCACAGTTGAATGATCTTTACGTCGAGTGGCACACATCGTGATACAAAGAAGAACTGGAACCCAAAAAATCCTCACTTCTCGCTCCTCTTTCAAGATGCTTTCGCATGACTATGCATATGCTCGTGTCCAACACTCACAAGACTACCCAGTATAGCCACCTGTTCGAAGACTTCGCTAACCTTGGAGCGATGAAACGAGGGATGACGTCCACGCTTGTGGGAGCGCAAAAAGTGTACTGGATTTTGGGCAGGTCGTATACCATTCTCTAGGTTATGAGCAAATTCGCTTTGCTGCTCATCAAGTATGGCTTCACGATGAATCTGTTCGGACAATTCAGCTACGAATGGATCTTTTATGCGATAGATAGACGATAACAAATCATAAACCAAAGGTTTGTGATTTATTTTGCTGGCAACCTGCAAAAGAGCTCCCAAATGCTGAAGAAAAGTATGACGAGCACGTTTGGAAGCCGACTCTTGGTTCAGGGAGTCCCCAAGTGTTTGCAAAAAGAGCGAGCAACGATCGGGTTGCTTAAGTATATAGTATTTGAAGATCTCATGAATAATACGCTGCGATGAAGAAGGCGCTTCCAAAATATAGGGGAAGTTATCGAGCAAGAACTGCAAAGCAATACCTTCGGTTTTTTTCTGAAAAAGCAATTGGAAGAGAAATTCCAACACAGTATAACCAAAGCGATTCATCACACGATCAAACTCTGCATGATTTTTTCCACCCCTTGTCATATAACCAAAATAGTGCAACAAACTAAGGCGAATCACATAGTTATTTAGGTTTGAAACCGAAAGCAGATAGGTTGCAATTTGAGGTAACAGTTTGTGAGCATCCACAAAACTTTCTTCGCCTGAACGATTCTTTTGTTCGATTGTCTTTCCAAGATCACAGATCAACATTACGGCTGCAGCATAGGCATCATCTTGGTGTTTGGAATCGGCAATTTCTGAAGAAAGACCGATTTGAATGAGCTTCATACAACCACGCACCGATTCCGGTTCTGCAAAAAACTGCTCAACAGCTGACCTAAGATAAATATCTTTGCGTGTGAAAGCAAGCCACAGTAAAAGCGTCTCGACTGTGTTTTCATCATGAATGCGATCTTGCTCATCTGCGCAAATACGCTGAACCAAATGTCGGATGAGTTGGATCTGATTGTCTTCACTCAGACGTCGCGTCACGGTACTCAAATGAGACCATTTGACCGTTATGCCACGATCTATGAGTGTCAATGCTTGGTCTAAATATTTCAAACGATTCCATTGGATCGGCGCTCTAGGCATGGTATGAACCTCTCTGACTACTCGTCAGGTTTGTGTTTTCAATAGCAATCAAGTTTTGAATTTCTGCAGTAATTTTTTTGTCGAGTTTTTCAAAGCGCATTCCATAACCTCTAGGGGTTTTGGAAATCCGAATTATTGTCACTTTCGCACGAAAATAATTTTCAAAATTTTTCAATTTGCAGGTTATATTGACCAACTCACCGACTTTGAAAAGATCCAGATCGGTTTCGATAAAGATACCACTCGGAGAGATGTTCACCCCCTTGCCTATTTCGAGTTTGTCTCGTCCATGAATGATAACTTTGCCACTCACGGTAGCTCGTGGTGCACGCTTACGCAGTTCTTTCAATTCTGTAGGAGGAGGTGGAGGCCCTCCTGCGATCACCTCTAGCTCATTCAAGCAATCTGCTACAAGCCGCCAGTCTTTCCATCCAGTCCTGAAGACAAAGGCCTCGTCCGGTAGCTCATGCGCATAGTAGAGCCCTTGGATAGCAGATAACTCGATCGGTCCAGTCTGCTTCTGGTCATGATAGGTATACCAGTCTCTTTCAATCACCGCGAACCTCCCAGTGCGTTCACGGAAGCATCGTCGTCTCGATTTTTTTAATGAGATAAAAGGTTCAGTATGCTGATTTAATTAGTTTATTTATTCAGTTTACAGAAAAGACCAAACCAAATTCCGCGGTTTATTAAGACGACCTAAGAAGCACTAATGATTTGCGATCAACTCAGAGCTATGTTAGAAAAATGTTCCGTTTCCTTATATGGTTCCATAGCTCAGTTGGATAGAGCATCAGATTTCTAATCTGAGGGTCGCTGGTTCGAATCCAGCTGGAATCACCATTCTTTAGAGTCCAATTGACATACACTCTCTTCTGTCGCAACTTATTAATATGATTAGCTTTATAAGTTGACTAGACCACCTTCAATTCCATAGTCTCTCTTCGTGATTCCAAATTCAAACAGAAGAGAGGTCGTTATGGCACGTGTCATTTCAGGTTTGATTCTCAGTTCTATTTTTGCAGTAGGCACACTTCAAGCCAAATCTTTAAAAGACAAGCTTGGCAGCACAGAAAATGGCACAACAGCACCTGCAGCCAAAATTGAGATGACAAGAGCAATTGATGATGCTCAGAAAAAAGTGGACCGCAAACGCTACGATGAAATCGTCGCAAACCCTGAAGCAGCGAAAAATGATCATGAACGTATGATTGCTTTGGCTTCCCGAGAAATCTTCATCTTGATAGACCGAAGCGGTTCGATGGCTGATCCCGACAACGACCCAACTGGTCAAAGCAATTCCAAAGGTAGCGGCAAAAACGGTCGATGGACACGTTGGGATTCTGCACGTGTTGCCGTCAAGAGTATCATGGAAGTAGCTCTCACACTCGACAAAGATGCCAGCGTAGATGTTGTTTTGTGGGATGGTGATGAATACGGAGACCTGCGTTGCGAAAAGTCTTCTGCAACTTGCATCCAAGACGTAGATGCCCTCTTTACGCAATTTAAACCACGAGCCACCACTCCACTTGCAAAAGTCTTGGATGATATTTACAACACACGTTTAAAAGCGATTTTCGCACGCAACGAGCCTGCAACTGTGATTGTTCTAACCGATGGAACACCGAACGAGCCCCAAGAGGTAAAAAACTCTCTCAAACGTATGGTTATCGACAGTAAGCTTGAACAGGCCGGTCGCGAGACCCTTGCTGCATTCTCATTTGTACAAATGGGTGATGATGCAGGTGCTGAACGCTTTCTGCAAGATCTTGACGATAATCTCATCAGAGAAACAGGTATCAAAGTCGACATTGCGGATACAAAAAAAGATGACTTTCTCTTTGGGACCGGTGCTTACCTAGGAAAATCTGGTATTGGCCCCTTTGCCTTACTGTGGGATGCCATTTACGACTAACAAGAATTGGCTCTCCAATGAATTCCATTAGAAAGGATGTGGCATGTCAAAGATAATTGGTAAAGTTATCATTGCTTCTGTGATCTTGCTAAGTCCACTTACGTATGCAAAATCACTCAAAGATAAACTAGGAAGCACCCAAAATGGTGTGATGGCACCATCAAACAAAGCAGAGCTCACTCGCACCATGTACGATGCACAAAACAATGTTGATCGCCGACGTTACGATGACATTGTTTCGAATCCTGAGGCAGCTCACAATGACCATGAAAGAATGATTGCCTTAGCCTCTCGGGAAATTTTCATCTTGATCGATCGCAGCGGATCCATGAGCAGCAAGGATAATGATCCCACCGTACAGCATGACTACAACGGCAAAAACTACAGTTGGACACGTTGGGAATCTGCACGTGTCGCTGTCAAAAGCATCATGGAAGTTGCTCTCACACTCGACAAAGATGCCAAAGTTGAAGTTATACTATGGGATGGAATTTTAGGCGTACTGCGTTGTGAGCGATCCGCTGCAACTTGCACACGTGATGTTGATAATCTTTTTGATAAGCATCATCCACGTGGCAACACCCCACTCTCAAAGGCTCTCAAAGATCTCTACAAAAATCGTCTAAAAGGTCTCTTTGCCAAAGGAGAGCCGGCAACTGTCGTAGTATTGACGGATGGCGTGCCAGACAAACCGGAAAGTGTTAAAAAAATTCTCAAACACATCGTCAAAGATAGCAACCTTGAAAAAGCAGGACGCGAAACCCTTGCCGCGTTTTCATTCGTACAAATGGGTGACGATCTTGGGGCCGAACGTTTCTTGATGGACCTTGACGACAACCTCATCAGAGAAACTGGCATTCGTGTTGATATTGTTGACACGAAGAAAGATGATTTCTTGTTTGGAACAGGAGCTTATCTAGGCAAGACCGGTGTTGGTCCCTTTGCTTTACTATGGGATGCCATCTACGACTAGATTTGATTTGTTTTGGGCATCCGTTTCCTAGGTAGCAGCGGATGCTGGTTTAGATCACCCTTTTCCACCTAAAGTGCCTACAATTGCATGATTGTCTTTTAGGTGGACTTTAACATTAAGAACTTTATCCGTCACACCTTTGAGCGAAACAGGTTTGTCGCAAATCGAAATTTCAACATTCGGGCTGAACGCATCGATAACATCGATATGTGCATCCATATCACAGGATCTTCCGGTTTGCAGCTTCAAAATGTTTGCATCGAGAGTATCTATAAAGCCTTGCAAACGTTTAACACGTACGGTCAATTTAGCTTTCTTTTCTCTTTGAGAGGAACTGAGTTGGTTGTCTTGACGATTTTGCAACTCACGTAAATTGGCAAGTTCTTGGTCGAGAACCTTCTTTAAGGAAGCATGACGCTTACGTCGCTGCATCAGACGAAACTCCGAAACAACATCACGACCTAAACGTATACGCGTCGTAGCACCACCATTGAGTCCAAGATTATTGCAGATAATCTCTTTCTCACACACAATATTGCCACCCACTACTAAGCAACGAGTTCCTCCTTTAACCGTGATGGATTTTGCATAGAGTTCACAGTTGATCACGTTCTCATGCACGACAATATCACCCGCACAAAATATACGTGAGTTTTCAAGAAACTTGCTTGTCAGTTTTCCTGAGATACGCCCATACGCCAGGGACCGAATACCCTCATCTATAGTAACATTGCCATTAACATAAAGACTTGCTCCAAAGATACCACCCGTAATGTTCACGTCTCCAACCACATCGATCACAGAACCAGGGAGCACTGAACCTGCAATGACAACATTGCCATTGTAATTGACATTCCCCGATTTGAAATCGATATCTCCCTCATGGACAAAGAGTGGTTTCAGGGAAATTTTCTTTTCGACAATCTCTGGAATACCATCACGATCTGCATAGAAATTTTTTGAGTCGCTAGTACTGATACCATCCCCAACTTCGACGTCTAACACATCGGTAGATGCCGCTTCGAATTTGTCACCCATAACATTGGTACCCGGCATGCCTGGTTTCTTATATGCGATATAGGCTGCAAGTTTACCCTTGCGCACATAAAGACGAGACAGATCACGCGAACCACGTTGAGCAATATCTTCTTCTGGAACTTCAAATCCATTTTGTAGAAAAGGTTCTAAAGGAGCTTGAGCGGGTTCACCAACAGCGACTACAAAACCATTCAAATTCTCCTCTTTCAAGATAGCCATTTCAATTTTCTTCCACAGTTCTTCGGATTCACCAAAGATGATCTTATTCTTGCGCATTTCCTGTTGAATCCATGAACGACTGACTGAAAAATGTGAATACATATGAGAATCAAAGGCGTCGATACTTGCTTGTAGTTTGTCAGGAGTGATTGCAAAGAGAAGGTTTGTTTCCTGCTCCACCTCTGAAACACCATCTTGAAAGGACAGATTTTCTGAGAAAGGAACCAAACGTCCTTCGAGATATTTGGGGATTGGTTCTTTTGCAGGAATAGCAACAAGAAATGTCAATGGCATTCCAAGTCCCAGACGCCCTGGCCCCTTGCGTGCAAGCTCAAAGTTTTTGCGAAAGTCTTCGCTTACAACATAGTATTCAAGTTTGTGCTTTGCAGATGCAGCGGTTACCGTTTTCTTTATAGATCGATAAAAAGCCTGACGTCTTTCATCATGAATCAAAACCTGCTGATTATAAAGACGAGCTGCTATATACCTGTGGTCGGAGTCCACAAAAAAAGCATAGTCCTTATTTGGATCAATATGCTCATTCATCGCCATAAGTGGAAAGCGAATGATTTTCTCACCAAGACATGCCCTTAACCACACGAAATGGAGCAAAGCATGGTTGATACGTTGCTTGCTCTTACCCTCAAACTGAAAGTGGTCAAGTGCAGCTGTAAAGAATGCAAATGGCCATGAAGCAACAAGGGCACCTGGGTTATTGAATGTAATAAATGCTAGGGCTTTTTCATCACTATCTCTCACAGGAGCAATTTTGACTCCTTTAAGATGCGGAGCTCCAACAGCTAAGACAAAACTGATGATATCTTCCATATTTTCATCACTGACAGCGAGTTGGGTCCAAACTTTCTCAAGTTCTTTTTCATGAAAAAGAAAAAATGCAGCATGACCTTGAGCAATCTCTTCCTCAGCTTTTTTTTTGGCCCGTCGCATGAGATCAGAAGGTGGACTGCGCTCATCCAAACATTGAGTCCTAGAAATTTCACACACAATCTGGAGCTGAGAACGGATGAAAGACATCTTGATTGCTTCATCATTCACGATCTTTATCTCCTGAAAAATCGGACATTCGTCCAATATACTGCAATAAGACCTGCTACTATAACCCTAAGACTCTAGGTCATTATTTTTGTAAGATAGTCTCCGAGCAACTGTTTTACAGTTTGGAATTCATCTTCTAGATTATCCAGCTTGCTCTCTAAAATGGAAAGCTCCTGCAGCTCTGCTCCACGACTGATATCTCTACAGATGACAATCATGCGTAAGGCTCCCACGACGCTGCAAGAGCTAATCAAGCGATGGGTTTTTTCCTTAAGCTCAATACGACTATGCTGCTGACGAAAACTTAAAATGCAATCTAAATCACTTGCCCCCTTGCCAAGAAAGCGTTGGATATAGTCTATGACAAATTGATGATTGCCTTTTGCAATACTGAGCATACTATCTAGATACTGGAAGTCGACACTTGGTTCCTCTTGAGTCATCTCACCCTCACATATTTAGGCTCTCTGGTCTGAGATAAGCTGGTGTGCTAAAGTAATTATAGTTGATTTATGGATGCAAACATAAATCTGCGTACCGGAATATTTTGATACTCTCTATGGTACCTTGTGCAATACTCGAGTTTTGATGACTTCGCACGAAAGTTATACTCAATGAGATTTGCATTAAGCATGTGTCCATTTGCATTACAAATCTCGAGCTAACGAAAGATCTTGTGGCGGACCTAATTTTATGACCATCGACAAACGAAAAGATGGGACTGAAGAGGAACTTGTCCCATTGTATCATAAAAAACCTTCGGTCCTAGCATTGGACAAATCACGAGCTCTCATTCTTAGCAAATCAGGAATACATCGAGCCAATCTAGAAAAAGTTTTGCTTGAACAATGTGACTTAGAAACCTTATTTGTTGCAGAATGTGACTTTGAAAAAGTTATTGAGGCAATTCAGATTACCCGACCTAGCGTGTTTTTACATGACTGGGATAGCTACGGGCGTAGCGAAAACCATCGCTTGCAGCAGCGTCTAGCTCGTAGTGAATGGACAAATCTCATCCGTATTATTTTTAGTGCCACCATTAGCCCTGACTTGCAAGCACTAGGCTCCGAACTTCAACACGTTCGTCTTACTCTCACAGCCTCCTTAAGATTAAGCATCCTGGGTGAGATCCATTCAGCACGATTCACTTTGCAGAATATCCCATCTCTGCAAGCCAATCTTATGGCATTACGCTCTCATCATGTTCGATTTACTCAAGAGCAATCCGACAATATTATTAAAGAAAGCATGAAAATATTTCCGCATGATCCCATGGTACGGTTGGAACATGCCTTTTTTTGTTACCGAGAAAATCGTCTCGGCGAATCCGAAATAACGGCCCTCCGACTTTTACAGCAAAATCCCCGTAATGTCCGTGTATTAACACTCATTGCTCTGATTCTGATGAAGCAGGGGAAATTAGAGGAGGCGGGACACATGCTCGAACAGGCGAACGACCTCTGTCCGCAAAATTCCTTTCGTCTGCTATCTTTGGGGGAAATCTTCAAACGCAAGGGAGAAAAGACCAAAGCTGAGGGATACTTACGAGAGTCGGTGGAAGCTGATCCTGATGATCTGGATGCCGTATCGACCTTTGCAAAATTTGAAATTGCTGAAGGACGCCCCCAGAAAGTTATAGACGTCTTTCATAAGATTTATAGCGACCAGAAGTTGGCTGCCATCCTCAATAATACCGCTGTCCAATATATCCAAAATCATAGATTCGATGATGCGATGCAATTTTACCAGCTGGCCTTGCAGTCTTTGGTGACAGATCAGTACAAGCATCTGGTGTTCTTCAATATGGCATTGCTATGCAAACGCACCCAACAATTTGATAAAGCTAACTTTTTTATTAAAAAGACCCTTGAGCTCAAGCCCGACTTTGAAAAAGCAATCCGTGAGGAGCGTGCGCTCTTGATGGCTTCTCGTCATCGCAAGCGCAATGAATGATAGAGATGGGTTCCATCCTGCGCAAAGTTCGTATAAGAATTCGTTCCGCTGTTGTATAAGGGACCTATCTCATAAATAGGATCATTTTCGTCGACTTTTCCAAGTCTGCGAGCTCGTCATTTTCCATGGGAAGCTATGCGGAGGGTTTTGTGGTGACAACACCATTGATTGAGGTTAGCAACCTCTTAAAAACATCTAAGGATCAAACTATATTGAAGAAAGTCTCTCTCGACTTCTTTCCAGGTGAGCTAACGGCTGTTATTGGTCGCTCAGGTTGTGGAAAATCCACACTGTTGAAATGTCTTACCGGTTTAGAAAGCTTCGATAGCGGGTCGATCCGGGTTGGAGATGTGCACCTAAAAGCAGGGCATACCAGTCCGAGCGCTCTTTCCTCACTGCGACGCAACCTTGGAATGGTGTTTCAGGGTTTTAATCTCTTTCCCCATTTGACAATCTTGGAAAATCTGACAAAGGCGCCTATGGTTGTCAAAAAAATGAAACGCGACGAGGCTCATAAGATTGCTGTGCCTCTGCTCGAGAAAGTCGGCCTTCTATCTCATATGGACCGATACCCTCACCAGCTCTCAGGTGGGCAACAACAGAGAGCTGCAATCGCTCGCGCATTGGCTATGGCCCCCAAAGTTATGCTTTATGATGAACCAACCTCTGCACTCGACCCTTGGTTATCGGATGAAGTTTTTGGTGTTATGCGTCAGATCGCTGCTGATCATATGACACAAATTGTCGTGACGCATGAGCTACGCTTTGTGCAAGAACATGCAGATCGAGTCATCTTCCTCGAAGATGGTGAGGTTGTAGAAGCTGGATCACCAAGGGAATTGTTAGATTCCCCTAAGGATGAACGTACACGTCTCTTTCTCAAAAGGTAAAAACTCTGATGAAAATTGCATTGGCTTTGCTCCTCGTGGGTAGCTTCTTGAGCTCCCTGTCTGTGGCTGAACCTGATCATCTTCGTTGGGGAGGTGATGCGAGTGGTGCTGTTCCCTACCTGATTTTGGATGCGAAAAATCCAACAAAAATGGTGGGCTTTGAGCTTGAAATCGCAGAAGCCCTTGCTCACGAGCTAGGGATGAAGGCTCAGTTTTTTCAAAACCAATGGGACAAGTTGGTTCCTGGTTTGCAACGCAAAAACTATGACTTTATCATTAACGGTATTGAGATCACGGAAGAACGCAAAGCCGAGGTCGATTTTTCCAAACCGTACTTTTATTCTTATGAGCAAATTACAGTACGCAAAGATGACAACTCAATCCAAGGTTGGGAGGATCTTGCTGGCAAGCGCGTAGGTTCCCTCAAAGGTTCGTTGGCCGAACGCATGCTAAAGGACCATCCTCTTGGACAGGTCTACATTTCAGCTTACGAAGATCAAAACCAAGCATACACAGACCTTAGTCTCAAGCGCATAGACGCAGTCCTCCTCGACATGCCAATTGCTCTTTATTATGGAGGCATGGATCCAGAGCTCAAAAACCTAGATGCTCATGTCGGACAACTGCGTTATGGCATTTGTGTACGCAAGGGTGAACGTGAACGACTTGCGCAAATCAATGATGCCTTAGACAAAATCATTGAGAACGGAAAGCTTCGTGCAATTTATGAACGCTGGGGCCTATGGAATGAAGAAATGGCCGAACGCTTTCATGACCTGTCTCCATCAGAGAGTCCAGCTCTTGAGCTTGAGGCCTATCGTGCAACCTTCCAACAGAGTACTGATCTCAAAACGCGCATAGAGCGTTACAAAACCTACATACCTCTGCTGCTTGAAGGAGCTGCATTCACACTACAGATTTCTTCTGTTGCCATGTTCTTTGCGATTTTATTTGGACTTTTCATTGCTTTGATACGACTCTATGGCCCTCCATGGGTGCGTCGCTTAGCTTTGTTCTTTGTCGAACTCGTGCGTGGCACGCCTCTACTCATCCAACTCTTTCTTATTTACTACGGATTACCCAACATCGGGATCAAACTCGATCCATTCACTGCAGCTATCATAGGCCTCGCACTCAATTATAGTGCCTATGAATCGGAAGTTTACCGAGCAGGCATACGAGCTATTCCACACAGTCAGATGGAGACAGCTCTCGCGTTGGGCTTTAGTCGCTGGCAGGCTCTCTTTCATATCATTGCACCACAAGCATTGCGTGTAGTCGTACCTCCAATGACAAATGATTTTATTTCGTTACTCAAAGATTCTTCACTTGTGTCGGTAATCACTCTCGTTGAGCTGACACGTATTTACGGACAACTCGCAGCATCTTCCTACGATTACTTTGGTGTGGGTATACTCACAGCGATTTTGTACTTTCTGATGGGCTTGCCCTTTGTTCGACTCTCCCGTTGGGTCGAGCACAAGTTCAGCCATACGGATGAGCATTCCGGAGCTCAGAAGAAACTGGGCTAGCAACCATCACAACTCCGAGACTTTAGAAACTTTGCAGAATGCCGAAAGGCAGGCTGTGAGGCTTCTTATTTTTTCTTTTGCTCGTGCTCGGAGGTTCTTGATGATAAGAACAGGCATTTTACTCTACTTTTTGCTTATGGCCTCAGCTGCACTCAGTGTGAACAGCAAGATGCATAGCCCTGATGATCAAGACGAAGGTTTTAGTGTCATCCTGAACCAAGACAAGGTTAGCGAAGAGATCATAGAACTCTGGGTTAGAGATAAACACAATAACTACATTCATATAGTCCCGGGAGAATTTGATGGACGCTGCTTAGGGCAAGCTCAAGCTGCTCATAAAAGCACAACCGCAGAGGTGGAAAAATCAAGTTGGACGAGCTGGTTGAAAACTGGGATGAATATTGTCGGTATTTTGGTTCCACTCGCCATCACGGGCTATAACTTTTATTCTGGACGACCAAGCATAGACCCTTCTCTCGCAAGTGCCTTTCAAAACACCTTCGGGAGTGCATTTATTGAACGTAGTCAGGCAGACCTTGATGCTGCTCTTGCAGACCTGCAAAGGGGAATTCCATGATACTACAAAAAATCCTCGTCTTAGTAAGTAGCCTAGCTATGACCTCGACGCTAGCTTTAGCGGATGACTATGGATCCTCATCAAAACCGACTCGACATGGAAAAGTGCTCATCATATCCGTCAAAAGCACAGCGCAAAAACCTTGCAATGGCACGGATGCAAACTGCAAAAACAAAGACTCCGAAAAAAGGAATGGAAGCTTTGCCAAAGACTCCCATGGAGGAGCAAACGGAGCAGAACATGCAGCAGTGGGTTCAGCTGGTGCTGATTCAGCAGCTGGTGGAAGCACGAGTTCGGGATTTGGTTCAAGTGTGCTTTCTTTAGTAAAAAGCTCTATTGCGAATAACCCTCTTGCAATTGTTCCAACTTCGCTATTGGTTGCCACTGGTCTCGTTGCAGGAGCATATGCGATAGCAGGCAGCGCAGCTGCTTCGATGGCAGCTGTCTCGTTAGCTGGAGGTGCAGCAATTATCTTAGGAGCACCAGTACTGACTGTTGTACAAGGTATAGTTTTGATTGGCTCCATCATCAGTAGCGCAGATCGAATGAATGGTGAGAGACCTATGGGGGTTGTGGGAACAATTAAAGCAATGAGCGGAATTATCAGCTACGCTGCTACAACCAGTAAGTCACTCTTCTCCTGGTTTACTAAGGGCCAACGTGTCTCTGAACCCACGGTAGATCCCTCTGAACTCGTCGATATTGGTTTGGGAGATATTTTGCCTGAAATACCGACGCGGAAAGTCATTGTTCACTAGTATAAAGACGCGAATTCGACGGACAACTTTTATAACTGGATGAAATAAGAAAAAGAATGGCA
>CAZWOL010000033.1:0-32908 GCA_964635325.1 uncultured Pseudobdellovibrionaceae bacterium
ATGACGGATTCAGCTGTCCGCTCGAGACGACGGATTCGGGTGCCAAAACATCCTTGTCTACTTAGCCAAAGTCCATTAGCCTAGGGCGTCTTTTACGCGCCTGGAGAATGGAGTCCATTATGTCCGATATCATGAGCAAAATCGTGTCCCTCTGTAAGCGACGCGGGTTTATCTTTCAAAGCAGCGAAATCTACGGCGGCCTTAAATCGTGCTACGATTACGGCCCCCTCGGTACCGAACTCAAAAAGAACATCGCAGATGAGTGGTGGCGTAGCATGGTCTACGAACGTGAAGACGTCTACGGTATGGACGCCTCCATCCTCATGCATACCAACGTATGGAAGGCCTCTGGGCATCTTGCGAATTTTACAGACCCCCTCGTCGACTGTCTCAACTGTCAGGAACGCTTCCGCGCAGACAAAGCGCCACGCCATGAGATCGGCACAGTAGTTGAATTCAAAAGCGGTGGAACTAACAAGGGCCAACTCAAAAAAGGCACCGTCGACCGTGGTTATGTGTGTCCAAAATGTGGTGCTACAACTTTGTCGGATGAGCGCCAATTTCGCGGAATGTTCCGTGCGACGATGGGCCCAATAGACCCGCTTGATGAGTATCTCGAAAAAAACTACGAACCAGGCATGGACAAAAACCTTCTGAAGAAGAAGTTAGTCGAGATCCAAGAGGGCCCAACGAGTGTGTACCTGCGTCCAGAGACCGCACAAGCGATGTTCGTACAGTTTCTAAATGTGCAGCAGAGCATGTCTGCAAAGATTCCGTTCGGAATTGCGCAGATTGGCAAGTCCTTTCGCAATGAAATTATCACGGAGCACTTTATATTCCGCTCCTGTGAATTTGAGCAGATGGAGCTTGAATTCTTCTGCGAACCGGGCAACCAAGGGCATTGGTTCGAAGTCTGGAAAAAAGAGCGACTGAACTGGCACCGTAAATACACAAACCACCCTGAAAATTTCCGTCTGCGTCCACATGAGGACAATGAGCTTGCTCACTATGCAGATGGTTGTGACGATGTCGAATATATGTTCCCGTGGGGTTGGGACGAGGTCGAAGGCATTGCTTCACGTACGGACTACGACTTGAAGCAACACGCACAAGCATCAGGAACAAAAATCAGCTACTTCGATGCAGAAAAGAACGATCCTGCAACGGGCAAAAAGGGCTGGCGTTTTGTGCCCTACGTGATCGAACCTTCTTTGGGTCTAACACGTTCACTACTTTGTATGCTCTGTGATGCCTACACGGAAGAAACTCTGACGGACGCAAACGGTGCTGAAAAAACACGGACGGTCCTCAAACTTCATCCACGTCTTGCTCCATACAAGGTTGCAATACTTCCACTGGTGAAAAAAGACGGACAACCCGAACTTGCACGTGAGATCGCTGCGATGTTCCGCAAACGTGGGATCAAGGTAAGCTACGACGAGAACCAATCCATCGGACGTCGTTATGCACGTCATGATGAGATCGGTACACCGTATTGCTTAACGATCGATCAAGAATCTTTGACAGATCGTTGTGTCACCGTAAGGTTCAGAGATACGACGAAGCAAGAACGTGTGCCTATCGACCACGCTGTCAGCACGATCAAAGCAAACCTCGATAGCCTCGCCTAAAGCTTGAAAATTGGGGCATCGACTCAACGAAGCTTGAAATACAGCACGGATGTCCCCAATTCTTTCCTAGTAACGCAATTCCTGAGTAGCAAAAAGATGTAGGAAGAAACGAAATCGAATCATCGAGATCAGATCTGCTCGGACAGGACGCCCATTTTCAATGAAAGCAAATTGTCCAGCAGCCTGTTCTAGAGACTCTAGTTGGCCCGAAGCATGGAAAAAGAAATGGAATGATTCAAAATCTCGTATGCGTGACAAAAAGGGACTATATATGCTTATAAGAGACTCACAGACTCGATTTATATCGTCCTCACTACGTGGATTGCGCTTTTTCTTATTCTTATTCTCCTCACGCAGAGCCTCGGCTACGCTTGTCCTAACAAAATTTGTGAATGCTCTTTCGCGATCCTCAAGTGTAGATGTCGAGTTCAAGTTGTCCATAAAAAACTGAGCAACCCTATCGATGATCCTTAGCCTCGCTAAAGACTGAGTAGCTATCAATTGCGCACCAAAAAAAGGTGCTATTTCGATCTGTTGGTTAAGCCTACTTCGCAGAAAACTTTGCTGAGTTTGACCTGATGGTTCATACATACGATCCAAAAGTGCACGATTGCGGTGCATGTGACGTATGTAATGTAACGCAAAAATAGAACATGAAAAGACATCCGATTGAGCTGCTTCGCCTGTTGGAAAGATAAGGTTGACATTACGGTAGCCGGGAATAGGCGGAAAATAGGAATTTATTGAATCCATCAGGTAAGCTGTCCTTGTGTCATGATCGACATAAATAGCAATGCGATGCCCGTGGATATCACTGAGACGACCGAAATTGTATCCAAGTACGTAGGCAGCCTGTCCACTCTGCTGGACAGCATTCGCGATATTACTAAGTAAGCTATTGAACTCTCCCTCCTGCGTATAAAAAGGCAGAGCTTCTAGCTCAATATGCTGCTGCCGAAAATACGTGATTAACTGTCGCACTCCCCCAACGAGCAAAATGCCATCTAAACTCGTTTCTCTCCGAGCATTATAATCACTAAAACGATACATTAATATACGCTCTATAGTCATAGCGACTTCAAATTGTTGCAATCTTACAAAATGTCCATAAAAGCGCTGCAACAACTCAGCCGACCGGTTCTGCATGTTTCTAAAAATATCTGAACTCGAAAAAAACTGATAAACCATGTTAAAATTGCTATTTGCAAGTTCAGGATCGTTCCTATATTGCATAAAGGCTGCTGCATATGTATCAGCAGCAGACGTCTCTTCTAGATTAAGCGGTTCAGTATCTGGAGCAGCAGGCAAAAAGGTAGCTACTGTAGATACTGTAGATACTGTAGATACAGTGGGAACGGTTGTTAGGGGTAGAACTGTAGAACCTGGTAGAACTATAGGTCCGCTTAGAGATGTGGGTAATTGTGGGAAATATGCGGCTAAAGCGTGTACAAGAGAACTCAGACTGAAAGCATCTGTAGCTGAGTTCAAGGCTCCCAAACCTGCGCCTGGACCACCTCCTGGACCATGTGGACCACCACCAGCAAACCCACCAAAACCGATTGCTCCCCCGAGCGCCCCAGCACCATTTAAAAGTCCATCTATATTGTATGCTGCAAGCCCAGTACCAGCCAGTCCGACAAGGCACCCGAAAACATCAGCTTCCTCGTAGCAATAATTGTAAGTGGTATAGCCTGCTGCTGTTGCTTGCGCAGCAACTAAGGTAACTTTGATAACAATATTCAAGTTGGGGAATAGTATAGGAACAATCCCACCTGCAAAACTTGCAGCAGCAAGAACCTGTTGTTGAAGGGCTGCTTGATCCTGCTCAACCTGAACATTCTTATTTGCTGCTTGAGCTGCCCACCCTGGAAAACTTAACGCTAAAATAAGAAAAGAATACTTTAGAAATCTCACTAAAAACCTCACTTAATACAAAGATATACGACAGGGGAGACCTGACTAAATCAAATTGTCCATTTTTGCCCACCCACCTCTATTAGTCTCGATGCTATCCTAGTAGCACTAGCCAATCTTGAGGGTGCGATGGCGTTTCTGGATGGATTTTTTGAGCTGATGAATACGGTCGGAGCTTCTGACCTGCATCTAGCAGCAAGTCAGCAACCGATGATCCGACTACACGGAGATATCGAGCGTATAGACCATCCCCCATTTCAAAATGATTTTCTAAAAAAAGTACTATACGAAATCACACCGGAACGCAAAATAAAAATCTTCGAGGAGACTGGGGATGTTGATTTTGCCTACCAAATTCCTAACATAGGTCGATTCCGGGTCAACTTCTTTAATCAGTTGAGAGGGATCGGAGCTGTCTTTCGTGCGATTCCTGAAACAATACTTACGATGGAACAACTTGGTTTACCACCCATTCTCAAGAGCTTCTGCAATCTGGAACGTGGGCTCGTTCTTGTTACAGGCCCGACAGGAAGTGGCAAGTCGACAACTCTTGCATCCATGATCGACTTCATCAACAAGACACGCAAGTCACATATACTGACGATCGAAGATCCCGTCGAGTTTGTGCACAAGCCGTTGCTTTGTTCCATCAATCACCGAGAAGTCGGTATGCATACGATGTCGTTTCATGCAGCTTTGCGTGGTGCTCTACGCGAGGATCCTAACGTCATTCTGGTCGGAGAGATGCGTGATCTAGAGACGATCTCCCTTGCGTTAGAAGCTGCATCGACTGGACATCTCGTCTTTGGAACCCTACATACGCAAAGCGCTACCAAAACGATCGATCGTATTATCGACGTATTCCCAACAGATCAGCAAGAAAAAACACGTACAACGCTTTCTGAAGCGCTCAAAGGTGTCGTCGCACAAGCCCTTTTTAAACGCGTAGGTGGTGGACGTATTGCAGCCTTAGAAATACTTGCGTGTAACGCTGCAGTCGCAAACCTTATTCGTGAGTCCAAGACTTTCCAAATTACCAGTGTTATGCAAACCCAAAAGCGTATAGGTATGCGTACACTCGATGATTCTATACAAGAACTTCTGAGCCAGCGTTTGATCACAGCAGACCTTGCTTACGAAAAAGCAGTCAATAAAGAACTCTTTGCCAAATTGGTAAAGAGAGATCCCAATGCACTTTTCGAATAATAGGCGACCATCATTATGGAACGTTCCGACCTCGATGACATTCTGCTCATGATGCTTCAGTCACGAGAAAAAGATACGTCCGACCTTAACTTTACTGTACACAGGCCCTTGCAGGTAGAGTTAGCAGGTAAGCTAACTGAAGTCAGCCCTCGGCCTGCACTCGCCTTTGGTTACTTGTCTCCGTACCAAACAGCCACAGCTGCATTTGCTCTGATGCATAACGAAGAGAGGCTCTTTCGAAATCTTTTCGAACAGGGATCCTGTGATCTTGCATACGCCTTGCGTGACAAAGCTCGCTTTCGGGTCAATATTTTTTCGACAAAGCGAGCCTACTCGATAGTCCTACGTAAATTGGAGACGAGTGTTCCGACACTTGAAGATATCAAGGCTCCACTTCTTTTTAAGGAGGTGGTCAAAGAGAAAAACGGACTCATACTTGTCACTGGCGCAACTGGTAGTGGTAAGTCAACAACACTAGCAGCTATGTTACGTGAGTTGAATGAGGCACAAGCCATCCACATCGTTACGCTAGAAGATCCCATCGAGTTTAGTCATCACAATATTCGAGCAACATTCAACCAACGCGAACTCGGCACAGACTTTGACAACTTTCCCAGTGGGCTACGAGCCGCTCTACGTCAGGGGCCAAAGGTCATCTTGGTTGGAGAGTTGCGCGATCGTCAAACCATGGAAATTGCACTAACCGCTGCTGAAACAGGGCATTTGGTGCTATCGACCCTACACACCGTCAATGCAGGTCAGACCATCAATCGCATTGTCGGGATGTTTGAGAAAGAACAGGAAGAACAGATTCGCACCCGTCTTTCCGAAACTCTGCGTTGGATCATCTGCCAGCGTCTAATACCACGCAAAGATGGAGGACGTGTTGCTGCACATGAGATCATGGGGCACAATTTACGCATCAGTGAACTGATCGAGCAGGGAGAGGACGAGGTTAAAACATACTTTGATGTGATCGAAGCATCCGAACATCTGGGATGGCAGACCTTCGAAAGTTGCTTACTACGTCTCTACGACAATGGGATCATCAACGAGACTGATGCTCTTCTCAATTCGAATCGAAAAAACATCATGCTGCAGAAAATAGATTATATAAAGAATAAAAAAGGACAAAAAAGTTCAGAATTACAAGCGTTGCAGATCGATGAAGATTATGTCAACCGTATCCTAACAGAAATACAAGCACAGAGCTAAGTATGATAAAATGAATAATGTCTCCCTGCTTAGCCTCGTCATCCCGAGCGGAATGAAGTGGAGCCGAGGGATCGCCTGCTTAGCCAATTTGTAAAATGTTTCCAACAACCTTTGAGGGACCCATGCGAATGAATTCACTTTGGAAGCTTTGCGCGCTCTTTGTAGTGCTCTCATGCTCAAACAAGGGAGGCAAAAATCCCGACGCACCGATCAATACGTCTGCTAATGATGAACGCACTTGCATT
The DNA here is from genome assembly GCA_964635325.1 of uncultured Pseudobdellovibrionaceae bacterium. GTDB lineage: Bacteria > Bdellovibrionota_B > Oligoflexia > Oligoflexales > Bog-1112 > BOG-1112. The sequence goes on from CAZWOL010000033.1 coordinate 6,212, forward strand.
GACAAGGGTCGAGTTTGGAGCAATGGCAAATGCTTAGCCTCCGAAGATGAGGCGAAAGCTGCATGCGAACATCTTAAACCTGCTGGCCACTGGCTCAGCGATCTCAAAAAATGTGCAACTGCTCTGGAAAAAGAAGAGCACGATTGCACTGTGGTCGCTAAACACGTTTGGATCCCACAAAGCAAGAAGAAGTGTCAGAGCCCTTCAGAAGTCAGAGAAAATGATTGCAAACTTGCAGGCAACGTGTGGAGTCATCATGGTTGCACGAGTCAAATTGTGTTCGAAGAAAAAAACTGCGCAGACGTCAAAGGACACTGGACTCCTCAACATCCCACCAAAAACTGTCTGACCGAGCTTGAAAAGATAGAATGGGACTGCAAGAGAGCAAACGATATTTGGGAAAATGATCTCTGCGTTTCTAGACAAGTCCGAGATAAAGAGGACTGCTTGAAAGGTGGTACCAAATTTTGGATCGAAACCGATGACGGGCATAAATGTATGACGGATCAGCAAAGAAGACAGCTAAAATGCACACCTCCCGATAGATTGGTAATGGATTTTTTAAGAGGAGAAAAAGAAGATCAATGTCTCAGTCCCGATGAGTTTGCAAAAAGGGACTGTCATGCCAAAGGTAAAATATTGAAAGACGGTACTTGTATCAGTAAGAAAGAAGCAGAATGCACTAACCCTTTGCGTTGGTACCCAGAAGCAAAAAGTGACAATAAATGTGTTACTCAAGAGCAATATAACTGTGAATCACAAGATGGAAGATGGAATCTTGAACTTACTCCAAGTTCCTGTACGCCTGCTGCTGAAGTATGTCGCGAAAAAGGTTCTTTTTGGTACTATGCAGGTCCGGAGGACAAATGTCAGGATGCACAGCAAAATTGCGGCAAATTGATCAAGAAATATCCAGAACAATTTCAGTGGGACAAAGAGATAGCCCTGAAAAATTCTAAAGAACCACTCAAAGGCTGCATAAATAAAAAAGAAACATGTGAGGCAACGACAGGTTCTAGATGGGAGAATAACTTTTGTGTATCTGCTGTAAGCATAACTCTCCCCAATACTAGAATGGGAGTAGTGAAGGTAAACCTAGGATCAAAAATTCAAGAAGAATCATGTGGAAGCTATTCGATAAAGCTCACAAAGGATACAACCGGAAAAATTATCGATCCAAAAAACATTGATATTCAATGCTATATAAGCAAATACAAAACCCAATTGATTTTCAAGGCTCCAGAAGGTGGTTGGAAACCTCAAAGCATTTATGAACTTCAACTTCAAGAATCCTATACCAGAAAGAACAATGACAAGATCGATCCGGCGTCCTACAAACTTGAATTTTACAATTTAAAAACAAATAAATATACATACTGATGATAGAAAGCACATCCATGACGGCTCTCCGTTCATTATTCGGGATACTAGAGAGCTGTTCACCACTACTCCTCACCTCCCCCTCCATGTAGCCCACGGTTGGATGGTTGCGATCCTCTGCCTGTGGGCGTCTAAGACGATGTTGCTGAGATTCTCCCCTTCGTTATGATTTGCGATCACGTCGACACTCATGGCAAAGGCCATCTTGCTATCTTTGCTCTTTGCGCTCTTTGACAAGAGCACCACCGTCATCGTAAGACGTTTGTCGAGATCGGAATCATAGACGTGTTTGAGTATTTCGGAAAATTCTCCCACACCATCGTCCAAGAAAATCATCTTGGGATCATAGCTCTCGAAAATAAGCTCAAACATCGCACGAGCTTTAATCACGTAGGCATAATACTCCAAACGTTCTGCAACTGCGCGTGCATGGGTTATCAAACTCTCATTGTCCGAAACGATCAAAGCGAGACGCGTCTTATTTTCAACCACATCCAAGGGTAGGGGAACACGTCCGACACCGGTGAGGGCCATTGCAAGATCGGGTCGCGAATGCCCAGAAGTTGGGGGAATAGGCGTCTCCCCAACAGTAGCACCATGCACAACTGTTGCGTCTGCAGAAGGTGCGTTGCTAGTACTTTCGTTTGATGCGAACATGTCTGCATCTGGACTTATTGTTGCTGCAGGTTCGGTGTTCGTAGCTACTTTTTCTGCGTCCTTTAGCTGTTGGAAATATTCATTGCTGAGCAATTCTCCACTCGGTGGAAAAAACAGATGCAAAGTCTTGGTGGAACGCGGATCAGCGATCAAATAGACTTTTCCGACGTTCACGATACTAAAGTTACTGCGCACCAAATCTCCTGCACGCAAAGCCAGGCCTTCACGAGGAAACAGAGCTTTATACAAAGCATCGATCCAGGCTTCGTCGACGATTCCAAACTCATCGAGTGGAGTCGAACGCGTCTGACTGAAGAGCAGTTCGCCCACTTCTCCTACACGTAGGGTTGCTCGCATAGCAGATTCTGCGAGAGCTTTTTTGAGGAGCGCTTTGAGTTGGTCCATGATTTTTCTCCTGGTTGGGGGAACATTTAGTGATCTTAGATCGAGATCACGACCTTGCCTCGAGCATGTCCAGCCTGAGCGTAGAGATGGGCCTCACGAATTTGCTCGAGGGGATAGCAACGATCGATCGCTGGACGTATGCGTTTTTTCTCGATGAGTTTGCGTAGAATGGTGAGGTCCCGATAGTTTGAGCGGGTGACAAAGACTTTGGCTTTCTGTGAGCGAAAGGGTGAAAAGACAAGACTACGAGCATTGGCCCAGGATGGAATGGTCGTAACGTAGGTGCCCTTTGCGCTCAGAACATTGCGACATACTGCAAAGCTACTCTTGCCTGTGGCATCGATGATGATGTCAAACTTTGCAGGCCCTAGATCTGCTACCGTCTGACACGTGTAGTCAAAGCTAAAATCGGCACCAAGTTCTCGTAAAAAAAGTTGGTTGGCAGGCCCCGCGGAGGCAGTGACCTCACAATTGTATGTCTTGGCGAGCTGTATAGCGAAGGAACCTACCCCGCCCGCCCCGCCTAGTATGAGCACACGTCGATCTTTGTCGATTCCACCAAGATTTAGAGCCTGGTAGGCTGTTAGCCCAGCAAGCGGAACCGCCGCACTCTCTTCAAAAGTGAGATTTTTGGGCTTCGGAACAAGAATATTTTGCTTTGCGACCGTAAACTGTGCATAAGAGCCCTGGTTCAGGGATTGAAGCATGCCCATTACGGCATCACCTACGCGGAAGTGGCTAACACGGTTACCGATGCCTACAACTTCGCCAGCGACATCGAAACCAAGGATTTTTGGAAACAAAAAGCCTGAGAGAAGTTTTAGATCGCCGCTACGAAGTTTGCAGTCTGCTGGGTTGATACTTGCTGCTCTGACCCGAATGAGCACCTCATAAGCTTGGGGCTCGGGGATTTTAACTTCAGAATGAATTTCGAGAACGTCAGGACTTCCGTAACGGTAGATCAGGGCGGCTTTCATTCGAAGCTCCATGACTGTTGTGCGGATTCTGAGAGATTTTTGCAAAGATTATAAAAGCCAAATTGGCGTTGCAAGACACTCTCGCAGTATATTTGTTATAGTTCATTTTATCTCTAGGACTCTATTCCCCCTAGAAGGAGAGTAAACAATATGGCTCGGCCACCTACAAATTATTCAGAAGAGCATATTCGCTCACTTGACTGGCGTGAACACATCCGTTTGCGTCCAGGGATGTATATCGGAAAACTCGGGGACGGTAGTGCTATTGACGATGGTATCTACATTCTCGTCAAAGAAATTATCGACAACTCCATCGACGAATACGTCATGGGTCATGGTAAAGAAGTTCACATTACGGTCGACGGTCCAACGGTTAAGGTTCGTGACTTTGGTCGTGGGATTCCACTCGGAAAAGTCGTGGACTGTGTCTCCAAGATCAATACTGGAGGCAAGTACGATTCACAGGCCTTTCAAAAATCAGTAGGCCTAAACGGTGTTGGTACCAAAGCTGTCAATGCTTTGTCCGAAAAATTCATCGTCCGCTCTTTCCGCGAAGGCAACGTCAAAGAAGCAGAATTTTCTGCTGGCAGCCTTGTCAAAGAATATCGTCTGCGTCAGACCCAAGAGGTCGATGGCACCGAGATCACATTTGTTCCAGATCCTAAGATTTTTCCGGGCTTTCAGTTTTTGCACGACTATCTCAAAGAGATGATCCGCAATTACACCTACCTCAACCGTGGGCTAAAGCTGATCTTCAACGGTGAGACCTTTGTCTCGCAAAATGGTCTTTTGGATCTTTTGAAGTCCTGCACATCTGAAGAAATCAGTTATCCTGTGATCCACCTTGTTTCCAAGGATTTGGAAATAGCGTTCACGCATGGTGACAATTACGGAGAGACGCAGTATTCATTTGCAAACGGTGCGAACACAACCCAAGGTGGTACGCATCTTTCCGCTGTGCGTGAAGGTATTGTCAAAACGCTTAAGGATCACTACCAAAAGGATCTGCAAGCGGTCGACGTACGTTCGGGGTTGATCCTTGCGGTGAGCTTGCGTGTGATCGAACCCGTCTTCGAATCTCAGACAAAGACCAAGCTTGGTTCTACCGACATGGGTCCTGAGGGCCCAACGATTCGGAGCTTTGTGCTCGACTTTTTGCGCAAAGAACTCGACAACTTCCTGCATCGTTCACCACAGGTTCGTGATGCGCTTTTGAAAAAGATCCAACAGTCTGAACGCGAACGCAAAGAGATCGCAGGCATCAAAAAACTTGCGAACGAACGTGCAAAAAAAGCCAACATCTTCAACAAAAAACTACGCGACTGCCGTGCTCACTTGGACTCTAAGCATGCGAGTCGTCTAGGTTCAACTCTATTTATCACTGAAGGAGACAGCGCCAGCGGTTCGCTGACCAAGTCCCGAGATGTGACAACGCAGGCCGTATTTGCCTTGCGAGGAAAGCCTCTCAACTGTTTTGGCCTTTCCAAAAAAATCGTTTATGAGAATGAGGAATTTAACCTCCTCCAACATGCACTCTCCATCGAAGAGTCGATCGATGATCTGCGCTACAACCGCATTGTGATCGCAACCGATGCTGACGAAGATGGTATGCACATTCGTTTGCTATTGCTGACGTTCTTTTTGCAGTTCTTTCCAGAACTCGTGCATCGCGGGCATGTCTTTATTTTGCAGACACCGCTGTTCCGCGTACGCAACAAGACCAAGACGTTTTATTGTTATGACGAGAAAGAGAAGCAAAAAGCGATCACCGCACTGGGTGGCAATCCTGAAATCACACGTTTCAAAGGTTTGGGAGAGATCTCACCTGACGAGTTTGGTCAGTTTATTGGTAAAGCAATGCGTCTTGAACCCGTTGCGTTGACTAATAAGACGCGACCAGGAGAGCTGCTAAAATTCTACATGGGTAAAAATACCCAAACGCGACAAGACTTCATCATGGAAAATTTGAGGTAAGCTATGGGTGATGATTCCCAAAATCTATTCGTGCATGATATCGATGCTATGTACAAAGACTGGTTTCTTGACTACGCCAGTTACGTAATCTTAGACCGTGCGATTCCAGGTGTTGATGACGGGCTTAAGCCTGTGCAACGTAGACTGCTGCATGCTTTGCAAGAGATGGAAGACGGACGGTTCAACAAAGCTGCTAACGTCATCGGTCACACGATGCGCTATCATCCACACGGTGATATGGCTATTAGCGAAGCACTGGTTAAGCTGGCTCAAAAGGGTCTGCTTATAGAGACTCAAGGTAACTGGGGTAACCCTCTGACGGGTGACCAATCTGCTGCGCCTCGTTACATTGAAGCACGTCTGACGACATTTGCCAAAGAGGTGCTATTTAACGCATCGATCACCGAGTGGGAGCCCTCCTACGATGGTCGGGCCAAAGAGCCACGAGTGCTTCCAACGAAGTTTCCTCTCTTGCTCTTCTTAGGGGCTGAAGGTATTGCGGTTGGACTTGCAACCAAGATACTTCCACACAACTTCTGCGAGCTTGTCAAAGAGTCTATTGCGATCCTTAGAGGCTACAAACCTCAATTGGTTCCTGACTTTCCAGGTGGTGGTATTGCAGACTACAGCGACTACCAAGATGGTAAAAAAGGTTCACGCATCAAGGTACGAGCGAAGATTGAAGTCAGCAACAGTCGACTCCTGATCATCCGTGAGTTGCCTTTTGGAACAACCACGAGCAGTTTGATCGACTCCATACTTGCCGCAAACGATAAGGGTGTGGTCAAGATCAAGAAGATCGAAGACAACACGGCTGCTGATATTGAAATCGCAATCCACTTGCCCACAGGTGCATCTCCAGACCAGACCATTGCAGGTTTGTATGCGTTTACCGACTGCGAAGTATCGCTCACACCAAACTGCTGTGTGATTGCTAACAACAAGCCTCTCTTCTGTGGTATCAGCGACCTCTTGGTTCGCTCTACAAACCGCACGAAGGAATTGTTACGACAGGAGCTTGAGCACGAACGTAAGGTTCTGCAAGACAAACTTCACATGGCTCTCTTAGAGAAAGTTTTTGTCGAACAACGCGTCTATCGCAAGATCGAAGGTGCAGAGAGCTGGGAGAGTGTACTTGCGATCACGGCAAAAGCATTTAAGAGCTTTAAGGATGTACTTTTCCGAGAGGCTTCGCCAGCAGATCTGGAAAAAGTCCTCGAATTGCGTATCAAACGTATTGCAAAATACGACTTAGAGAAAACAGATGCGCATATTAAAGAGTTGCGTGCAAAACTTACAGAGGTAGAAAATCATCTCGCAAATCTGAATGCGTTTGCGATTGCGTACTTCAAAGAACTGCTTAAGAAATATGGCAAAGCCTATCCTCGCAAAACCGAAATCAGCTCCTTTGCTCCCGTTTCGATTGCAAAAGCAGCTGCGACCAACTTAGAGGTCTTTCTTGACCGCAAAGAAGGCTTTATCGGAACCAGTCTCAAGGGTCATGAAAGCCTTGGTATGGCGTCGGAATTTTCGGAGATGCTCAGCCTTGCTGAAGATGGTACTCTCATGGTGCATCGAGTTTGCGACAAGATGTTTGTCGGCAAATCCGTGCTGTATGCAGGTCTATTCACTAACGACGAACGCTGCGTCTACCACCTCATCTACCGAGATGGTCGTGATGGGCCAGTATTGGCAAAGCGTTTTACCTTTACATCTTATATTCGCAACAAGATGTACCAGCTTACCAAAGACACTAAGGGAAGCAAGGTTCTCTACTTCAGCGTACACCCAAATGGCGAAGCTGAAAAAGTTCAGGTCAACCTCAAGGCCACCCCTTTGGTGAAGGGTGCATCCAAGATCGAAGTCGACTTTAGTCAGCATGCTGTTAAGGCTCGTACCGTTGTCGGAACCGAGATCACCAAGAACAAGGTTGAGAGTGTTGTGCGTTTGCTCGTCGGTGCTTCAACACTGCAAGCGCAACGTGTGTGGTTCGACCGCAAGAAGAACACACTCAACGCGGATGGAGATGGGGTCTATCTAGGAAAATACTCAGGTAGTGAGCAGCTGATAGCCGTTTATTCATCTGGTAGCTACGAGGTGATTCCTTTCGACTGGAACTACCATTTTTCTCCAGACCTTTTGGATTTGAAATTTCTCACACCAAAGCTGACGGTCACGGTTCAGTGCACGGATGGCAAGAAAGATAAGATCGAGAAGAGCGTGGAGCTTAGCAATATCGCTGCTGGTCGCTACGACTTTGTACCAAGACGTCCAAACTTAGAGGTGTCTAAGGTTAAGTGGAGTTAGTCAAAAAACCTCAGTCAAAGAGGTGACTGCTCCCCATAGACAGGAGCAGTCACCTCTTTTTTTTTGGGGGGGGATTTTTAGGCGCGTAAGACGTCTCTGAAAGCATCTCTGCGGAAGTATGCATTCACGGCTTCTAGAACCACTAGAGCAAGAGCCATTGGCAGACCACTCTTCTCAACAAAAGTATGGAAAAGACAGATCTGGACCACAATTGGGGCAAGCAGAATCAAAGCAAGTGGTACAAAGCGATTGCTAAGTAGCAAAAGCCCTGCGAGTACTTCTGTGCCCTTCAAGACTGGAAAAAAATATCCTGTCGCCATCATTGCTGTAAAGAAGTTCATTGCTTCGGGCGCCATAGGGGGCATAGGTAAGAAGTTCAAAAACCCATTCAACCCGAAAACAAAGAAAATCAAACCCTGCAGTACACGTGTGACGAACGCAATCTTGCTGCTCATAAGGACTCCTTAGAATGATGATTTGGTCGAAAAATTATTTTAGCATATAGACAGGAGAAGTCTTCAAAATGCTTTACAACAAGATTTAGTTCACAGACCTAATCTGTGCGTGCGTAGATCCTGCAGACCTCGTCGCAAGATGCGGTCTGTGGGTTCGAGCTCAAGCGCATGCGTCCAGGCTTTATCTGCAAGAGCATAGTCTTGAGTGCGAATCAAAACGGTGCCTTTCATCTTATAAAGCTTGGGGCTATTGGGGAAGAATGTGATCAAATGATCGATCTCGACAAGTGCATACTCGTACTGTCGTCTCTTGTAGAGTTCGTTGATTTTTGCGAGACCTAGCACATAGCTGGGGGCCTCACCTTGAGGTAGATCCTCAGGCTTGAGTTGGGTTTTGGGTTGAGGAAAAGCTGCAGTGAGCTCACGATCCGTGCGTCGTACATTCGCCATATCTTCAGGCGTACCAGGTTGCTCGGATCCTCGTGGTTGCAGAGCTGCAAGAGGCAGTTCAATGTTATACTCTTCTCCTGCATCTGGAATTTCGACAGCGTATTCTGTTTGTCCAACACGAGAACGAATCACAAATGGTTCGCGTTTTCCATTCACACCGAGTGGTTGCCCTTTGACGAAAGGATACGAGATTTCACCACTCAAGGAGTCTTCAAGACTTTCCTCTGGAGCTGCTGCTTCTGGATTGCGATGCCCACAGGCAACAATACCCAGAAAGATAAAACTAGAAATTGAGAGAAATGACGGCATCACCACCCATTCCTCCATTGGTATCGATAAATTCGTTATTGATTAAGATCTTTGCTGGCGCAACATAGACACCGGCAAGACTAAACACAAAGCGACGACCAAAATGAAAGTCCCATCCTAAACGCAATGATGGTGCAATGTAACTTTGTGCAAGTAAGGCACCGGCTCCTATCGTCAAAGCATGGCGTATAGTATCGTAGGATTCGACTTCACCAAGAAAATTGTGCGCATAAAGACCATAGAGTCCAAGTGAAAATCTAAATGGAGCGGCACGAACTGTTGTATCTTCAGTTGGTGTGGTTGCACTTACGGTTCCGACAGTGGGGTACTCTTTGAGAAGCTTTGACAAAGTAAGTTGTACAGCAAGCAGTAGTCCAAATTCAGTATGTCGATTATCAAAGCGTTCTGTCGCTCGAAAGTGGGTTGTGAGCATAAAATTATCATTCATCACACCGCTGAGGTTGGGAATGTTAGCTCCCCCAATACCGATCATCAAACGATAGTCGGGCTTGTATTCATCACTCTCCCGTGATTTTGCCACTTGAGTATAGTCTATAGAAAGTTTTTGGTAGCGACTCTTTACTGTTTCACTATTGTAGGTACGGGCCCAAACGAGTTCATTGGTTCCAGTTCGGAAGATGTCAAAGGCTAGCACCATATGGGTCGTATGATAAACAAGCACAACATCCATGTAGTTTTCGATACCGAGACGTTCACCCGCCGTCTTTAGCTCATTGGCATCCGTAACGGGAGAAGTAATTACAATCTTACCCTCCACCAACTTTGAAGTACGGCTACTGCATGGAATGCAATGGATTAGAGGTACATTCGAGTTGTCACGAATACGTTCGGAAACCAAAAGCTTGACATAATCGCGATACGTATCTGGCAAAGCATCGGATACTTCGACACGTCGGATAGATATGTTTTTGAGCGTCTTGAACTGGCCTTGTTTAACATCATAACCAAACTCAGCAAGTAGCTCATCCAATACGGCCTGGAAGCGTCGAACGCGCCCAGGTGGTGCAACTTCATTCGAAGGTTCGCCTTTTGACTCATTTTTGCTAGTGCTAGCTCCGGTCTCATTTGCAAGCTCGCTATCCAACTCACTAGAGTCAGCAGCAGCAAGGTCCTGACCCAAAAGTGGAGTCGAACTTAGAGTACAGAAGATAATCAATTGCAAAAGGGCTCTCGACATGGAATGGATCTCATCCTTTAAAATCTTAGGATCAAATACAACTGAAACATCGGTTCAAGATTAGGATCTCTAAAGGTGCAATAAATGCCGACTCATCTACCAGGGCAAAATCTCTATAATAGGAGAAAGCCAAAAATTCGTTATGTTTGGGAGGAAAGATCCCGTGAATCAAGTGCTCAGTCAAAATGAAGTCGATGCACTTCTCTCCGCTGTCTCCGACAGTAAGCTGGAGTACAATCCAGAGCCCGCTGCTGTAGATACCAACGTTGTGCATTATGATTTAGCAAACCAAGATCGTATTATTCGGGGGCGTCTCCCAACGCTCGACATTATCCACGATCGTTTTATCCGTATGTTTCGTGTAACCCTCTCCAATTCACTCCGTAAACTTGCAAATTTAAGCGTTAACTCAACCGGACCTTTGAAATTTTCCGAATTTATGAACTCACTCCCCCTACCATCCTGTCTCAATATATTGCGTCTAGACCCACTTCGAGGAGCTGCCATACTCGTGATCGAGTCTAAGCTTCTTTATGCCTTGGTCGACAGTTTTTTTGGTGGCAACGATGTTCCATACACCAAGATCGAAGGTAAGGACTTCACCCAAATTGAAATCAAAATTGCACGACGAGTGGTTCTTGCAGCACTTGATGACCTAGAAAAAGCTTGGGAACCCGTCTACCCACTTAAGATTGGTTATAGCCGTACGGAGATCAACCCACAGTTTGTTGCTGTTGTACCTCCCTCTGATGTTGTCATTGCGACAACCTTCGATGTTGAGTTGGAGAAAGTTTCAGGGACTATCAAAATCGTTATTCCCTACGCAACCTTAGAACCGATCAAATCAAAGCTAACGGTCGGCTTTCAAAGTGAGCAGCTCGAGGTCGACTACATTTGGATCAACAGGATCAAAGAGCATGTACTCAAAACCAAAGTTGATGTTCGTGTGCGCTTAGGGGAAGCAGATATCAACATCAATGACCTCGTAAACCTCGAGGTTGGAGATATCTTACAACTCAATAAGGATGCAGCATCATCACTCGAAATTGATGTTGAGGGTATTACCAAATTTTTTGGTGTTCCTGGGGTCCTACGTGGGCAGCGCGCCGTTCGCATTACAGAAACGTTGAACTCACTCAAACGCTCTTAGGCAAACACAAGTGCAGACTCACTCCATCCTCTGTATATTGAAGGCAACAGCAGATTTCGGCTCGTAGGCAATGGTGTCGAAGTCCAAACTTCTAGGAAAGCTAAGCAAGATTTGAACCCCGATACTTTCCTTTACCGTCAAATGAAGCAGACCTTTATGGCGAACGACAAGGTAACGCACCAAAGATAGACCCGTACCCATCCCACGTGCACTCGATGACAAGCTTGCAAAAGGATCGAATAACTGAGAAATCAGTTCACTAGCAATACCCCCAGCATTATCTTCATAATCAAAAAATATACGATCGTCATTTCGATAGGTTTTGATAGCAATGACTTTGTAGTCTGTTTGACTCGTTGCGAAAGCATCTAAACTATTCAAAATCAACGTCTGAATAATAGTTTCCAATTGAAATCGATCACCATGTAGAGAATCCGATAGAGGACCGTAGGTGACACTGAGATTCAAATCATTTGTCTTAAATTTTAGGAGCCCAAGCGAGCTTTTCAATATTGAATTCAGATCAAGGTCGATCATAGGTTCAGAGTGTTGAGAGCGCACAAAGCTACTGAGATTCCTCATAACATCTTGCATGTATAATGCCGACTTAACGATAAGAGGAAGCTTACTGGACTCCAAATCTTGAGACCTCATGTGACCCATCATCAATTCACTGAAACCAATAATTGTGCTGAGGGGACTACGTAACTCTTGAACCAGATGGGATCCCATACTTGCAAGAGAAGTCGTACGTTTGACTTCAGCAAGATTCATTAGCTCGTTCTTAGATTCATTTTGATTTTGCACACTCGAGGTTTTTCTTAGCGTAGCTATGTAACGCAAGTCTGTTCCGGCCTGCCATAAACCCACATTGAGTTCGCAGCTAAACTTGGATGAATCTTTAGCAAAAGCCACCCCTCGTAGGAGTACTTGGGCATTAGCAATGAGACCATTTACCAAAAGATCTTTGAGCTCTCCGTGGTCTGGAGTGAAAATTTTGTCCAATGCTAAACTACTAAGCTCTTCTGCAGTCAAACCAAGCTCATTGCTTAACTGTATATTGCTAAATATGATGGTGAAATCACGCTCTAGTACCAACATAGATTCTGGAGCATTCTCAAAAACCTGTCTAAACGGATCTTCTCCGACAGAACTTTTCAGATCTTCCATAAGAAGACGATCATCCATAGGCATCTTTATAGAACCTCTTTTTCCGAATACCAACGCTGCTTATTGAAGCCATCGGAAGTCTTGGAATTTTTTTAAGAAAAGGCTGCGCGATAACGCAATTCACTTGCTAAAGTCAATGATTTCAAAGCACTAAATATTTTTCTGAACTTACGAAAAAAAAGAGAGTCGTCAGCTATTTTAGGAGTCTAGCTGCGCAGGCAGTATAATAACTATAGATCGATCTTAGCTAAGATGGAGGGCGCAGGCATTGGCAAATTTCCTACTTGCGAGTCTAGGTGGCTTACTCTACTCGCTGGGAACACCCAGTGTCTTGAGTCAGCATAGTCTTTTTGGTTTTCCTCTTATCGCTCTTACTATTCTTTTCATTTTATGGGGAAGGACGCGTCGCTTTCAGGAGCGTTGTGTTCTTCTATTTGTTTTCTCATTGGTAGCCTGTCTAGTAGGATCATATACACCGCTTGCTCAGATCCCTTCAAATTCGACATGGGTAAAATTTTTTATAACCCCAGTATTAGCACTGTCCGTTATGTTCACCACATTTGCAAATTTTTGGATCTTTATGCTCCTGCATCTTGGTCTAAAGCCACTATTTGAGAAAAAAGTGGTTCCTGGCAAATACACAAGCAGCTCAAAGATAGGTGCTCCGACACGAGCGATCTTCTTCAAAGCGGATACTATAGTACTTACATTTTTTATAGCTGGAGCTCTTACTTTACTCGAATTTATAATTCCACAAACACTACCCAATCACATCGGATTTTCGTGGATCAACCTAGCTCCCTACTTAGGTTTAGCTCCTATATTCGGACTTCCTCTCTTCTCCTTTCTAAGCTATCTGCTTGCTGGAATCATCAGTCAGCGCATACTCTCCAAAACTTGGGACTGGCCTTCACTCGTCCTGATGAGTACCTTGCTGCTAGTAAATTCACTCTCGGGACTTACTCCTAAAGCTAGCGTAGGCAAGGTCACTCTTCGCGAAATTCAGCAAGCTGTTCAAAATGGAAGTGAAAACGAACTGCAAGCTAGCCTTGCTCCAATCTTTCAGCATGCTCCACTCAGTTCACTGCACTTTCTGTTTCCCTCACTTCCACCTGTAAAGACACCGACAAGTTCCGATGCTTTGGTTTATACCAGAGGACGCATACCCGTATTAAAACTCCGTAGCTACGAAGCTCTTTTCTCCGAAAACTGGAACCAACAGCTTCGCAGCATGAGCGAACGACCTAAGTTTCTAGCTCTACAAAGCTCACCTCAGCAGACGATGATACCTTTCTCACAACTGACCATACTAAACGCTTGGAAAGCGATAGAGTACCAAATCCCCCTTGTACAATTTGACACACAACAGGGAGCCACAATATTTCATCCGACGGGATCTATAATACAATCAGGGACTCAAGATATTATTGTCGAGATTCCCTTGCTTCGACCTAGCCTCTACCAACGCTGGGGGCTGTTGAGTTTTATAGGATTGTGGATGCTACTACTCATTGCAGGATGGATCTACCAACGCTACACACATGCCATGCGTCGACCTTATAGCCGCACTCAGCTACTGTCTTAGAATTTTCGACCACATCCTCTCAAGGTAAGAACAGTTACGAACTTATCCGTTCACTGAGAAGTCTAAACTCAGCGATGGAATTGTCACGATACTGTTTAGGAATGCGTTGGTAGGAGAGATTTTCCATCGAGGCGCATCGATGCGAACCAAAGCCTTATCACTGCGTACTTGAAAGCGGATAGGGGTTTCGCCAGGAGATGCTGCAATGGCTTCTTTGATAGAGGAAACACAGTGCAAATCAGACTCCATACCAACAGTGATCGTTAGTGAACGCGCCCGTAATTTGCGAATCTGCTGTACGTCGAGCACTTTTTCTATATTAAAGCGCATCGGCATCTCTTCATTTAATTTTTCAAGAGTCCCTTCGACCAAGACCAAAGAATTCGGCTCAGGCAATTTGTTTGCTTCGAGTGCAGAAGGAAACATGATTCCTTCGTGCAAGGCATCCTCTTGCTCGAGACATACGTAAGCCATTAAGGAGCCACGCTTGCTACGACGCTGTTCAACCTTAGTCATCAGAGCAAAAACTGTAACTTTAACCTTGGTCTGCCCCTCGATCAGTCGATCAAAATCTGCGATCCGCGCACTTGCAAAAGCTTTTGAATCAAAGCGAAAGAGCTTAAGTGGGTGTTCGGTCAAAAAGGTACCAAGAAGTTTTTTCTCCAGGAAAAGATCGCTAATACGCCAGGTGCGTTCACCCTTGCGAAGAGTTGGATATTTTTGCTCATGCAACCAGTTTTCAGGCTTAGCTGTTGCTGCCTGCAGTCCCAAATCAAAGAGCCCACGCTGTCCCGAAGAAGATGCCTCATGGTGACGCAAGCTGTATTCCACAGCCTGTCCCACCAACTCATCGAGCACTTTGCGACTGTATCCAAAATCATCAAGAGCTCCACATGCGACGAGGAGCTGCAAGTTTTTCTTACCAAGTTTGCCAAGATGAATGCGACGCGCAAGATCCGTGAGATTGCTAAAGACTCCCTTGGCTTCTCGTTGCTCTAATAGCGGACGTACAGAGCTTTCACCCAAGCCTTTGACAGCACATAGTGCAAAATCAATCTTCGCATCTTCTGGAACATAAAATTCCAACTGACTGCGATTGATATTCGGCGTGAGCAATTCGATATTTAAACGTCGACAATCCTCTGCGTACTTGACCAATTTGTCAGTCGCATCCATATCGCAGGTCATACACGCTGCAAGATAGCATTCTGGGAAAAAACACTTGAGATAGGCCGTCTGATAACTAATCAATCCATAAGCTGCAGAGTGAGATTTGTTAAAACCGTACTTTGCAAATTCGGCCATGAGCTCAAAAATTTCTTCGGCTTTATCTTTGAAAACACCATTGGCTTCGGCACCACTAACAAAGCGTTCTTTTTGCTTTGCCATCTCCTCAGGGATCTTTTTACCCATCGCCTTACGCAGAAGATCCGCTTCACCAAGAGTGTAACCTGCAAGTACAGCTGCGATCTTTTGTACCTGCTCTTGGTAGAGAATCATCCCATAAGTATCTTTGAGAATCGGCTCCAACGATGGAAGCAAGTAGCTAATTTTTTGCTGACCATGCTTGCGTTTGACAAAGTCATCAACCATCCCTGAGCCCAGTGGACCAGGTCTAAAGAGCGCAACCAAAGCGATAATATCTTCAAACGATGACGGTTTGAGCTTACGCACAAGCTGCGTCATCCCCGCACTCTCACACTGAAAAATCCCAACGGTATGACCCTGTGAGATCTGCTCATACACTTTGCTTACATTGAGAGGAATCTTGCTTATATCAAAGTCGGGATGGCCTCGCTTGCGGATGAGTGCAACTGCTTTGTCGATCACAGTAAGTGTTTTTAAACCAAGGAAGTCGAATTTGACGAGCCCTACTTTTTCGGTAGGTTTCATCTCATATTGTGTAATGTATGACGATCCATCTGTTGTATAGACTGGAACATAGTCCGTCATATCTCCGTCCGACATCACCACACCCGCTGCATGCACAGATGTGTGCGAACTAAGACCCTCTAGTTTGAGAGCCTGTTCCATGCATTCGCGTAGTTCGTCATCTTTGTTCATTTCCTCTTTAATGCGAGGTTCTTGCTCAAGCGCATTTTGTAAGGTCAGACCAAGGTCATTTGGAAAGAGTTTCGTAAACTGATCTACACGATTAAAACCCAGACCTTTCGCACGTCCTACAGCTTTGACAGCACCCTTGGCGTTCATCTTTCCAAAGGTAGTGATCTGTGCAACGTTATTTTTTCCGTACTTATCTATGCAGTATTGGATCACCGCTTCGCGACGCCACTGACAGAAGTCGACGTCAAAGTCTGGCATCGAAATACGTTCGGGATTAAGAAAGCGTTCGAAGATCAAATTGTATGGCAAAGGATCGAGATCCGTAATCAGCAAGGCATATGCAACCAATGAACCTGCACCGGAGCCCCGTCCAGGACCCACAGGAATTCCATTTTGCTTTGCCCAGCGAATAAAATCCTGAACGATCAAAAAGTAGTCGGCAAAACCCATCTTTGCAATAACATCGAGTTCGTAATTCAGACGATCCCAGTACTCCTTACGTTTGGCTTCATCCAATGATGCTCCGTAAAGTGGAGCCAAAGCATTGAGCCTATCTGTCAAACCTTCGGCAGCTAGGCGACGCATAGCAAGTTCGGAACTTTCTCCTTCCGGTAGATGAATCTTCGGAAGATAGTACTGACCTGTTTCAATCTTGACATGCGAGCAACGTTCCGCAATCAACAAAGTATTGGATAGCGCATCCGGATAGTCTTGAAAACGCTCCTGCATTTCTTCGTTATTCATCACATGAAAGTGAACATCACGCAGACGCTTACGGATATGATTGAGCGTCATGCTGTTTTTGATCGCAACAGCAAGAGCATGTGTATCTGCAAAATCACGGGTGAGATAGTGTGCGTTGGTACTTGCGACAATAGGCAGCTGCAGAAGACGAGCGATCTGCACCTGTCGCTGTATCTGCAAGCGCTGCTGAGGAAGTCCGTTATCTGTGAGTTCGGTATAAAAATTATCAGCACCAAAACAGGTTTGCATGCGCTGCACATACTCACGCAAATGAGCGAGCGCTTCATCTTCTTGTGCTAATGAGGAAGGATCCGTACCATTGCACAGTTCATTCGCAAGATATGAAAACTCTCCATTATGGAAAGAACTCAATGCTATCAGACCCGACGCTCGTTCACTCAGAACATCCCAAGGTACAGTAGGTACATTTTTAAAGTTAGTACCAATGTAGCCGCTGGACACGACCTTCAAGAGATTTTTGTAACCTTGAGTGTCTTTGGCAAGCAAGACAAGCTGGTGCACAGGTTGACCGGATAGCAAACCCGCAAGATAAATCTCACATCCGATGATTGGGGTGATACCTTGCTCTTTTGCTTTGAAATAAAATTCGATCGCTCCATGCAAATTGCTGTGATCGGTCAGAGCAACATGCGTATGCCCCATAGATTTCGCGTGTGCGATCAACGCAGGAATGCGGATACTACCATCCACAAAAGAATATTCACTATGAACATGAAGATGAACAAAGGGTGCTGTCATTTCTTACTCAAAAAATCACGGGGGAGACCAGGGCCAATATATTGTACTCTTTGGTGCACAATACCTCAGATTTGCAACGGCGGGAATAATTTTTGCGTGCTCACACGAGAATGTGATAGAAGGACGCTTTAAGTGCCTATGCGGAGTGTATGTCCTGTATTTTACGCAATTTGAGCCGAATCGCGAAGCTGACGTCAATTCTTTCATGCGTTCTTTTCTTCAGCCTTGCGGGATATGCACGCCAACATGAGGCGGCCTATTGGATTTGGGCTGGAATTCTACCCAACGAAGCCCCTCCAAGTAGCATGCTGTATATTTACCAGGGAAGCATCAGCGGTGAGGACGCAAAGTTTCGCTTCCAAAAAAAAGGTGTGCACCCCCATCCTCTAAGCAGCCCTGGAATTTTTCTCTGCTACCGAGTTCAGGGTACAGTCTTTGATCACGAGCGCCTTCTTGCTCTTTTTCGCTACCATACGCAACTTTGGGAACGACACAAAGTCCCAGTACTCGGCCTCCAAATCGACCACGATGTTGCAACTGCAAAAGTCAAAAACTACAGTTTGGTTTTAGAAAAAATTCGCTCACAGCTAGATCGACGTTTCCAACTCAGCATCACTGGCCTTAGTGATTGGGCTTTGCGAGCTGACAGCAATGCTCTCGATGCACTGCATAAGAGTGTGGATGAAGTGGTCTATCAGAGCTACCAGATCCGTGATTATGTAGCGAATGCCGAAGCTGCTATTCATGCTTTGGATAAGCAGAAACGCACCTACAAACTCGGCCTCCTAGCAAGACGGCCTCTACCGTTTGTTCTCAACAAATCTTCAAACCGTTTGGGTATTGTTTATTTTCTGCAGAAGGAAGTTCTATGAGACGCTGTTGGGCCATCTATCTCCTGTGCTTTGCTCCTAAAATTTTGGCTTGTTCTTATCCACCAACACCGAAGTATGGAATTTCCGTACTCATCGATCCTGAGTATGAAATTCCTGACGGCCTCGAACCTGATCCAGGCCCCTTCAAAAAAATCATAAACGCTTTTGCTGATGTTGAAGCACTGCAAGACAGTTCAGCAACTGCAGCATGGGATGAGCAAAAGTACAAGAATGAACTCATCCGACTTTTTCCCAATTTAGATGCAGCAAAGACTCTTGCTGTTCCTCAGGGCTATGAATGCAGAACCAACACCTTTGCCAATGCTATTTTATTTTTGCAGAATGCTGCAGCTGAAGGTGTGGGACAAGAAGAACTCTTTAGTCTTGCAAAAGCACGAACTCTCATGCTCAATCGCTGTGGCAAAGACCTCTCCGAGATCGTGCTCAGCATGAGTTCGATACATGGCAAGTACCTTGAGGGTATACTTGCCTTTTACTCACTCGACGAAGAAGGTAGTTTTCGCATCTTCGCAACCCTTGCAGAGCAAACCCCGAAATCCTCATGGGTCGTCGAAACAGCAAAGTATCTCAAAGCTCGCATCAAACTCATGATGGCGCAGAAAGATTGGGATGGTTACTACGAACCTTCACTTACCGTAAAAGCCCCTCTCGTACTTGAAGCCCAGACTTTTTTTCAAGACTATTTACGAGATTATCCACAAGGTCGCTACGCCGACAGCGCAAAGAACGTCGAGCGTCGCATCCTTTATTTTTTAGGAAAGACCAAAGAACTCGACACCATCTTGCAAAGCAATGCGAATGCTGCTCTTGTTAGTTCGACAAAGTACAGTATCTTCGGTCCTCAATTTGATGAGTATGCCAGACTTTACAAGGGGGAAGCTGATCCAACTCGAGATCATCCACTTCTTATTGCATACAGTTGGATTAGGCAGACCAAAATTGATAAAACAGCATTTGCTCAGTGGCAAAAAAACACTCTGCGAGCCAAAGCTCCTGAGCTAAGCCTTTTTCTGACAGCACTGTATTTTTATAGAAACAAAGATGATGCCTCACTTTCGACTTTAGACATCCCTTCAACGACTAAAGGTATGCTTGCAGGGAGTGCTCGTCTAATGAAAGCATTTGCAATGCGTGATTTGGGAAAAGCAAGCGAAGCCAGCAACTTGTTTTTAGAATTGGAAAACGAATTCCCGCAAGACGACAGCATCAAACTGCATCGCTTACGCATGTTCTTCAAAGCCCACCCCAAAGACAAACTATTTGACAAAGACTCACCGATTTCATCTCCTAAAATTCTCACGGATATGGCGTTGAGAGTCTATAACACTGAGGAGCTAGAAAAAATATTAGAGCATCCCAATCTCGATCCTGCCAAAACAGTCTATGTGCTGAGGGAGCTTGCACGACGCTATCTCTTTGACAGGCGTTTTGCGGAGATGGTGCAGATTTTCGAACGCAAAGCTGATATGGGCACTTTACAAGACTTAGAAGGGAACGTTCGATCGCTTGCTCTTAGCGCAAACAACGAACGTGCAAGCCTTGACCTAGGTCAGCAAATCTACACCAAATTTCTTCAACCCCAATCTGACCTTGGTGGATTTGACAATCTTTTGGGTAATGAGATCAAAGCGAGTTGTCCAGAATGTCCGTGGGTGGAAATTTCTGAACATCCCAAATATGCTGCTATCGACTACTTCAGAGATGTTGCCAACCGACATGCTGCATCAGCAACGATGGATGACTTAGAAGCAGAGAGCCTGCATCTTCTTGTAAAATGTTCACGTAGTTACGAGCAAGCGGACCGATGTGGCATCCCTCGTGAGGAAGCACAGAAGGAGAGCAAAGCAAACTTCCAACGTCTCCACAAGAAGTATGCTAAGAGCGATTGGGCCAAAGCCACTCCATATTTTTACTAGCACTGCATTCAAAGTCCTTGGAGCATTCGAAGGACTCTTCTACTCGCTATTCATTAAAAAATATTGATGCATTACACATAGATATGTCACAGCGGTAGACACTCTATCCGAATCCAGGTAAAACTCGTTTTTCCTTCACCAAAAATCGAAAGGTTCATTCTATGAAAATATGGAGTCTTTTTTGTTGCCTATTTTTCGGAGCAAATACAGCCAGCTATGCTTTTGTTAGCAGCCTTGCACTGCTTGAAAACGCCGAAGGCAAAAAAATCTTACTCATTGGGGATCGACATATAGAGCTTAGCAACATAGATCCAGACCTTCTTAAAAAAGAGCTAAGTGACATACAGTCTGTGAAGACATTTATAGATACTCTGGTTTCCAAGAAAATAAAACATGGGTGGATCTTAGAAAACTGCAAAGAATCCTTCCCCGCACCGCCCGCAGAGAGCATTCGCAAAGAAATGCTGTATGCCATTCCCAAATATGTAGAGGAAAAAAAACAGAGACCCTATATCACAAGTATTTTTTCGGATTGCCGACGAGAAGGCATCAAAGACTTCTCTCTTGCTAGTGGACAATACCTTAGCCTTATTCTGCAAGACAGCTTAACCAAGCTTAACGAATTAAAATTGTGGTCCAAAGATGATTTACGTTGGCTTAATTCTCAAACTGCGATTCATCCGCATGACCTGATCCCGCGTGTCGAAAAGTATTGGCAATCTAGCCCTCGTTTCAAACGCTCCATAGAAAGTAGCATCACTGGTTTAGCGCAAAATGTTGCCAACATAGAAAAAGAGCTTGGACGTTTCAACAACATTCAAGAAGTCGAAAAAAGACTTACAACTCTTGAAAAAGAAGTTGAGATCGCAGTTAAAACCCTATCTGAAGAAGAAAAAATAGCTTTGTTGGAAAAGACTCAGCATAGTTTATCAGAGTGCCATCTAGCGATCGATGAATTTAAAATAAAATTTGAGATCAACAATAAAGCAAGCCTGTCTGGCGCCGTATTCAAGAAGACAAAACAGCTGAAGTCTTTTGAAACTCTCACAAACTTGAGTAAAGATAAGTTATGTGAATGCATCTCTATCTGGATTGCTGATATCGGCTTCCTTATTGATGTTATACGCAACCAACAAAAGCAAGGTTTGAGTATAGGATTTTTTGGTGGAAGACACGCAGCTAAGATGATCCCTGATTTAGAACGTCTTGGATACAACTTAGTCTTTTCCGAAGGCGATATAAGTCTTGAGAACATAGCTGGTGGGATCATGAACCAATGGGATGAAAGTGATCATCCGTTTTCAAAGAACTTACTCAAAGAACGCTTTGAACAAACTCTCACTTCTTTTGGTGAAACTAGCTTCAAGCAAGAGCTCTAGCACTACAAACAGCACTAGAGAGAAAAGTACATCTCCCCATCTTTGCTCTTTCTGCACACTTGATAACCATTCTGTCAGCAACCTAGCTTTGCTCAGCAAATCGAAACGGCAAGCCTTGCCCAGTGTGCATCCTATGCTCCAGCGCTAAAATAAGAGAAAAGCAAAGGGCTGCAAGCAAGCATGGCAATTAAGGTCGGAGATCCTCTTTTCAATACGCAGGGCGAACCAGGAGTGGTGCGTAAGAAAGAGAGCTTGCATCAACGCATGCAAGCGAGCTCAGATCGCAATGAAGTGAAGGATGAATTCCGTCATGGGTATATTGCAGGGCTTGATGGCAAAGATCGCAAGACCTTCAATGCTTTTATGGATGACATTCGAGCAATCGATAAGCCCGATGAGAAGATTGAGAAATTACAAAAAAAAATCCAAGAGATGGAAAAAGATCCAACTTCACAGGCCAACATTCAGCTGACCAAGTACCTCAAGTCGGAACTCTTCCATCTCATGCAAACGTATAATGTGCGTCCTCGACAATTTGAAATGTCATATCGAGAGAATTCATAACTCTTTTAAGGAGGGCCAGCGATGGCACACATAGGTGACTTTGTTCCTAAGACTGGAATCTATACAGAACCCGGTGTCGTCACTGAAAAAAAAGGTGATGGTACGGTTGTCGTAGATACCGAACCACTCCAAATCAACAAGTTTCATCGCTATAGCAATACAACAGGCCTCAATAGCCAGGAAAAAGAAGAATTCAATGCGATTTTAGACGAAATTTTCAAGCATGATGATCGCGTGCAAAGATTGAATGAAATTCAGAATGAAATCGATCGGCTACGCACCGACCCACAAAAACGTAATATCGTCCAATATCTCAAAAATCAGCAGACAACTATGATTCGCGAAGCTCGCAAGCTCCCTCGTTTCTACTCTGCTGACGAATCACAGCTCAAAACTTAGTCGACATGATAAAATGATAGGGACTATAAATAACTTTTAATAAATTTGACTCATGCAGGAGATGATACGCTATGCAAAAAACTGTTTGTAAGCAAGTAGGACTGATACTCATATTGGGTTTGTTCTCTTGTAAGACCAAGTCTAAGGATAGTGCTAGCTCGACTGTGACTCCATCGAGTTCTTCTGCAGTCGATTCCAGTGTCCCCTCGTGTCCAACCAATCTCGCTTTAGCTGAAATTGGAGAAGCTTTGCAGGTCGATTCTACCAAACTAACAACACAGAATCTCAGTGTTACAAGCATTCCGATCGGAAGTGGAAGTTCGAATCAAGTTCTCAAGATTGAACTCACAGGCCACCCCGATGCAGACTTTGTCTTCTATGAAATCTGCAAAAGCGGAACATCCAACTGTAAGCGTGGCATCTTAGCTCACAATGCCGATGGATCTGGCTCCAGTGACGTAACCTACGATGGTCGTCTCGATGCAGGTGACTACACCGTTACAGTATCTTCTGCGATCTGGAATGACCGAGAAAAGAATGGTTCTGCAAAAGATCGCAACTACTCCGGACGTCCGGGCAGAATTTTCCACAGCGGTCCAGCTATCAGCAGCAGCATCAAAGGTTTTGTCGGAACACCACAAGGCCTACGTGATCTCTTCATCCAAAACGACGAACTGGAAGACAAAACCGGCGCAATATTGCAAAAGTTCCAAAAAGACTTGATGGCTTTTAAGGGAAATAAAAAGGTTAATCCTCAGCTCCTCAAAAGTATCAACAACGTAAGAAACATGCGTGAAAAATTAAAAGAGATGGTCGAAAGCCCCCTCTTTGCAGAAACAAAAAACGCGGCATCTGCAGCCCAAGATGTCAATGCGATGAAGTCAGGACTCAACCTGGCAGATGCCGCAACAAGCTGTCCTGAAGTTGCAGCGATTGCTGCACAAACAAGTCCGACGGTCCAACAAGATGCTGCATCTCAGGCAAATGCTGCTGCAGCAGCACAAGCTGCACAAGCCGCAGCTCTTGCTGCTGCAAACACACCGACACCGACAACAACCCCGACTCCAGCAACAAGTGCAACAACGACAGCTACAGAAACGACTCAGGGTTTTAGTGACTTCGATATTGCAAGAATGAACTGCGACAGCCGCAAGAACGAAGGTTATTCTTGGATACAGGCAGATGCAACATCCACCTCAACAACGACCTATCCTGACAAAGACGGGATGTACTACGGTTGCTTTGCTGCCCCAAGCTCGACAATCTCAAATACACTTGTAACTGCAGATCCGACAAAACCGATGGCTGGCGATGATAGCAAAGATCTAGGACTGTGGGCAGGAGGCCTCGCTCTCGTCTCCCTTGGGGGAATTGTAGGGATTACCGGAGGCATTAAAGTTTATGAATACTATATTAGCAAAACATATAAAGCAAAGAAGATAGACACTGTCTTAAATACGATAAAGAAGATAGTACCAGACAAGATCTCTACTCGCATCGGAAAGAACCCCAAAGCCTATTCAATCGTTGGTCTAGTATCTGGGGCACTCATGGCAGCAGCGGGTGGTGTAATGATAAATTTCTCTGGTTACGGACTTGCTGATGCAGATGTGAATACGCAGATCATGAACCTTGCAAACTCAACAGCAGCACAGGTTGAGAAAAACATCCAGGCCATGACCGTCATCCAAAACAAGATCCAAGCTCAACTTTAGAGAGTGCTAAGGGACACCCGACTCACTCCGAGCGAGGTATCGACGACTTCGCCAAAGCTTAGCATCAAATGGCAGTCCGTTTCAGCGGGATATCCCCACAATTATGCTCAGGAGAAATGATGTCTAAAAAGATTCTATGGACGCTCAATTTTCTTCTTCTTGCAAATACACCAGCATGCAAGACCAAAGCGCACGAGCAGAATTCTTCTTCGCTAAGAGAATCAAACCTTCCTAAACTAACGTGTCCTACAGAGCTCGCACTTACAGAAATCAACATGCCACCTCTGGTCGATTCAACTACTTTGATGACACAGAATCTCAAATTTGACAGCATCCCGCTGAGCAAAAACAATTCTGCACAGATACTGCGTCTACAGTTCCAGGGTGATGCAAAAGCAGACTTTGTTTACTACGAAATCT
Source organism: uncultured Pseudobdellovibrionaceae bacterium (assembly GCA_964635325.1). GTDB lineage: Bacteria > Bdellovibrionota_B > Oligoflexia > Oligoflexales > Bog-1112 > BOG-1112. The sequence continues at coordinate 31,082 of CAZWOL010000033.1, forward strand.
GCAGAACAGGGACATCCGAGTGTAAACAAGGTATTTTTGCAAACAACAGTCAGAGCACTGGTCTGACCTATGAGGGCCGCTTAGATGCAGGTGACTACACTGCTTCGGTGAGCTCCGCAATTTGGAGTGATCGTGAAAAAAACAAGGGAGCAAAAAAACTAAGCTCTAAGCAACGTCCTGGTCGCAGCTTTGCGAAAGGGCCTGCATTGACTAGTTCTGTAAAAAAGTTTGCAGGAACCCCACAACCCTATCGTGATCTGTTCACTCAGATTGAAGAGTTAGACAATAAAAATGGTGCTCTATTACAAAACTTTCAAAGCAAGCTTGCTGGTTTCAATGATGCTTTATTCACAAACTCTGACCTAGCAAAAAGCGTTCATAATATCATTCACCTGCGTGAACAATTTAAATCTTTTATCGAAAGTCCAGTTCTTAGAGAAAGCAACAATGCCTTAGAAGCCGCAAAAAAAGTGAAGAATTCAACAGGTCTAAACTTAGCAGATAGTGCTAGCAACTGCTCGAAAGTTCTTAAGTTAGCAACACAGACCAGCTCCGACGCACGAACATCCCTCGGACTTGCAGAGGCATTTTCCGACGACGATCGAGCACGCATGAACTGTGATGGCACCCCAGGCTATCAATGGGCACAAGATGATAGTGGTAACTTTAGTTGTGCTCCAAAATCGTCTTCAACAATATCTGGAGCTCTCGTAACTGCAGCTCCAGACCTACCTATGGCTGGGCAACAACGTAATGATAAACTCTTCATATCAGGTCTTTCGCTCCTTTCCATCGGAAGTGTTGTCGGTATTGGTGGAGTCGTTTGGAAATGGAAGGCGAATTCAAAAATATCTTCTGAATATACAGGAGGTATTTCAAGATCGCAGCCACACGTCAATTACACTAATGTTACTAACGCTTGGCGTTCCTCTCCCTTCTCCATCAATAGTTTCGACACCAGTGAAACCCCTAGTCAATCTGAATCACCCCGCAAATCTCTCTCGTCTGCATCTCATCCTGTGTATGAAGCGCCTAGCCGACTTCCCTGGCTTCCGATCATTGCTGGTGCTGCAACAGCAATTACAGGTGCTGTTATGACAGGACTCTCTTTGCAGGGGGCTGATGCTCCGTCTCAGTTGATGACTCTTGCAAACACAACAGCGACAGAACTCGACAAAAATTTGAAGAACCAAGCAAGCTTACGAAAACAAATCGCAACGCACCTCGGACAATAAAAACCCTCCTGATTTTCCAGACCTCACCAGCCAAACAAGCGATTATTCTTAGCAAATTCGGATAATCTTAAAAAAATACTAAAATTATCAATTCATGAGCCGATAGTTGGAGAATCTGGTCCTATGGTGGGACCCTGGAAAGCAATGAAAGGTAACTATCATGAAACTTGTTCATCACGTATTTCTACTGTCAGCACTAGGGATAGGCCTTAGTCACTGTGGCAAAAAAAAGAGTGATTCGAGCTCTGCTGCTAGCAGCGTAGCGAACAACCTGTCATTAGCATTCCCTGGGTCTCTCGCAATTTCTGTTTTTTCTACTAGCTCTACAAATTTGGCACTCGCTGATTCAACTGCTTACGATCCTGCAGCTGTTTCAATTAAAGATAAAGTTGATGAGGCATCGGAATTGCTCGGTGGAGAAGCCAAAAGTTGCTTACCAAAGGCTCTAGCAAAATCATTCACAAAAAATAGTGATGAAACATGCTACGAATTTGACCAAGACATGATTTATGGAACAAACGATTCATCCAAAGCTAGTCCCAAATATCTGGGTACAAAAAATGGCAAAAACAGCGCAGGTGAGGCCTGCCTA
>CAZWOL010000034.1:0-14300 GCA_964635325.1 uncultured Pseudobdellovibrionaceae bacterium
GCATTCATTATGAATCCTGGTCCTACAGATGTTTTGTTCATTGGTGGAAAGTAGTCGACATCGACGTCATAGCTAACAGGAATAGGTAGACGTGTTTGAAAGGATGGAATACGAACACTGTTGATCCTATGAATGCGTGCCTCTGAGGTCGCTTCAGTGACTGCGATGTGTTCAATTTCTGTAGCAAGTTTTCCAAAGAGATAGTCTTGAATGGAATTAGCAGCACGACCTGCAAAATCTGCGTGCATTCGGATGTTTGCTCGGCCTTGTTCTTGAAAAGTGAGTTCCGAGCGAAGGTCGACAATTTCATCTTGCGGTGAGGTCATGGGGATTTCTTCCGCAACAACTCCGCTTTTCTTTAAGATAATGGCCTGACGCTGGGCAATATCTTCGCGTATTCCTGTAAATGCTGTAGGGTTCGTGGGATCCAGCCAGAAAGACTTTCCATTCCAACTGACATGAACAATTGCATGATTAGAGTGGTTGATGGCTAGGGGTTCACGCTCATAAGGTATCTTGCTGCGATAGACGATCGCAACGTGTGCATCATAGCCTAACATACGTAGAAGTTTCGTCGTTAATGCAGCAAAATCTTTGCAATCTCCAAACCCCGTGCGTGCTAGGACAGAAAAATCACGAGGTACCAAGCGGCCTTTGATGCTGCGCCAATCACCCATGTAATGGATCTGGTTCATGACCTCAGACATGACAATATTAGCTTGTTCTTCAAACCCTTTTAGTTTCTTTGCCGAGTTTAGAATCGGAATGAATTGTGTAGGTAGTTCTTGAGTTAATTTTGCTTCATAAAGTTCAGCATATGGGTTGAGGAAGTCGCCGTAATTTCTTGCTGAAGATACAACAAATTTAGGTACCGAAGTGTTGGGGTTGTTGCTGCTATAGGGTTCTTCAACTACCTTATAAAAGGAAGTGTCACGTACTTCTATAGAAATTTTTTGCATTCCCTTCTCAATGCTCTCTTTCATAATGAATGCTTCTGGTTTGCGGAAAGAAACTTTGAGTGGTGAACTTAATTTGGAATAAAACACGAATTTTGAGCCTTTTTCATAGGGAGCAAAATTCTCTAGAGAAAAGACGTAGAAAAAGTGTTTAGGAAAGTTTGGGGCAAAGAGACGGTTTTTGTAATGTAGGTGAAGCTTTGAACCGATTTTAATGTTGGAGAATGCGATATTGACACGGTTGTTGTTATCAAAGCCAGAGTTGTCATCAGCTAGGGGTTTGTCGGAGATATCCTGTGCTCGTATGGGATATTCAGTATTTCCAAAAACTGTTTTTGCAGAAACCTTAAGATTTTTGGTTGTATCAGCAGAATATAAAAAATAAAGATTTTTAAGATATTCTCGAGCTTCACTAGTCAGAATAGTGTGAACAGTCAATATATCTTCATTAAAGGAGCCATCCTGATCAATGACGTAGGTATATTCAAAGAAACTTGTATAGTGGGCTTCGTCTGGTTTTGCCCAACGAGCAAAGCATGTTTCTGCGACTATGAAAATGATAGCCAATAGGGCGAAATATTTTTGCATAACGCAACTCCAATGGATCTGATGGCATAGGCACTTTGTTTATTTTTAGCAAAAAATGCGTCTGGAAACACCGTCGAAATCTCAACTAAAAAGGCAGGTTTTTTGGCTTCGGAATGCCTCTCGGCCTAGCGGCCAATTGCTGTATCTGCGGTATTTTTTATAAGCCTCAAGGATCATTGCCTAAAGATTAATGGCCATAGATCAAGAAAGCCTGCCATTTTTGGAGGAACTGTGCTAGAGTCGGGGCCTTCCAAACACAGAAGTGAGACCAACTTTGCAAAATTTTAATGATCTGGGCTTAAGCCCATCTATACTACGTGCCATCACGGAACTCGGCTTTGAGCATCAAAGTCCTATTCAAGAACAAGCATTGCCTTTGCTTTTAGGCGAAGCTACAGATTTTCTTGGCCTTGCTGCAACGGGTACCGGCAAAACTGCAGCGTTCAGCATTCCAATGCTTGAACGTATCGATCCTTCAAAACGTCATGTCCAAGCTTTGGTGATCTGTCCAACACGCGAACTTGCTTTGCAAGTCTCAGGACAAATCGACCTGCTCGGCAAATACAAAGGCATTCGTTCTCTTCCTATCTACGGTGGATCCGAATACGGTAGCCAGATTCGTGGATTGAAAGACGGTGTTCCTGTTGTTGTCGGAACACCAGGACGTTTGGTCGATCATATTGAACGTGGCACTTTGAATTTAAAAGATGTGAACGTTATTATTCTTGACGAAGCTGATGAGATGATTTCTATGGGCTTCAAAGAGGATCTGACGACTCTACTGGGTTCAGCTCCACGTGAGTCAAGCAACATCTGGCTTTTTTCTGCCACGATGAGTCCCGAAGTGCGACACGTTGCTGACGATTACTTGCGTAATCCTAAGCAAGTGCAAATCAATCGCTCTGAAATGCTCCCATCGACTATTCAACAATTGTATTATCTGACTCATGAATCTAACAAACCCGAAGTTCTTTGCAAATTGATCGAAGCTTCGGAAGCTTTCTACGGTATCGTATTTTGCCAGACGAAGGCTTTGGTTGTAGAGTTGACGACCTATCTGACCCAGCGCCAGTACAAGGTGGACTGCTTGCATGGTGACAAAGATCAGAAAGCTCGCGAACGAACGATGCAAGCTTTCCGTGATCGTAAGGTTAACGTTTTGGTTTGTACTGACGTTGCATCACGTGGGTTGGATGTTAAGGACGTGACACACGTTATCAACTACTCGCTACCACGCGAACTTGATAACTACGTTCACCGCATTGGTCGTACGGCACGTAGTGGCAAGTCTGGGTTTGCTATGAGTTTGGTAACTCCAAGCCATCGTATGCTTATCAATCGTATCGAACGTATGACGCGTAGTCGTATGATCGAAGGTAAGATTCCTACTCGTAAAGAGATCGGTGCGAAGAAGATCGCTCAAGCGTTGGATAGTTTCCAAGCGCAGACATCTTTTGGTCGTGCTGTTGAACTTCTGGACGACAAATGGAAAGAAAGCCTGGCAAATATGAGTCCAGAAGAAATCGCAGGTCGCTTCCTTACTCATATGTATCCTGAGTTGTTCAATGAACCTGTCCGTGAGCCAAAGGTTGTACTTGGCTTTAGTGATCGTTCTGAATTCCAAGAAGAGCGATCCTCAGGACGTAGAGATGGTCGTAACTTCCGTGAACGACGACATGGATCCGGTGGGGCGCGTCGCAATGACTTTCATGCGATGGCGCGCAAACCAAAGCAACGTCTCAAGCGATCCAATGCTTCAGGTGAGTCTTTCATCTTCAAAAAATCCTAGCATTCCATTAACCAGCTAGCACTCAGTAGACCGTCTGTTATGATGTTGCAATGATGACATCATAACAGGGGGTTTTTTTATGCGTTGCCTTTTTGGCTTGCTCATGGTTTTGTCCTGCGCACACGAGCCTACAGACAGAGAATTTGCACCAGTACAATCAGGTCAGGGAACTTTGCTCCGTTCGGTAGTTTTATACACATCAGCCTGCCCCAAAGCTGAGGCTTGTAGTGAAATGGCAAGTTCAGAGATCGCGACTTACATTTGCAAAGAGAAACATTTTCACGATGCGCATGCTTTCAAAATTCAAGATATACCTGAGAATGCGCTTCCTGATTTTGCTAAGCTTCATGTCTGTGATCTGAAACGAGATACTTTGGGAAAATCGCGCTGTGAATGGGCTAAGCAAATGTATGCGGATTCGCATCTGTTGAAGCAGGTCTTTGAAAAAATTACTTGTCGGAAGATCGGCGCACATGGAGAAGATATTTTCGAAGATTTCAAGTTTTAGGGCTCAAAAATCCTGCTAAAATAGCTTTGCTTGTCACAACTGAAAGGAACCATAGGTATGGATTATCGTATTGAGAAAGATTCTATCGGTGATGTCAAATTGGCAAAGGATCGCTACTGGGGTGCACAAACACAGCGTTCTCTGGAAAATTTCAAAATTGGGGGACATCGTTTCCCCCGCTCAATGATCAAGGCAATGGGCTTGGTAAAAAAAGCAGCAGCACAGACCAACCACGAATTGGGTCTTTTGCCCAAAGACAAATGCGAGTGGATCTGTCAGGCCTGTGATGATGTTATTTCTGGCAAACTTGACGAACACTTTCCCCTTGTTGTTTGGCAGACGGGTTCGGGTACTCAATCCAACATGAATGCGAACGAAGTGATTTCCAACCGTGCGATCGAAATTTCCGGTGGGGAGATCGGTAGTAAGAAACCCATACATCCCAATGATGATGTCAACAAATCGCAATCTTCCAACGATGCCTTTCCTACGTACATGCACCTTGCTGCTGTTTTTGGCATACGCGAAAACCTTCTGCCTGCTTTACAGAAACTCATCGCAACTTTAGATGAAAAATCAAAGTCCTTTCATGATGTAATCAAAATTGGTCGTACGCATCTGATGGATGCAACACCCCTTACTTTGGGTCAAGAGATCGGTGGTTGGGCAGCACAGTTGCGTTTTGGGCAGAAGGAATGTGAACGTATACTCGATGGTCTCTATGAGTTGGCATTAGGTGGTACAGCTGTAGGCACTGGTCTCAATACGCATCCCAAGTATGCAACGACGGTTGCGGATAAGATTAGCAAACTCACAGGCTCACCTTTTGTGACGGGAACCAACAAATTCGCAGGTCTTGCTGGACACGATGCAATGGTTGCAGCACATGGAGCTTTGAAGACGCTTGCAACAGCACTGATGAAAATTGCGAACGATGTGCGTTGGCTTGCAAGTGGACCACGCTCGGGGATCGGAGAAATTTTTATTCCTGCAAACGAACCCGGTAGCTCCATCATGCCTGGCAAAGTGAATCCCACGCAGTGTGAAGCCCTCACCATGGTCTGCGTGCAGGTGATGGGTAACGATGTTGCGATGTCGATTGCAGGCAGTCAGGGTAATTTCGAGTTGAATGTGTACAAGCCCGTTATGATTCACAACATGTTAGAGTCTGTGCGTCTGCTCTCCGATGCGATGGCAAGCTTCAATGATAACTGTGCAGTCGGTATTGAGCCAAACCGTGATGTGATCAAACGCAACGTCGATAACTCTCTCATGCTTGTCACAGCTCTCAACCCTGTTGTGGGTTACGACAAAGCTGCAGAGATTGCGAAGAAAGCTTATAAGGATAACAGCACGCTGCGCGAGGCAGCTGTTGCCTTGGGCTATCTGAGTGGAGAAGATTTTGACAAACACGTCCGGCCAGAGAAAATGATTTCGTAGTGAATATTCGAATGGTTGTTCTTGAAATCTTCTATTGATGAGAGTAGATAGTTTCAATCGCTTATCGATAGAAAGAAATAATGATGTCTATTCGCAAGTTTTTCGTCATTGCTGGTCTCCAGATTTCAACACTTCTTTTCGCACAACCGAACTCTCCCTCCAATGAAAGCCAAACTCATCAAGAAGCAGATGAGGCGATTCGTCTTGCAAGACAAACTCTTTGCATTCCTCAATCTGCTCGATCGTATACAGATGACCTTGCGAGGCAGCTTCTTGTGCCTCAACCACCTTTTGAGGATAGACTGAGGAGTCAGGAGCGTATTCCTCTCGTTGCTGCTCCAGAAGAACAGGTCCGTCGAGATTTGGCAGAACTCGCAGCAGCTTTTACAGCTCCATTGATTCAGCATGGAAATTGGCTCGACTATGCGAATTTAGGACCAAGAGCATCGCAAGTTTCCGGTCCGCTGCCATTGCAAAATCCCCATCACGCTTATTTGATCCAAAGTTTGAGCTTTTATCGTGATTGGCACTTTCGTTCCCCGTTGGGATTTGAAATGCGCGAGCGCAACAATAGGCCTCTTTTTCTACCGATGCATCAAGCTATGCTGAACCAAATGACTTTACCCGACGATCTCGGGAGGAGCATTGGTATCCGTATTCCAAGCCCCTCTGATAGCTATTCCCGTAGAAGCGAGGACGGTTTTATGAACTGGAATCATGCTCCTCGACCATTATCGCATTCGATATCTCGAGACGGTGCTCTTTCTGAAAGTGGCGACCCGGATGGCCAAACGGATCCATGCTCTCCTGAATCGGGAAAATCTTCTGCATGCAAATAGAAAAAATTGGAACAGTCTATTCCTGCTTCAAAGAAAAATTCGGTACGCCTCGTCAGGGTTCTGTAGTAGAGCATTCGCGTGGTTATATCGAGATCGACAAAAAGTGGGAGCCACAGCAGAGTCTCAAGGGTCTGGAAGCCTTCTCTCATATTTGGGTGCTCTTTTACTTTCACAGCAACACCAATCTTAGCTTCAAGCCCGTGATTCGACCTCCGCGTCTTGAGAAAGAACGTCTTGGACTCTTTGCAACACGTTCTCCGTTGCGACCAAACCCTATTGGCCTAAGCCTCGTCAAACTCGATCGCATCGAAGGTGTAAAGGTTTATATCTCAGGTTTGGATATCATCGAAGGTACCCCGGTTCTCGATATCAAACCCTACATTCATAGCTATGATAGTGTTGAAAATAGTCGAGACGGTTGGTTAGAGCAGCTTCGATCGGACAAGCTTGAGGTCGAGTTTTCTAAAGAAGCGGAAGAGGTGATTCAAAGGCATCCCTACCCAAACTTGCGACAAACACTTTGTGAGATCTTGTGCAACGACATTCGTAATCGCAGTGATAAGCGTCCACAGAATTCCGAAAAGCACTTAGGTTTTTACTTTGCTGATTTGAATGTTATTTTCCAAGTACACCAGCAGTCGGTGCTGGTTACTAAGATCGAGCTAGCCACAAACTTCACCCGAAGTAATTGTCAGCCCGACTAGGTCTTATTGTTTTGCACCAGAGATCCAAGACATTGTTCCATTCCATGTAATAGATTTCTTGTCAGATGCAAAATATATCGATCCGGTTTCGTATAATGTTACGGAAAAGGTCGTACGTGTTGTTTCTTCGATAATATCACCTTTCGCGGTCGTGAAGGTGTAGTGACAGTGTCGTTCCGTATTTGCCCAGCAGTAACCCCATCCAGCTTTTTTATTTTGAACATAGACATCGAAGAGGTCACTGACTATGTAACGTATCGAGTATTTGATGGTCATTACTTTGTTATCGATGCTGATCTTTTTTGTGTAGTAAGTCGCTTCATCGTTTTCACGTATTGCGACTGTCATCTCATCAGAATAGTTTCCGCTGTTTTCGTCGGTTGATTTCCAAGATCCTTCTCCCTTATAGACGACAGGTTCTGCAGGTATTTCGCCAAAATATTCAGAATCTGCAGCTTTAGAGGTGAGGGCAAAGATAGAGACAAGTACGCTCAAGATAATTTTTGCAGGCATGGTTTTCATAAGATCTCCGATTGGTTAAGTAGAACGGGTTTATCGGATGAAAATATTTAAAGTTAAAGAAGCCAATCGGAGAGGTTCATGAGGATAACCACGGATTGTTTGCAGTTCTTTTAAGTGTTTGCTAATATTGGTTTTTTGGATTTCATTAGTTTCCGATGGGCAGATCTCTTTTCCACTCCTTGAAACAAGTCGATCTAGGTTTTTGAAAAACTCTGCGCTTGAGCATTGGAAGTGAGACTCTTGATTTTCTTACGGCAAAGGCTTACCTTTGGAATTTGGCAAAAATAGGTGAAATCTAGCTTTGCAGTATTTCGCAATGAATCAGGAGCCAGATCGTGAAGTTAAAAGTGAAGGTTATTAGAGCGTTTTCGATGCTGAGGCAGGAGTTCATCCCGCTTATTTATATATCCCTACGTTCTCTTTGGAATAGTTGTTTCGGTTTAAAACCAATTTCCGATGCACAGTTTGTGAATTTTCTAAGTTCGCAATGGAATCTAGATGCAGAGAAGAAAGCGTTTTTTTGTGAGCTCTTGCATACAAAAAAATATTCACAGACTCAACTTCTATGGTCTTTTTTCCGCTTGCCTGCATACTTCCTTCCGAAATTTGCCAAATTTCCCGTGAATGATGCGCACCATGCCGCTCGACTTTTGATGGTGCGAGATTATCTACCCAAAGCTGATAGAATTCTTGATCTGGGTGGTGCGAGTGATAGTGCAGCGGAAGGTGCGTTGCTGTCGATGGGTTACAAGCACAAACCCTCAAGAGTTTGCATTGTGGATCAGCCTATTGAAATGCGTAAAGACTACGACGTGAGTACCCGACCTCCAGACAATTTGATTTTTGAGAGCACCAAAATCGACTATCACTACACGCTGATGTCGGATTTGCGCCAGATCCCTTCAGGAACTTTTGATTTGGTGTGGACAAAGTATCGAACATGTTCATATGCACGAGGCCGAAGAGATTTTTGTGCAAGCTAAGCGCATTCTCGCTCCAGGTGGAAGGATCTGCCTTGATACACCCAATGCTTTGCTTGCACGCTTGATATCTCCGCATAGCTTTTTGCATCCTGAACATAAGATCGAGTATGAGCCTCAGCAGCTGATTCAACTCATGGAAAAGTCAGGTTTGAAGGTTGAGAAGGCTCTTGCGATTTCTCCGATGCCTGTCAGTTATGCTATGAAACGTTTCTGCAAGCTGGAGCTGATAGAGAGTGTCGGTGTTACGAATGAGGTCGACACGGGCTATTCGTTTTACTTAGAAGCGAGTATTTAGGTTTTTAGGATACACCAAGAGTCTGCTTTGCTTGGAGTTTGAAAGTTACATTGTCAGCTTTTTAGAATGCTCGGGATAAAGCATAGACAGGGTTTGCCTAGAATCATTCATTTGCTTCTGGTCTTTTTCGCTATTGATCCCTGCATAGCTAATCTCATCTTACAAATTGGCTAAGCAGGCGACCCCTCGGCTACGCGTCGGGGTGACGAGCAGTGAAGTTATTAAAGCAGGGATCAATAGTTGGTAGCTGTCTTCGTGGAAGAATGGTGGTTTGTTCTCATCGTGAGAGCTGCGGCTAATCCTATCAAAAGCAAACCTACCAAAACAGCAAGTATCCAGAACGCTAAGCGGCCGCCTGGAAAGCCTGTGATTTCGATGCTGAGGCTTTGATTTGCTGGAATATTTTGTCCTTGAATTCCGGAGTAGTTGCCACCCGAAAGCATCGGGGGAATACCACTGACAAAACCACTCGCATGAAAACGCAATAGGTCTCCTTGCTGTGTTGCAACAAAGAGGTGTGGGAGATTCTGTGTAGGTACAAAGGTGAGAATGTTTGCTCCATCTTTGTGTACCGGAACTTTGAACTGTATACCGACTAGGGACAAACCTGTCTTGAATGTCTTATTCACCTGCAAGACACCGTCATCTAAAATGCTGATTTCCGCATTCGTTAAACCCTCAGCGGCCTTGAAGTCGATACTTTCACGAGGCAGTCGAAGCGTTGTTGCTAAAGGTTTTTCTTCTCCAGTCGTGTTTGATACAGCGAAATAATAAGAACCATACAAAAATTCGGCATCCGTCTGTAGGATCACAATGTGGCTGGGACTTAGGCCTATGCTTGGTTCTTTTTTGGTGTCTAATTTTTGCGGAAAGGCAGAGAGAGTTTGACACCACAAAAGAGAAATTACGATGCTTCCTATGTGCAGTATAGTGCTCATAACTGCCCCCCTTTTTCGAAACGGATACGGTCTAGGCGTCGGCTAATGTCCAAGTAGCGATTGGTGAGGAAGCTTTGACGTTGCTCCCACTCGCGTTTGCGGAGCTGGTCATTCGCAAAGAGTTGCTCATTGCGTAAGTAATTCTCTAAAACGCTTCTCTGCATTTTGACTAAACTCTCTTCGCTTGCGAGAGAAGCATTCGCATTCAACTGTCCACCTGCTCCTAAAGCAAAGGGAGCGAGGATGAATACTATCACTAGCAAGGATGTCAGAAGGCATAGGATGAGTATCATTGTTTTTTCCTCAATGCATTGAGATCATGATCCATCTGCTTCAGAAGCTTCTCTGTCGTACGAATACCTTCGCTTTGAGGATGGTAGCGACGACGCCAGAACACACCCCACACCAACAGAGCACCCAGAATGATAAGTCCAATAGGCAGATACCACGCAAACCAGTGAAACCCCTCCTTGGGAGGTGTGCGTAGAATCCATAAGCCAAAGCGTTCTTTGAAAAAATCTAAGATCTGTGTTTGATTTTTGCCCAACTCAATTTGTTCAACAAGTGCTGTCTTTATTTGTACAGAAAAAGGTGCATCCGACTGCAAGACGCTTAGGCCTATGCATGTTGGACAGCGCAGTTCATCGGCTAATGTTTTATAGAGTTCCTGCTGCTGCGTTCCGAGTTTTTCATATGCGGCATTGAGTTTGTGAATGTCTTCGGCAAAACATGGATGTGCTAGCAAATACAAAATACAGATGAGTAAGCGTTTTCCAAACATAATCATCCTCCTATCGAGCCCTAAGAAAATCACGAGAGTGAATGCCACGCGCACGATCTAGCAATGCCAGCAAACCTCCCAAAACTAGGAAGAAGACGCTGATCCAGACGATCTTTACTGTCGGATTGATATGAATTTGAAAGGTTGCTTCATCTCCAGAACGCGCAAAGTCCGAAAGAACTATATAGATGTCGTACCAAAATCCATCGTGCAATCCGATCTCATGCAATAGTTCGGGCTTTGTTGGATAATGCGCACGTGCTGGGCTGATGGTCGCAAGTTTGGTTCCATCTTTGGAAAGTTCTAGGGGGGCAGAGTAGAGTTCAACATTTTCGACTTGGTTGATTTGCATACCGGGAAATTCAAAGTGGTAGCCGTAGAAATCGGTGCTCTCACCTTTCTTCAACGTCACTAATGTATCCAAACCTCGGTAGTTCCCCAAAAAACCTAGTATAGCAATAACGAGACCAGCATGTGCAAAGAGTGCTCCCCAGTAAGATAGCTGTCGAAAAAAGACACCTGCACGTTCACGATTTGCTGCTATACGTGACCATGCATCATAGCTCAAACAGATGAGACTCCAAAAGCAGAGAAAGATTCCAACGATTTGCACACCCAGACCATATCCGTGAGAGCGCAAAACATCTGCACGCCAGATAAAGGCAGCAGACAGAGGAAGGGATAGAAGAGTAGCGGCAATTTGAAGTGTTTTGCCTCCTAGTAACTTTCCGCTATGGAAGCGCAGTAGATTGCCGATCGTCAGTGCGATGACTAAGGAAAAACCGATGTAAGGCGCAAAAGTATTAAAGTAGGGTGCCTGCACATTGAAACGTGAACCCGTCACCAACTCCGAAAGTACGGGATAGAGCGTGCCCATGAAGATGATAAATCCAAAAATGAGGATGATAAACTGGGTGATTACGAGAGCAGACTCTTTCGACACACCCCAAATTTTGGACACATCTGCAGGCAAAATTGCAGGCGCTCTGTACGCATACAATAGAATCGCAACGGACATGATACCGACAAGAAAGTACAAATAGTTGGGACCGATCGGAGACTGTGCAAAGGAATGCACAGAGCTGATGATGCCCGAACGTGTGACGAAGGTTCCAAAGAAACTAAAGAAGAAAGCAAGAAAGGCCATGATCAAACTGAAACGTTTCATGTGGCCAAGTTTTTCTTGCACGATCAGCGAGTGCAAAAGCCCAGTCGTAAAGAGCCAGGGCAGAAAACTTGAATTTTCGACAGGATCCCAAGCCCAATATCCTGCCCAACCGAGTTCGACATAGGCCCAACGCCCACCAAGAAAGATTCCAATCGTCAGAAAGGTCCATGCAATGAGCGCCCAACGTCGAGTGGTGCGCAACCACCCTTCGGTAATATCACCATAACAAAGAGCAGCTAGGGAGTAAGCAAAAGGGACAGCGCATGCCGTATACCCACAGAACAACGAAGGTGGATGAAAGACCATGTACGGGTTTTGTAGCAGTGCATTTAATCCCAATCCATTGCTTGCAGCAGGATACTGAGGAGCAAAGGGGTCGCAATGACGAACTGCTAAGTAGAACATCCAACAGAGCACAGCCTGGAGGGTTGCGCTCACATAAGGCATGATGTGTTCGTTGTCACGAGTATAGGTGCGATGTGCAATGAAAGAGACAATTGCAAGGAGAAGGGTCCACAAAAAGTGCGAACCTTCCAGGGCTCCCCAAAACGCCGAGATTGTGTAGCGTAGCGGCAAGTCTTGGCTGGAGTTGCGGAACACATAAGCGACCGAATAGTCTCGCGTGTAAAACATGTACCAGAGCAGAAGAGCCGCGCTCAGTGCAAGGCCTGAGGCTGCGTGTGAGGCGAGCCGGGCGCTGCGAAAGAGCCGCCGGTGCCGCAAGCGGGCAGATGCAAGGGCTGCAACGCTGCCGTAGAGGCTGGAAACAAAGGCCAGAAGGAGGAGGTAAAAGCCGTATTCTGCTAGCATAATTGAATTTCCTGAAGTGAACAGCATCCTTAGGACCAATAACAGCAATTGGAACTAAAGTCATCTTGCGAGGGACCGCCGATATCTGCAGCTTCCGTAAAGCTTTAGCGTTGACCACGGGCGGTGGCTGTGAGAACAAAGGCGTTCACTATTCAAACTGAGAAAACCGTGACGACATCTCAAAATCGCAAAGTTTTTATCAAAACCCTTGGCTGCAAAGTCAATAACTTCGACTCACGCGTATTGGAGAACCAATTCCGTGCCAAGGGCTACGAAATTATCGCAAATCCCGAAGACGCTGATATACAGGTTATCAACAGTTGCAGCGTCACATCGAATGCAGAGCGTGAGGCTCGCTATCTTTTGCGACGCTACAAACGCGAAAACCCCAAGGGTGTGCGTGTGATCACTGGCTGCTATGCGCAGATTCACTCGGCCCAACTCAAAGAACTCGATGCTGTCGACTTCATAGTGCCTAACGAAGTTAAAAGTGACCTTCTGAGTCTGCTTGAAAATAAGTTAGAGACACCAACAGAATCTAAGCTTCCATCCGACATCAAGGCGGTTGCTAATAATCGTCAGTCTCAATTCAAAACATCGGTCGTCGTCTTTGACGAAGCTGTATCCGACCAAACACGTGCCTACTTGAAGGTTCAGGATGGGTGTGATGGGTTCTGTGCATACTGTCAAATACCTTACGCGCGAGGTGCTAGTCGAAGTGTGCCTCCTCAGCAAGTCTTGACCGAAGTTCGACGCTTAATAGACCAAGGTGTACCCGAAATTGTGGTGACCGGTATCCACGTTGGAGATTACGGTCGTGATCTCACACAAGCAGAGGACAACAGTCCCTTTGTCGAGTTGATCGAAAGTATACTTGCCGAAAAAGGTCTGCAGCAGCTGCGCATCTCCTCTTTGGAGCCTTCGGAAGTGAGTGAGTCGTTGCTGCAATTGCTTAAAAAGCATGAGGCCCAATTCTGTGATCACTTTCATCTACCTTTGCAGTCTGGCTCTGATCGTATTTTGAAGCTGATGCGACGCACATACACGACTGCTGAATATGCAGAGACCGTACGTCTGATTCGTTCGTATTTTCCAAACATACACATCAGCGCCGACGTGATCGTGGGCTTTCCGCAAGAAGGTGACGAAGAATTTCAGCAGACCCAAGATTTTATCCGTGAGATGAAGTTTGGGTCTTTGCATGTGTTCCCCTACTCAAAAAGACCGAACACGCTTGCTGAGAAGTTGCCGGGCCACCTCGATCCAGAAGTCATCAAATCACGAGTTCATACCTTGCGAGCGATGTCGACCCAACTTTACAAAGACTATGCTTCGCAATTCTTCGACCAGGAGCTTTCTGTACTCTGGGAAAAGCAAAGCGATGCACAGGAACGTCGACTTGGTAAGACCAAGAACTATCTTTCAGTGTGCGCAGCAAGAGGTCGTGAATTTGAACCTGCAAGTATTACACCGATGCTCATTAAGGGCTTTGTCGATGAAAAGACTCTGTTGGTAATTTGATGACTAGGGAGTTTCTAGCTCCATAGCAGCAGCGGAAGGTGTAGCTTCACCTTTGCGACAGAGTAAGCGGTTTCCAAGGCTTACAAAACCACTTGCAAGAGCTGATTTTGCACGCAATAGAGATCGTTTGAAGCATGGATCAAAGCATGTCTTGTAAAACCTCCATCCAACAGCCCCTGATGCGCCACTGACGAAAGCAAGTAAAGCAGCAGCTGGGAGTATTTCACCAGCGTTGGCCCATAATTCGTGTATACCGCTTGTGCTGGGTGTTGATGAAATTTCCGGTGGTCCAGCATCTGCACCCCCTTGTGTGACAAAGGAGTGTTGCGCATCTGCATTGTTATTGTCTGGAACCAGAGAGTATGCGGGAAGAGCTAAAGAGGAATTCAAGGCAACAACAACGACAAGGGCTAGGACTTGCGAGGGGCGTTCTTGGGTCATGCTAAGCTCCATAATTT
>CAZWOL010000034.1:14400-32570 GCA_964635325.1 uncultured Pseudobdellovibrionaceae bacterium
GCAATCGTTTGAATATTAAATTTGCACTCTTAGATCCTTCTTAATTTTGCAGCCTTACTTCGACTCGATCCAACACTGTAGAGAAAAGTTTTTACCTACATTAGAATATGACCTATCTCATTCGAATCTTAGGAATGCATATGCCAGTCAAACTCGAAAACGTAACGAAAGTCTATCCTCTCGGAACTTCCGAAGTCCGTGCCTTAAAGGGTATTAATCTCTTCATAGATGATGGTGAGTTCACCACTATTGCCGGTCCTTCTGGGTGCGGTAAAACCACCTTGCTGAATTTGATCGGATGTATGGATGTTCCGACAAGTGGGACGGTGACGGTAGATGGAGTTGAGATCTCGACGCTTAGCGATCGCAAGCTCACTCTTCTGCGTCGCGAAAAACTCGGATTTATATTTCAGAGTTTTAACCTCATTCCCGTTTTGTCATGCGAGCAAAATGTCGAATTTCCTCTGCTTCTCAAAAATACGATGACAGCAAAAGAGCGTATGATGCGTGTTCATGAGTTGCTCGAACGTGTTGGGCTTAGTGAACAAGCTAAGCAGCGAGCCAATGCCCTTTCCGGTGGGCAGCGTCAGCGTGTTGCCATCGCGCGTGCTTTGGTGACTAAGCCTCGTATTGTTTTTGCGGACGAACCAACTGCCAACTTAGATTCTGTAAATGGTGAGCGAATCGTGACCCTGATGCGAGAGATCAACGAGAAAGAAAAAACCACCTTTCTTTTCTCGAGTCATGATCCAAGCGTCATCAATTATGCGCGTCGGGTCATTCGACTCAAAGATGGTCTGGTTGCTAGCTAGGATTGGGATTTTTCATGACACATACATTCTCGTTATTGCGAGTTATGCTTCAGGTTGCCTTTCGTAATCTATGGCTCCATAAAGTCAAAACATTATTTATGGGAGGTATACTCGTCTTTGGTTCTTTTCTGATCGTGTTTGGTCTCTCCTTGCTTCGCAATGTTGAAGAAACAATGAAGGATGGGATCGTTCATTCCGTCGCAGGTCACCTACAGGTGTATTCTAAGAATGCGCGCGACTCGCTCTCCCTCTTTGGTAGTAGCTTTATGGGCAAAGAGGATCTCGGAGAAATTTCGGACTATGCGGTACTCCGGTCGAAGCTTATGGAAGATCCCAACGTTGAACAGGTTGTTCCGATGGGTTTTGAGATGGCCTTGCTCGGTCGTGGTAACGAGGCGGATGAGTTGATCGATAGCCTACGTGCAGCGCTTAAAAATAGAGATCCATCTGAGATAGAGGAGAAGATCGAAGGGGTTCGATTTTTCTTTGCGAACCTAAAAAAAGAATTGCTCGAACGTCGTAAATTAGCAGCAGACCAAACCCAGACGCTTGCAGATCTAGCTTTGATCGAACGTGGTGAAGATCCTAAGTTTTGGCAGCAGCTGCGACAGAATCCAGAGGATAATCTACAGTTTCTTGAAACCAAGATAGCTCCACTGTCTGGTGAAAAACCCTGGGTCTATCTACGTTACTTGGGAACCAACCCCCAACTCTTTCAGAAGACCTTTGAAAAATTCAAGATTGTTGAAGGTCAGATGATTCCTGCAGGCCAACGTGGAATTTTGCTGTCGTCGAAGTTTCGCGAAGACTTTTTGAAGATATTGAGCGCACGCAAGTTTGATGCGATCTACAAAAAAGTTGTGAAGACTCATTTAAAGATTGCGACGGATCCAGAGTTACAACGCTACGCTAAGGAGCTAGCTCTGCAGTATCGTGCTATTGTGATGCAACTGAACAAAGCGCGTAGTCAGGAACTTACGCAGGGTCTTGCTCAGTATTTTCACCAAGAAAAAGTTGCGTTTGACGAAAAATCCACGCTCCTAGACTTGCTCAAGATCTTTTTACAGGTTGATGATTCGAATTTCGTTTCGCGGCACGATTGGTTCTACGCTCACATTGCGCCCAAACTGCGGCTCTACGAAATTTCGACCAATGAGACGATCATTCTGCGTTCCTACACAAAAAGTGGATACCTCAAAAGTGTGCCTGTCAAAGTTTATGGGGTTTATTCCTTTACAGGTCTTGAAGACTCTGACATTGCCGGCGTCTTTAACGTGATGGACCTGATTTCATTTCGCGAACTCTTCGGACATATGACAGAGGAATCGTTAAAAGAAATTGCGAATATCCGACAGAACATGACAGCTAAAGATATAGATCGTAGCTCTGCAGAAGACGAGCTCTTTGGAGAATCTGCAGTGATCGAAACAGATAAGGTCCCGGAAACTCCTGCAACAGTGAGCGCAGAGGATTCTGAGGCATACCGTGGGGTTCCCGATGTCTATGATCCTCAGTCATTAGAAACTGGGCTCATCATCAATGCTGCTGTGTTTCTCAAAGACGAGAGTCGAATATCTAAGACCACGCAGGAGCTGACGCAAAGTCTATCTTCTATG
Organism: uncultured Pseudobdellovibrionaceae bacterium; assembly: GCA_964635325.1. Classification (GTDB taxonomy): domain Bacteria; phylum Bdellovibrionota_B; class Oligoflexia; order Oligoflexales; family Bog-1112; genus BOG-1112. Next base: position 16,829 of record CAZWOL010000034.1, read on the forward strand.
CCGGTGCAGATTGTTGACTGGCAGAAAGCTTCGGGGATAGTCGGACAATTTGTTGAGATTCTGCGTTATGTGCTGATCTTTGGGGTTGGTATCATACTTCTCGTTGCTCTTGTGATTATCAACAACTCTTTCATGGTTGCAACTTTTGAGCGCAGCAAAGAGATCGGAACCATGCGTGCCTTCGGTGCACAGCGTAGTTTTGTCGGTGCTCTGTTCGTTCTTGAAGCTGTTGCGCTGAGCATCTTCGCATCGAGCTTAGGTACTCTTCTAGCATTGGGTGTTTTGACTTGGCTCAGCGAGGTTGGTATCCCAGCTGTGCATGATGTCATCGTCTTTTTGTTCTCTGGTCCGCGTTTGTATCCAGTATTGTACGAACGCTACTTTGTACTAGGGCCTATCATAGTAACTTTGCTAGCAGCGATCTCATCGCTCTATCCTGCTTGGTTTGCGTCGCGAGTTCAACCCGCCCAAGCTATGCAAGAGAAAGAGTAGGAGTTTCTTATGTTCAGTTTTTTTAGAATTGCTTTCCGCAATGTTTTGTTAGCAAAGCGACGTACACTCTTGCTTGGCATATCGTTGTTCTTCGTATCTGTGATCTTCATTCTCTTGAGTTCGCTCACGAAGGGGATCACGGATCGTATGATTCAGAGCTCAACGACTTTGTCTGCTGGACACGTGAACGTAGGAGGCTTTTTCAAAGCGAGTGCTCGTGGCTCTATCCCTCTCATCTCCGAGCGAGGACGTGTCAAAGAAGTTGTGCATCGCTTGCTGCCGGATGCGCAAATTATTGACCGTCAGCGAGGGTGGGGACGTCTGATTGGGCCTCTGTCGTCGATCAATGCAGGTCTGAGTGGCATCAACGTTGAGGATGAGCAGCGTTTTTTCAAGAGTCTGACTCTTGCTAAAGAGAGTGAGTACAAAGACAAGGGGCGAGACGAAGCTTTTGGACGTTTTGAAGATCTTGCAAAGCGTCATTCCATACTTCTCTTTGCTGGTCAGGCAAAAAAACTCGGTCTTGGTGTTGGTGATAACCTAACGATCGTTACTGAAGGAACGGGTGGGCAAACCAATTCCTTGGATTTGACTGTCGTAGCAATTGCACAAGACATTGGTATGTCGAGCAATTGGGTGGTCTTTCTGCCGCGACCAACTGTGCTCGAGCTCTATTCTGCCAAAGAAGATACGACTGGATTCATAATGGTCTATCTGAAGGATATAGCTATGGCAGAGACAAGCCTAGCTATTTTGCGTAAAGGTCTGTCTGACGAAGGTTTCCAACTGATGGATTACGATCCAAATCCCTTCTTTTTTAAATTTGAAAAGGTCATGGGTGAGGACTGGCTTGGGCAAAAACTCGATTTGACCCTGTGGAAAGATGAGATCTCCTACATGTTGTGGATCACAACGGCACTCAATTTGATTACGTTTGTGATTATTGCGATCCTAAGTTTTATCATTGCAAGCGGTATTGCCAATACAATGTGGCTAGCTGTGCGCGAACGTATCAAAGAGATCGGTACTATGCGTGCTATGGGAGCACAGAAGGAGCAAATTCTTATGATCTTCATACTCGAAGCTCTCATCTTGGGTGTGCTCTTTGTCGGAGGTGGGGCTCTCTTCAGTGCTCTACTTGTTGTTGTGCTGAATTCTCTAGCGATTCCCATTGCAAGTAGTGGGGCAAAAATCTTCCTCATGACACAGACTCTCAATTTTTCTTTGTCCTTTGGACAATTTCTAACAACGGTCATAGTGTTCTGTTCGGTTGCTGTTCTTGGGGCTTTTTTTCCAGCTCTACGTGCAGCACGTCTCAAACCTGTCGAAGCTTTGCAACAAGGAAAATAATACGATGCTAAAAAAATTACTCAAAACCATATCCATGCTGTCGATATCTTTTGCAAGTTTTTCGCCAGTGATCCTTGCTGCAGATGCCAAGATGGATGCTAAAGAACTTGCAGATTTGGTAGCACTCATTGATGAGCGTCAACGCAGCACCGGGGACTATGAATCCGAAGTAGCTATGAAGGAAACAGAAGGCAAAACCCAAAAAGCCTTCGAGGCAGTTGTTTACCGTCGTGATGCTGATCAAAAGTGGATGATACTTTTCAACAAGCCCAAAAGTGAAAGTGGCAAGGGATACTTGCGTATCGATAAGAATCTTTTCATGTACGAACCCACACTGGGTAAATGGGAACGCAATACGGAACGCTCGAGTATTGTCGGTACCGGGTCGCAACGCTCTGATTTTGATGCGCCTAAGTTGACGCAGGAGTTTGTTGCAGAGTTTGTGGGTCTCGAGAAGCTTGGTAAGTTTAGTGTGCACCATTTGAAGCTTAAGGCTAAACCTGGGGTCGAAGTTGGTTATCCTATTCAAGACATGTGGGTTGATGTCGCATCCAAGAACGTACTCAAACGTGAGGATCGAGCCACTTCTGAAAAACTAATGCGTACCGTCTACTATCCGGCTTGGGATAAGGTTTATTCGCAATCTAAGAAAGCGGATGTTTATGTACCCAAAGAAATTCGTATCTACGATGAAGTTGAGAAAGGCAACAGTACTATTATTGAGATTCGTAAAGTGAAACTAGAGTCCTTGCCAGTGAATATCTTCACCAAGGCTTGGATTGAATCGAAAAGCAAGTAAAGGAATTTCCTAATGAAAGTTCTGCACTCCCTATTGGTTTTGCTGCTAAGTTCATCTTCATTTGCGGATGATTCCCGTGATGATGCAGTTTTTGGTGAGACGTCTACGCCGAAGAAAGAAGAGTCGAGTATTCACGAAACGACTACAATCGGTGGCCGTCTCTCGGTCGACAGTGTTGGCGTTTTGCGTCAAGGTGCTAAATTCAGTGATACCTACTACGGATCTGGTGCTACTCTTTACACATACCTTGATGCAAGTCCTAACGATGAGACGCGGGCGTTTGTTCGTATGCGTGCCATTCATCCCGATCCCTCTCTCTACTCGAGTGAGGCAGATGCAGCTTCACCCCGTTTAGACTTAGATGAGACTTGGATCAAAATTGCAGCTTGGGACAAACGAGCCTTTTTTACAATCGGACGCCAACATGTGAAGTGGGGGACCGGACGCTTTTGGAATCCAAGCGATGTACTTGCGCCTTCTGCAAAAGATCCGCTAGCTGTTTATGACTATCGTTTAGGGAGCAACCTAGTCAAATTTCACTACCCTCTAGAAAAGGAGGGTTCCAACCTCTATGTGATTGCTGATGTCGATCACCTTAACACCAACAACAGCCCTGGTATTGCTGTCCGTGCAGAAATTCTTATTCGGCAAACCGAATGGTCTGTGACAGGCTATCATCGCGATCATAAGAAGACGATGCTAGCGTTTGATCTGTCAAAGGATATAGGGCCCTTTGATTGGAGAGGTGAGTTTGTCGCTTCTAAAAATAATTCTATGAATTTTTACAAAACTTCAGATGCAGACAACTCGGTAGCGAGTGTCTACTCTCGAAAAGATAAGTGGATCTTTCAGTTTATTGAGGGAATGCAGTATCTTCTTCCTTATGGGGATCAAAAGCATATTCAATTTGAACTTGAGTATTTCTTTAACGACATGGGTTACCGTAATCGTAATTTGGAATATGTGGCATTAAAAATGGGAGATGCTCAGCGCCTCTATGCAGGACGTCAGTACCTTGGATTTTTGATGGGAATACCGAAGCCAGGTAACTGGCAGAATAGCTCTATCTATTTGAGCAGTCTCTACAATATGAGTGACAGTAGCGGACTAAATCGTATGTCGTTGCAGACTAGGTTTTTTAAGGAGGCTTTGTTAGAGCTGTGGGCAAGTTCTTCTTATGGTGCTGATGGTGAATTTAGTTTCGCAACAACTCCCACACGTGCTAGCAGTCAGGCGCCCGGAGGTGAAAGTTTGTCGACCACATTTGCAACGAATGGCGTAAGCCGAGCTTTAGGTGCAAGTGTTTCCATGAATTTTTAACATTCCCTACCAAGAATTCTCCATCCATAGGCAATGAATGACGTTAGGAGTGAATTGGCAAAGACAAAAATGATAAAAATCATTTTTGTCTAAGTTCGAATCGAAAAATCCGACTGTTTTTCCGCTAAACTTCACTTTTCCAAATATATTGCGATGAGATGTCATTCCGGCAAGAGAGTCGTGAGTATGTACTAAGTTGTTTTTCAAGGATTTTACAGTTTGAGCAGCGCTTCCCGGTCAACCCGGAAAACCTAGTCTAACAGTGTTTCTATTTCGGCGATTTCGTAATGTTTTTTGTTGAGCCACAAGGGTTTCGAGGTGCTCCATGCTGATAAAAATATAACAGACTGTGCAGCAAGGCAGCGACACTGGGATTCTTTACGAAGAAAGATTTTTTTGATCCTTTATTATCCTTGCAGGACTAAGGAAACATTTTTGACCGGGAATTGCTGCAGTTTGAGCATACTGACCTATTCCTTTCGTATATACCACGAAGGAAAAAGAAGCAACGATAGGGGGGAGAGCGATTGGCCCCTGGAAGAGTATCGTACTCTTTTCTTACACGGGTCCCCCTATATGAGAACCAAACGGGTTTGATTTATGGGAGTTCCTCTTTTGGTTTGCAAACACAGCTCCAAGGCTCGCTTATCTATGCTTGGGGATCGGCTCAGATCGGAAGGTTTGGCTATTCTTAGGATCAAGAAACCCTAAGCGGTAGGCCTCGATTTGCTCATGCCTAATCGGGTCCCTTACTATTTTCTTCCCATCACCTGTCGCAATTTTTACTAAGTCTTGATTTGATGTTCCTGACGGTAACGTATTTTTTAGGTAAATCAAATAAGATATCGCTAACGGTGCAGCATATGAGCTTGATATGCCAGATTCATCTACAACGAGTCCCCGCGAAATTCCATTCATAGAAAACTTAACTCCGCATTCGGGTTGCACAGTATTTCCCTCATTATCCATCTCAGCATGCGGCCCCATGTTGATCACTATATCCATACATTGTGTTGATTGCTGAAATTTTGGAGAAATCAAAGCTAAATTTTCTGAGCCATCTTTAGAAATGCCAGAGTCAACATGGCTCGCAGCAGCTACCCGCAAAGAATTTCCAAAATGTTGGCAATCGATAGCATTGTCACGTCTAACAGAAGCTAGATTATAATTCTCACTCCCTATAGCTTGAACAACGATCAAGTCTGGATTTTCATATACTGGCTTGATAAATTCTTCAATTTCAATCGCGAGTATTTTTTCTGCAATCGGTCTCAAATTTGGGGTACCTTGAGGGCAATTTCTCTTTAGAGAATCTAAATAATATTGCACGTTATTTGAAAAAGAAAAGTTCGCAAAATTGAGCTTATATTTTTTTGCTATTTCAATGATACCCGAAGCTTGGTTGGAAAAGTACGTTCGCAGCTTTTCTTCCCATTGTGAATTCTGATTCAATATACAGCGTTCTAATCCTATATAGCTAAACATATTCTCTAAACTTCCCCATTCTGCCAAAACAAATTGTGCGTTGGGATTGTACTCAGCCAGCTTCGTAAATATACGAGTCCCGTGACCACCGCTCAAAGAAGGCTCCTCGGGGCGATCGGCAAAGGAAAAGGGCCTTTTCTCTAATTTTTGGAGGATCGTTGGAAAGAGATCTGCAAAAAAATCTGATGGAAACCCAGAGAAATTGTGGTCAAGATAGTCTGTCATTTTAAAAACAGCGCTATTGACCGACAATTTCTCTCGGACTCGTACCAACTGACCATCAGTATCTGTTTCCAAAAAATCAAGGACCCGTGATTTATGCCGTGTGTACGCTGGTACATGCATAGTGGAGTCGAAAACTAAAATTCTTTGACCCTCACTTTCTGTTTTCACGGGGGCCGGCTGAAAGGAAATATTATTATAAAGACAAAGGTCGTAAAAAGGGGAATGTGCAGAGTCTTCTTGGCTACATACAGGCAACTTTTCCAGAAAACTATGAAGATAGGAACGACCATCTTCGATCAACTTTTGGAACTTTGTAGATGTCCTGCTATCGCAAGTGACGCCACCAGTGTCCTTTTCCAAGCCCTGCTTCGGGAGCTCGGTGTCGAGTATGGAAGTGGAGCGGACCGGCTGAGGCCGACATGATGCTTCGACCTGTAAAAGCATCAAGGTGACTACTATTCTAAAAAGATCTGACATTTTTCCCCTTGCCATCTTAAAAAATCATTTAATGACTTATTGGTCCCACATAAACAGATCTTACTTGTTCTTCAGATGCGTTTTCGAAGAGAGCATCTCCTACCAAAATTGTTTCAGCAAATAGCATGTGAGAGTGAAATTGTTTTCCTTTAAGAAATACGTTGTAAACTTCTTCTTTGGTCTCCATTTGCGAAATCGCAACGAGGGTCACTTTCTCATTTTTGATGTTGACAAAAGTATCCCCAACTTTCACGTCTTTCGCATCAACCAGGTAGCCGCTAGCCAAAACCAAAGAATGGTTACCTGTCAAGGTCAATACGCTACCATCATCCATAGTGAGTACAAAAATGGGAGCGTTTTCCACTCCTGAACTCCACACCTTAATTTCCGAAACATCGAGAGAAATATCTTGAGTTGTTGCATTTTTTGAAAGTGTGACGATATTAAAGAACTGTCTTCGAAGGGTCACCTCTTCAATCTTTTCCCAAGACCGTCTTCCCGTTGCCTTATCCTCTACAAAGATCCGAGTCCCTTTCAAAAAGCAACTACAAAAACACCAGCCATGATAGTCGCGATCTCTTCCAATCTCATCATCATCTGAACAGATAGGAACGATCTCCTTGCCATCTGTGCCAGTCAAAGCCTGGTTTCTTTCTTGCTCAGTGATACAACCATCCCTATAAACTTTGGCAATGCGTTTTTTACATTTTTCATGATCCGTAAACCCAGAGCAATGCTGCTTGTAGGCCGCATCGAACTTTTCTGCAAAGCTTGTTGAGGAACCGAGGACGCTCAGAACGAGTACTAAAGTTGCGAATGTTTGACGATACAATTTCATAAAAACTCCTTACAAATTGGTTATCTACTTGATATTTAAATTAAAAATTTAGCTAATGAGTAAAGGATGCACACGGTACTGCGGCGACAAGGCTCCAATCTTCTACAGCAGGGATGGGAGCTAGATCAGCCAGTACGTAAGTCCTATATTGTTCTTCAGTAATATACCCAAAAGTGAGTGCCCGAGCCTGATGTCGAGCGCATTTGCTGTTAGGATTTACTGTAGGCATAGGTAGAGGAGAAGGACTGTCAATTTGAATTTCTTTAAACTTTGGCAAGGTGAAAGAAAAATCTCGTTTCACACCATCACCTGTTACTGTTGAAATTCGAATTTTGTCATTCTTGGTATTATCCGTCCTGACCATATCGATAATATGGTCTCCACCGCTGTAGATAACCTCACCTTCATCAAGCAATTCCCCAGTTTCATGGCCAGAATTTAATTTGTGGATGTTATCCGGGGCGGTTAAAACGGATAAGTTGTCACCAACCCAACGAACTTTTACAGACTTTAGATGTCTCGTACCAACATCTTGATACATGACGTGAACACCAAACTGGTACATGTCTTCATCTTCAAGGATTGGATAAGCGAAAGTTCCGCTGTTTCTGTTTATCATGCATTTTGCCCATGCCTCGACTATATCCTTATTGACAATGCGGGTTGTAAGATGAGCTTCTTCCTCTAGCATTTCCTGATAGGCCGATGATCCACAGTTGCTCTGAAAGTAGTCTAATATTTCCAGCTTCTTCTTTTTCAAAGAATTGATGCGATCATCTTCACTGCTCGTTCCGCTTTGACTGCTTTGACCGTAATCGGCATCAGCACCAAAAAGGCCATAGCTGACCCCAGCGCTGCCGCCAGCATTGCTAATTTTGCTTGATGTCTTCTTAGCATAGTCTCTTGCAAATGAATCGAAGTTTGAATCGGAAAGTTTGTATTCTTTGGCAATTGAACAGAACTGTTGATGCTTAACTAATTGGTGTTTCTTCGAATTATTCGAGGCAAGATCATCTCTCACTCCTTCACGAAGAATATTGTTACAATTGTCATATGTAAATGACGCATTGACAGAAAAAGAAAGAAAAGAAAGACTTACTAAAACCCCTTTAATTAACACATACAACTCCATTGATGGTAAATTAAAATCTAAAAAACAACCTCCATCGTCTATCAACTTGGTGTGCGATCGTGGCGTGCTGACAGAGTCTTTAAACTCCTTTGGAACGATTATGTCAACAAGCTCGATGGTCTAATTTTTAGACTAAAAGTCATTAATAACATCAGAAGCTTAGATAAATGCCGCCTTCTCTGAGGGACCATTTTTTTATTTCTATTGTCCTTTATTTAAGAGAGCTGCATATTGCAATCTGCCAGATGCTATCGCCTCGACTTATAAATACACTGGCCAGTTAGGATTCCATCGTTTAGGTACAAATATGAGTTCTGCGTCTTCCCAATCCAAAAGAGAATTTCTTCAAGAGAGAGTAGCTCATTACCTAAGTTCCTACCGTGCAAGGAGGGGCTTATCTCAATATCAGTGCGCAAAGCAAACTGGCTATTCAGAGGCGCAAATTAAGTATATGGAAGGGAAGACTCCTGGTTCTATCGTTAATTCCATTGAAACCCTACAAAAACTTGCAGATCTCGACAATTTAGATGTCACAGACTTCATAAAATATCTGAGGCAGGATAGCTATAATTCAAAGAAGAGAAGAAGTCTTTATACGTGGGAGAGTACTTTGCTTGAATCGTTTAGCAGGTTGCCTTCCAAAATTCGTAAGAGATTTATTCACGAATATTTAGCCAATCTATCTGATATCTCATCACTTGAAGAAACACTTGAAATATCTTTAATGCTGTCTGGTTTAGAGGCTGGTGATAGAAAGCTTATCATCGCGATGATATTGCGCCTGAGGAGAGGTGACACAAATGGCGTTAAGTAAACCTAAGTTGAATGTTTGTCTTCTTGAAGACGAAGATTTTTTTACAGCTCTATTCCGTGATATTCTTGAGTCTTTGAATTGCAATGTTTTCGCCTTCTCACGTCTTGATCACTTTGCAAAAACTTTCGAGAATAATTTAAAAACATCAAAAGTTGATCTTTTCATAGTAGATCGATTTTTCGACATGGATGGAGTGGATACGCTAGCAGTTAGTTTCGGTTGGTCTATTAAAGATTTCTTCAAAGAAGAGCAGATGGTGGTGCTGTGTTCATGCGTTGATATCCCCAAAGAGGCTTATACGAAAGCAGGATTCGATCTTTTTTTTAAGAAAGACGGAAGAACGATGCGAAGAAAAATTCATAATGTAGTGGAAAAGATCAGGACTTCACTAACATGAAGTACATTGCCTTAAGTTTCAAAGGGGGCTCGTATGTTTAGTGTGTTTGATGAATTCAGTCAGCTTAGAAAGTGCATTGTTCATACAGGTGAAAATGGGATTGATATTTCTTGGGAAGATTGGGAGAGATTAGTCTCAAAAGAGGATTTTAAAAAGCACCCTGAAAGCGCCCCAGTTACAAAGCAAAAGCTAGTTGCCCAGGTAGCCAGTCTGCATAATTTTCTCAAAAAACGAGGAATTGAAGTTGTCTTGGCGAAAACAATCGACAACGCAGTTGCGCAGGTATTTACACGCGATCCTGGTTTTGTTATCGGAAATAGTTTCTACATAAGTTCTCTTCGGGACAGCTATAGGGTCGATGAAATCAAAGGGATGGAAAATGTCCTTCCCAAGGAAAATGCCATTGATCTTCGCGGAAAAAGCGTGATCATCGAGGGTGGTGACATTGTGATTCTGTCTCCAAGCTCTATTCTTATAGGAACAGGCCAAACAACTAATGACCTTGGCTATTCAAGATTAGAAATCGAATTAGAATCAAGCAGCTTTCAAACGATACACAAAATAAAACACAAGGCGCTTCACCTTGATTGCTGCTTGTCGCCACTGCCTAATGGCGAAGCGCTTGTAGCAAAACATCTTATCTATCCTGACGATTTGAAGATTCTCGAGGCAATTTTCAATAAACTAATCTTTCTTGATACCAAGGAAGCTGATATTCATTTGGCATCAAATATTTTTTGGATCAACGAAGCGGAAGTTATTTCGAATAGAATGACCCCAAAGACAAACAAAATATTAGAGAGCTTGGGATATAAAGTCCATAAATTTGATATTTCGGAACTCGTAAAGTTATGGGGTGGTGCGCGATGTGCGATCTTCCCGCTGGAAAGGTTGTCTTAAAGGGTTTGAAAGCGTTGTGATGAAACTACTCCATTTTTTTATTTTCGTAATCGCATTTCTTTCAGTATCACTCTGTTTTGCAAAAACTAGTGAAAAGCAAAAACCAATAAAAATCTTAGCCTGGCAGGAATATGTTGCTCCCGAAGTTGTGCAAAAATTGAAAGCCAAAAATGATTTTGATCTAGATATCACCACCTATCTCACCAATGATATGGCTGTATCACGTCTTGTTCGCAATGAAGAAAAGTTTGAAGTCGCTATAGTCTCTAATGTAATCTACAATCTTCTTTACGATCAGAAAATAATTACTCCTGGGTTGTTTGAGTCAAATAGTAGATCTTACTTGACAGTTTTTAAGGATGTTAAGAAGAACTGCACACCATTCTTTTGGCTAGTATCAGGATATCTGTATGATGCAAAAGTGCTACCAACTGCTCCAAGATCAATAGATTCACTATTGAATTTAGCAAAGGATAGCAAAGTCTATGTGGGGATTGTTGATGACCCGATAGAGGTTGCCTACCGGATTATGGGAGATCATAACAGGAAGATCCAAGATCTTGATATCTACCCGGCGCCTCTTTGGAAAAATGTGAGGTTTATCATAGATATTCCAAGGTTTTTTCCGTTTGAAAAAATAGCTATATTTACCTGGCATGGTATCGCTAATCAGCACCTCTTATCAAAGGATAATCTCAGTTTTGCTCTGCCGTTGCAGAATCTTCAAGTTGGATATGATCTTGTATGTATTGTTAGCAAAGAAAAAAGGAGATTCTCATATCTTAAAGACTTTGTTCTGAAATTAACCTCTGAAGAACATACCGAAGTTAATATTAAGTATAATCAATATTTTTCTCCTTACGTTGATCCAGTACATGCTTATCTTCATCCTCGATTTAAAAAAATCTACTCCGAGAGTTTGCAAAAATTGTCCTCTGGCAATTATGTAGAAACGAGAATGATGCGAGGTCAGCAATTGAAATTAGTAAACGAATGGTGGCATAAACGTCGATATGGGCAGTAGTTTAAAAAAACATTTTATTATCTACTTAGTCTGCTCGGTCTTTATACCTATTTTTCTATGCGGTTATTTTGTTACATCATGGATGGATTCTAATGAAAAAAATCTACAAACTCTGGAGCAGATGCGTATCTCAGATAATAAGGCTGCTGTACTCCGAATTCTCGCTAAAGTTGAAGCTACATGCACGAATCTACTGCAAAGCAGAGAGTTAGCCGATTTCCTTCATGCCGCTGAGGATACGAGAACCTATCTTAGTAGCCTACTCTACGCACGAGTTTTAAACCTTAACCGTCAAACACCAGAAATTTCAGGTTGGCAGGTTTATGATAGAGACGGATACTTGCTATTCAGTTATGGTCTTGAATTCAAACATAGCTTTGATAAGAAACCTGGATTTTCTATAGGAAGTGACGTCATTGCTCTCATGAGCAAGATCTTTTATGATGACCAATACATGGAGCAAAGTAGATCCGATTTTTTTGGCTACGTAATCGTAACCTTCAAAATTGAAGACCTAATAAAGCAAGTTCCTTCTTTAGCTGGAATTCTATCTATTGATGCTTTGCACACTGACAAGATTCAAATCAAATTAAAAAATGTCGTCCATAATAGTAATGGCTTTTTGTTTCTGCTTTTAATTATGTCCATCGTTCTTCTATTTTCCCTAGGGCTTGGTGGTTATCTCGTTCGTGCCAAATTCTTCAATCCTATTCAGAAGCTAACTGAAGAGGTCAAAGGAAAAGCAAATTTGACTCTGACTATCCGCAACGGCAACGAAATTTTGCTTTTAAGGGAAGCTTTTGAGGCCTATTGTGCAGAAATCGAAAGACAATCTAATTTAGTTGCAATTGCAAAGACAACTCAAATGATTGCACACGATATCAAAAAGCCTTTCTCGTCGTTGACGAGTCTCCTTGATCTACTCCATGTAACCGAAGATGATAGCAAACTACGCCAGTTGGTTGCGAAATATATACCTCTTATCGAGTCCTCGGCAATGCGAGTGGATAGTCTTGTCGAAAATATATTGGAAGCCGGAAGGGAAATTCAACTGAAATTGACCTCTGTTAGCTTGAAATCCACTGTCAAAGACGCTCTGACTTCTGTTTTTCATTTTAATAGTTCGAGTCGCATTCAGTTAATGTTTGATTTTCACCACACGAATTGCATCAGAGGAGATAAAGAAAAGATTCTTAGAGTTATCGAGAATATTATAGCAAACGCAGTAGATGCCCTCGATGGGAGAGGTAAGCTCTGGATTAGAAGTAAAGATTCGCTAATCGCGGAACAGTGCTATGTAGAAGTCTGCATAGGGAACAATGGCCGCCTTATAAATGCCAAGGATTTACCTAATGTTTTTGAACCATTCTTCACTAAGAAAAAGGCAGGCGGCGTAGGTCTGGGCTTAGCTATTTGCCGGAAAATTATTGAAGCTCATAGTGGAGAAATTTGGTGCCGTTCTGATTCCAATGTTGGAACTGAATTTTTCTGCAGACTTGCTTCCGATGAATTTGAAGACAATTCAAATGCTATTTTTCCTGATAGCAGTGCTAATTTTAATGCCGCTATCTTTAAGGATAGCCATGATGAGGATAAAACTGTTCTCCAAGAGACCTCTCGAGAATTCCTGGTTGAGTTCGATATTCCACTGCAAAGTTTTCGGGAATTTAAGGATCGAAATTTTTCTCTTTTACTTGTAGATGATGAGGATTTATATTCAAGTCTGGTGGGCAGGTATATTTTGGAATCCGCACAACTCAGAGAATATATAGATATTACGACCATCACTACAGTAAAAGATAGCTTTCAAGTTCCTGTCCATTCTTGTGACCTGGCGATTATTGATGTTGACCTAGCAGATACTTACCTAGACGGGTTTGATTTAGTACAGCTGTTTCGTAAGGAAAAGCAGATGGAAGGATTTATCTGTGTGCATTCGAACCGCGGTTTGAGTGAATATCAGGACAGAGCTCATATCGCGGGGGCCGATTTCTTTTTGCCAAAGCCGATGACAAGGGTTCATTTGCTAAAGCTTCTAAAGACGGCTCTTGAGAAAGCTCTAGCGGTTGAGCAAGAAGCGGTTACATTGGAGACTTAACTCGCAACAGAATCCCTCTTTTGTGTCACCCTTGTTCGGATGGGACAAAAGCCAAAAGGCGATATGGTGTTGTATGTGTTGTGAACGAACGCAACACAACCCGAACTTGTAACTGTTGTGGAGTGATCCCGGACAGTGCCCCGAAGGGGGGGCAAGGGACTAGGGATAAGAGAGTAGGTTTGCAGCGACTGCGGAGCGATTCATGATCGTGACGTGAATGCTGCAATTAACATTCTCCATTTGGGGCATCAAATGCTGGGTGCTGCTGAAGTGCCCCAGGAATCCCCCACCACCAGAAAATTGAGAATTGCGTAGCGGTTCCATTTTTTCTAGTGGCGGGAGGATGTCAAAAATGATGTCCTAGATCCAGGAAAAACTATCGAAATAACCCCACAGAATTAGCTTAATACCAAAAAACCTCAATAGATCTATGGCTAATCCCGATATATCGAAGAAGTAAATAGAAAGGGGTATTGATGATAGGCCTCCAATTTCGCAAAGCCATCTATATCGTATGTTCAGTTGCTTATTTAGCGCATGCTGTGGATGTTCAGGCTGGAGGCTTGCAAGGAGCTGTGCGAGATCGACAAGGATTTGCGATGAATGGACTGTCGGTGAATCTTTATTCAATGGATGGTTACCTGCTCTTCTCTTCTTTAAGCGCACCTAATGGTAGTTATCTTCTTGAGAATGTACCAGATCGCCAATATAACTTAAAAGTGCTTGGTGCCAATTGCGCTTTTGAACAGCCAGTGATGATTGCAGTTGGCCCACCGACAAGTTTGGATATTACACTGGCCTGCAATGGACCTAAGGCCTATATTTTTAAGTCCGAACCCTATCCGGTATACGAACCAATTCGTTTTCCAGAAACACCAACGGAGCGTGTTATTATCATTGAACGCAATGCTCCGCCTCATCACGATCCATTGCCTGGGCATCATCATGGCAAAAAACATACGCATTCCACCGAATGATCGATCTGGAGTCCATTTTATAACATCCTATTCTGCTAGGTTTTTTTGGTGGTTCTCTGCGTGAGATGCAATCGCCGTATCTTTTTGTCGAAAAAAAAATAATTATCTCGAATTATTTGCTATTTGTAGTAGTGGGGGCCTTTGGCCCCATCTTTTTGAAAGTTGCTCTAACAAAGGAAAAACGTCATGACGATCATTGGAAGAATCTTTTCCCTTGGGTATTTGCTTGCTACTGTATTTGCCGTCAGTGCAACTTCGCAGGTATTGCTAGCCTCTGCTTCTGACCAAGGTCTACACTTCGAAGTTCGCAATCGACTGAATAAAAACGCGATGCTCGAAATCGAAGTATGCGCTTATGAAAAAGCTAAACCTTCGCAGGTTTGTGTATCCAAAAAAGCCAAAGAACCCATTGCTTACTATCAAACAGCAACATTTGAAATTAGCCAGGCAGACCTCAAAACGATTTTAGATAAGACAGAAGATCGTGCAATTCAGTTTCGTTTTCGGGATAGCCATAACAAAACTGCAAAGTTTTGGGCATGTAAAGAACATCCCTATACTGTGATCGATGCCGCAACTCCGCAGAGACACTTCTATATCGATATAACCGGATCTCATGCTGTATCTTACGCATGTCGCATTTATCGTGAGCAAGGGGCTACGATGGTTGCAGAAGAGAAAAGCAAAGGCACTATCGAAACTATTCTCAATAAATTTAGTGAGAAGAAAACTTGGTTTGAAAATGAAGAAGGGTTAACATTTTCTATCGAAAATAAAATTAAAGAGCAGAAACCTCGTCTAAAAGTGCGAGTATGTAGCTTTTCAAATGTAGTTGGACCGATTGTTTGTATGAATATGAATGACGAAGATTTCGTTCTTTTTGGCAAAAAACGCATCTACCATATATCAAAACAACACTTAGATACTCTTCTTCAAACCGCTGATGAACATAATATGATTCAATTTGGTTTTGAGGATAGTGTAAACTCTGCTCAACAATATCGGATCTGCTTAGATTTTCCAGCTACGCAACTGAGGGCCATCGGAAGCAAGAAAACAGTTGGCCACCGCT
The DNA here is from genome assembly GCA_964635325.1 of uncultured Pseudobdellovibrionaceae bacterium. Lineage (GTDB taxonomy): Bacteria > Bdellovibrionota_B > Oligoflexia > Oligoflexales > Bog-1112 > BOG-1112. The sequence goes on from CAZWOL010000034.1 coordinate 32,229, forward strand.
TTGAAGTTGTGGTCCATGACATGAACCCTCTTAGCTATCGTTGCAAGATCACTTCGAAGTGATGGATTTGTAAAGTTCCAAGTAGCATATAAGTTATAAGTCGAGGGTAGCTCTGCTGGTAAATCAACCTTGGGAAAATGCAGATATTTCCAGAGCGTATGCGCACTCAAAACTAAATGGGACTATGTTGCTATGATTAAGAATCTATTTATCATGGCATTATTCTTTCCGATTTTTGTAGCTTGTACGAGCTCTCTCTCGGTGAATAAGAGCGTCGAACCTTTTAATAATCAGGTGGCTGATAACCCTGTTGTGACAATCGTATACGCCGCACTTTTCGAT
>CAZWOL010000035.1:0-32569 GCA_964635325.1 uncultured Pseudobdellovibrionaceae bacterium
GTTAGGCAGAAGAATGGTGCCCTAGACCTACGACAGAATCATAGGTCAATCGCTATTCTTTTGCTTGACTCCCAGGTGGGTCCATATATGACGGATCTTACGAACGGGGTGACGGATCTTACGAACGGGGTGACGGATCTTACGGACGGGGTGACAGATCTTACGGACGGGGTGACAGCTTCGACACAGTGAGCTCTGAGGCTAACGACTTCGAAAGGACTTAAGGATGAAGAGTTCTAAGCGACTGAGAATCGGAAACGCAGGTGGATTTTGGGGAGATGATCCCTTTGCTTTGAAAAGACAGGTCGAGAAAGGACACCTCGACTATATCAGCATCGACTTTCTTGCTGAGATCACAATGTCCATCATGCAGAAGCAGTATGCACAAGACCCCAACAAAGGCTACGCTTACGACATCGTCACTATGCTCAAAGACGTGCTGCCCCAACTCCTCTCTCAAAAAACCCGACTCATCACCAATGCGGGTGGAATCAATCCACAAGCATGCGCACTTGCAATCCAATCCATGGCTAAAGGCCTTGGGCTTGAACCTAAAATTGCTGTTGTCTATGGCGATAACATCTTAGCAAGTCTGCCTTCACTAGAACGCGAGGGAGTCAGCTTCGCAAATATGGAGACCCACGAGGAATTCGCTGGAGTACGAAAACGTATCGAAGCCGCAAATGTCTACTTTGGAGCATTGCCAGTTGTCGAAGCGCTTCGTCGTTGGGAACCCGACATCATTATAACGGGGCGAGTTACAGATACTGGAATTACTTTGGCTCCGATGATCTATGAGTTCAACTGGTCACTACGCGATTGGGACAAACTCGCTAGCGGAATCATTGCTGGCCACTTGATCGAATGCGGATCACAGGTCAGCGGTGGTAATTTTTCGGACTGGCAAAAAGTCCCCAGCTACGATGAGATTGGTTTCCCCTTTGTGGAAATGAATTCTGATGGAACCTTTATCATCACAAAACATGAGAAAACCGGTGGACTCGTCAGTGTCGATACAGTTCGAGAGCAATTGGTCTATGAAATGGGAGACCCGCACTGCTATATCACCCCCGATGTAGTTGCAGATTTTACAACGGTAAAACTTCACCAAGAAGCTCCAAATCGCGTGCTTGTCAGCGGGATCAAAGGTTATGAGCCCACCACTCTCTACAAAGTATCCATGGCTTATAGTGACGGCTTTAAATGTAGCGGAAACATTCTCATCTCCGGTCCCGATGCTCGCAAAAAAGCGGAAACCTTCAGTAAAATTTTTTGGGCGCGTTTTAAGGCTCAATCCTTCATTGAAACCAGCAGCGAATATATTGGATGGAACTCCTGTCATCGTTCACTAAGTCACCAAACAGAAGGTGTTGAAGTATTACTACGTCTCAGCGTACGAGCTAGCACCGAGAATGAGCTCAAAGTATTTCGCAAAATGATTTCGGCGCTCATTCTCAGCGGCCCTCCAGGGGTCACGGTACTGAGTGATGGGGTCGGAAAAACGCATTCCGTAGTCAGTTACTGGCCAGCCTTGATGCCAAAAAATCTTGTTCACCCTCGCATTGCGCTTGCTGACAACCTCAAAGAAACAGAACAGGTACTCTCCGACATTATTAGTGGCTCATTCACACCACAATCTCATGCTGACCAAGAAGCTAAAGAGGCAAGCACGGATAGCATTTCCGCTCTCACAGCATGGAGTCATGGCAAGAACGAAACGAACACGTTCTACGATATTTGCCTCGCTCGCAGTGGAGATAAGGGAGACACCGTAAACATTGGAATTCTTGCACGTAGCCCTGAAGCATACTCCTTCATTAAAGAACACGTCACGGCACAAAGCATCAAAAACCTCTTTCAAGAGCTCTGTCATGGTCGAGTCACTCGTTTTGCACTAGATGGTTTGATGGGTCTTAATTTTCTGCTCGAAGAAAGTTTGGGTGGAGGAGGAAGTCGTTCACTTCGCGCTGACGCTCAAGGCAAAACAATGTCCCAGGCGTTTTTACGTCAGCATGTGGCTCTTCCTCCAAATGTTTACAAGAGCGCTTCTGCAAATAAAGGCACGCGGCGATGAGTGATTGCATCATTTATGAATTTCAAAAAATTGAGGCTGAACGCGAGTGGGAAATAGCTTGGGTCACCCTCAACAGACCTGAAAAAGCCAACGCCCTAAATGAAGACATGATTCAGGGCTTGCACGATGCCATGCATGCTGTTGAGAATCGCAAACATTGTCGCTTGCTCATCTTAGGGAGTCGGGGAAAAAATTTCTGTGCAGGAGCAGACCTCAATTGGATGCGTCGCTCTGCTGAACTTTCCTACGACGAAAATGTAAAAGATGCGGAACAACTCGGTAGCCTTTTGGAGCGTCTACGCAATCTAAAAACTCCAAGCCTCGCTCTTGTCCAAGGTCACGCTGCAGGTGGAGCCCTTGGCTTGCTTGCATGTTGCGACTTAGTTTTGGTTTCTGAAGATGCACATTTTAGCCTGCGTGAGGTTCGTGTGGGTCTTTTGCCAGCAATGATACTTCCTTATTTGATGCAGAAGATGGCTCCATCTGCCTTGCGTCGTTTTGGACTGACGGGTGAGAGTTTTGATGCACGCGAAGCCCATCGCATCGGCCTTGTATCTAAGCTGAGTTCCCCCCAAGCTTTTTCCAAAGCTACTCGCGACACCATTCAAGCGTTGCTAGATGGAGCTCCAGGAGCACAATCTGCCTTCAAAGAGCTGCATGATCGACTAGGACCAGATCCCACAAACTGGGATAAAGCACGACAGCTTTGTGTGCAGACTATTGCAAGAACCAGAACCAGCGAAGAAGGACAACGGGGTTTGAGTGCCTTTCTCAAACAAGAGAAGCCCCATTGGGTGCAAAGACTACCTGAGAATTGGATGCTTCCATGACGAATTTGCCAAATACCATTCGCAAAATATTTATCGCTAATAGAGGTGAGATTTGTCGACGCGTCGCTTTAACAGCCAAGCGCATGGGCATAGAAACCGCCTGCCTGACGGATAGAGAGACACCACCAGAATACTTAGTCGGATGCATCGATCATTTCATCTCAGTAGAAAGCGAAACCGTTGCGCTCTACCTCGATGTCGAAAAAATGGTGAAATATGCTCTCGATGCTGGAGCAGATGCTGTGCATCCAGGCTACGGTTTTTTGTCGGAGAATGAACGCTTCGCGCAACGTGTGCTCGACGCCAAGCTTCTGTGGTTGGGTCCCAAACCTTCTGCAATGACAGCAATGGCTCACAAGTCTCAGGCCCGCGAACTCGCAATTGGGTTAGGCGTACCCTGCATTCAGGGCCTAAGTATCCCTCCTGATATGAAAGAGAAAGAACTGCTCAAGCTTGCGGAGAAAGTTGCTTACCCCATTCTTCTCAAAGCAGCAAAAGGTGGCGGTGGCAAAGGGATGCGGGTCGTCGAAAAGGCTGATGAACTGTGGGACAAAGCACAGCATGCTTTTTCTGAAGCAAAAAATGCATTTGGAGATGGAACTCTACTCTTAGAACGCTACCTATCTCAATCTCGTCACATCGAGGTTCAAATACTTGGTGACCTACATGCTAATATCGTTTGCGTAGGTGATCGCGATTGCTCAGTACAGAGACGCTACCAAAAAATAATCGAAGAAGCTCCTGCTTTGGGCCTTAGCGAAAAGACACGTCAGGCCTTGTATAATTGTGCCCTCACTCTTTCGCGAAATGTAGAATACAGCTCCTGTGGAACTATTGAATTTTTGTTGGACTGGTCCCCAAAATCACAAAAAGCTGAGCAACAGGACTTTTTCTTTTTAGAAATGAACACACGTCTTCAGGTCGAACACCCTGTAACGGAATGCGTGTTTGGAGTGGATCTGGTCGAATGGCAAATTCGTGTTGCCCGCGGCGAAAAACTTCCTACAGATTTCCAACATCTCAAACCTCGAGGTCACGCAATCGAAGTACGAGTCTATGCAGAAGACCCTCAACAAAACTTCTTTCCATCTCCGGGCAAAGTCTTTGCTTTTTTACCCGCAAGAGGACCGAGTTTACGGTGGGAAATTGGACTCGATACGGTCGATGAAGTCAGTACAAAATTTGATCCTATGGTTTCAAAATTAATTGCTATTGGGCAAACTCGCGAACTCAGCCTCTCCCACATGCGATCAGCACTTGAAGACACTATCTTTGCTGGCCCAATTACCAATCTTAGCTTTCTGCATGGCATCATGAGCGACCAAACATTTCTAGCTGGCCCTGTCGACACCCACTATCTTCAGACGCATAAGCAGGCACTCGCTAATAATTTATTGCAAGGTCGAGAGCTAGCTGAGAAACAAGCTTCTCCGCTCTTACAAGTGTTAGAAAATCATCGAGGTCGACTTGGCCAAAGACATGATGGAGACATGACAGGAATCGATGCCAAGACACTTTCTATTTTTTCACAAGGAGCTGCTCCAAAAGGCGGAGAATCTGCTCAGATCGGAATCTGCTACGAACTTTCTCGAAGCTTTGCAAGCAATACTCAGGTCATTTATGGCAAAGCCTTTCGCAAAGATGGAATATATACAAGGTCCTTTCACTACGCGTCAGGTCATAGCAGTTCCGGGGATCATTACTATGTTCAGATTGGCCCCCATGTCTTTGCCAAAGCATCAGAGAAAAGCACGGTTCACCAAAAAAGTGGGACAACTCGTAAACAGAACAACGTTGTCTCCCCAGTACCTGGTCGCATATTAAAAATATTGGTGAAAGCCCAAGAAAATGTGCAAGCAGAACAAACCCTATTTGTATTGGACTCGATGAAAATGGAGTTCATCATTGCAGCGAGTCACGCAGGCGTCGTCAGTGAGATTCGTGTTAGGGAGGGCGAACAGGTCGAAGCTGGTCAGCTGCTTGCTAATTTCAAGGCTTCGGACTAGAAAATCATGAAAGGTCCTAAAGATGAATCTCAATCGCTTTATGAAAGACGCAGGGTTTAAGGTTCTAGCTCTGTCGGGTCTCAACTCATGCCAGTACTCGATTATTCTTTATCTCCTAAACTGCTCAGCTTCAGGCATGGATGAAATCATCACAACCTATGCAGAACTAGGTTCGCTAGTTGGTTTTGAAGAAGGAGAGCTCACAGACGCACTCCTCACTCTTGTCGACCGACAGATGGTACGCTTACATCATGCTGAAGGGATATCATCCACTTCGCTTCGTATACGCTTTGAATTTGACACCAAGCACTGGGACATCGGCCGCAGAAAAAATCTAACAGCTCATGATGCCATCGTTTTTCCATTTATATCGCAAAAACAAAATTCAAAGCACGAAGATGTGCGTGACAAACCTCACATTCGCCCAGCTTGGGAAAAAGTTCTTAATGAGTACGCTCAGGGTCGCAGCCTTAGCTCTGCCGAACTCGCAAACGAAGAAGAATCCGCACGACTCTTGGTAGAAACACATCCGATCGAACAACTCGAAATGGTACTCAGGCATTTTGGCAAACGCATACGCAGCTTAAAGCTACTTGCAGGATCTTGGCCCCACTACCAGGAGACTTTGGAAAGCGAAACCCAACAGGTCGACCTCGTCGACGCCCGCAAGAAGCACCAGCAGCTGGACGATAAATTGCGTCATTTAGCCAGGGAGTGGCTAGCTCGATCAAATGAATACAAGTTATCTGAGGACGAAACAGCTGTCTTGAAAGTAATAGTCTACCACCAACATCCGCGACGGCAACTGTATTGGGCCTACCAGTTTCATGAACGCTACGGCAACCTCGGCCCATTTTTTGTTGAAAATGCAGACCTCATGCTTTCCGTAACCACACATGGAAATGTGGTCAAAAAACATGGACCAGACAAGAAAAGTTGATTTCCCTAGTGACGAGGAAGATTGAGGGTCAGCTCAGCACACTCCACAGTCATAGTATGGGGTGTCCAATGAATGTGAAATGTTTGTGATCCAAGAGTCCAAGATTTATCACCTGATGGAGCATGCTCATCCATCTTAAGAAGAATACTTGCTCCGTTACTAAAATTGAGCAAAGCCCCCATTTTTCCATCGAGTCTAAAACTCTTGAATTCCCACGTATCTGCAGCTGTCCCAACACTGCTCAAAGAAGAATCGATATGAGCCGGTGAGGGGAGCGTCTCAACTACCTCTTCATCAACGATGAACTCATCTAAATTCTCAGTAGATTGAGCAGAGCTTTCTTCAGTTGCAGATGCTAGATCTTGGCTAGGAGCAACATCGACCTCTGCTGGAGGCTGCTCGGTGACCACATCCTCATCCTCAACCAAGGCTTCTGCTTGAGGAGATTCCACTGCAGCCGCCTCAACTAAGACTTCTGCTGCTTGGGGTTCCTCAGCAACGACTTCCTCATCCAAGGCGAGTGCCTGAGGAGCGTCACTGGCAGCATCTTCAACCAACGCTTCTGCTTGGGGCATTTCACCGATAAGTTCATCAGCTGTTGCTTCTGTTTGAGTGGGCTCAGTGACAAGCTCCTCTACAGGAGGAGGTATGTCTGATTCTTGTTCAGGAACCTTTATTTCATCTACGGATGGAGCTATCTCTGACAGCTCTGCGCTAATATTTTCTTCATCTGCAATAGGACTATCAAAAACAGAAGCAAGACTTTCTTGGCTATATGGTTTTAGCAATTCCTGAAAAGGAGAAAGGCCCAAACGTTCGATCAACTCACCCAGACTCTCACCTTCAGTTGCATTTTGTTTATAAAATTCGATAATCTTTAGAAGCTCAGCGACCAAGGCATCTGCAGGAATGTCTTCTGCAACAAAACTAGCTAGATCGGGCAGTTGTCGATTACGTCCACCGATATAGAGCTTATAGCCCTTTTCGTCACCAATGATAGAAACATCCAAGGTATGTGTTGGAACACAATTTTTGGGACACCCATTGATGCCAATTTTAAGAGGGTTTGTAAGCTCGATCTTCGCAAGAGCTTCCGATAATTTGACCGCACTCCCCAAAGCATCTTGGTTGTGAAAAGAGCAGAGAGCTCCGATACACGAGGTTGGTTGGTGAAGACCGTCCTGATAATGACGAAGTCCGATCCCAGCTTCCATCAAAGTCTTTGATACTTCAGCAAGCTCATTTTCTGGAACCACAAGTCCTATACGCTGATCTTCAGTTAATTTAGCAACGATCGCTTTATCGTCGCAGAGCTTTGCTAGAACTGAGAGCTGCGTGGAATTGTAAATACCAGCTGCACTTTCAGCTACAAGATAAAGGGCTCCGCTTTTAAGATGAAATTCCTTTGCCACCTTCCGCTCCTAAGTGCGAGTTTCATATTCGAACTCTTATCGGAGCGATGGCTTGAGGAATTAAGGTATTGAGGGAGCTAAAAAATGCCTAGAACCGCTTTCGACTCATTAGCTAAGGTGATCAATGTAGTCCGCAAGGCGCTTATTCATCAGTGCCTTGGAAACCCAAAAAGTACGGGCAAGTTGATTAATAATATCAAGGGAAGAATCTAGACGTTCGACTTCCTTACGCAATTGACCAGGAGAGACCAATAGAAGGCCTGCAAAAATATTGCCTTGGATGTCTAACAGTTCGTCAGGGGAATTGAAAAAGTCACGAGCCATGTCATTTTTGCTTTTACTTAAAAAAACAAAAAATTCTTTGGCAATTAGGAATCGTACATAGGGACGAATCTCTGAGTTGCGATAACGAATACTGAGACGCAGCTCACCACCCTCTGTTGCATAGTTGATGCTCAAATTTTGCGGCAGATCCGCATCATGAATAATTTCGAGATTTTTGACGAGATGTACGAGCTCTGGAATATAGAGTGGCGCTTCCGTAAAGAAGCCCTCCCGTAAAACTCGCTCCGTCAGACGCAGTATCGCATCACGATTGAGATCAAATATTTCCTCAAAAGATTGGGTACGCCCATCTCTTTGCCAACGTTCCGGATTTTTAAAAAAAGACTTTTTGTAAAGATCAAGGTTTTGACCTTGTAAGCCAAAACTTCCATATCCCTTGAATTCAAAAACAGCCTCTTCAAGGTCGACTTTCCCAGATGCAATCTCAATCAAAAGATGCTCATCGATTTGTAGATGCTCTGCAAGATTCTTTAATGTGCTCAAGGAGCGAATATTTTTCTTCCCCTTTTTCCAATGGCTACAATCTGCAGGATCATAACCAAGAATGGCACCAACATCTTGGTCAATAACTTTGACATTACCGTCATAGCGAATAGATAGAGCTTCTTTGCAGAATTTAAAAAGGGTTGCTGAATGTGGATATCGGTTTTCAGCTATTCTTTTCATGAAGCTTCTCCAATTGCTTTGATTTTCGCTATCAAAGTCTAAATCGTTAATTTCACAATGTTTCTGCATCACATCAAACGCGCAGATCCACAGCACGCTCTTCATTTCGAATGCGCATTGTGAAATTAACGATTTAGACCTCAGTATTTATTAGAAGCTAAATTTTTTGGTACGTCAATGTAGAGGGGGGCGAGAAATTTGAAACCCCCAGCAAGAAAGCTTACAGAAAAGATAAGACTCCACTTTACTCGGTCATTACTTTTTTGCTGTTTTCTTGATGGGCTCTAGGATTGAAATTGCAATCGGTCCTGGGATCAAATTCACTTTGCACTCGACTGACGTCGATACCTTTTGCAGGAGCTCGAAGGCTCGTTCTGGGTTTTCACGTTCGCGACCCTTGAGTTTAACCGAGATCTTTACTTTGTCTCCTCGGTCAAGAAACTTGCTGATTTTATCTAGCTTAGTCATCAAGTCGTGTTCGGAAATATTCACTTTGAATTGAACTTCTTTAAGAGTGCTTACGGCCTGCTTATTTGCCTTCCGAGCTTTCTTCTTTTCATATTCAAGTTTCTTAAAATCCTCAATGCGCACGACGGGTGGAGTCACCTCACCACTGACCAGAATCAGATCTAGACCCAGGTCCTCGGCCTGCCTCACTGCATCTTGTATAGTGGTAATTTCGTTTATGCCTTCACCAACAAGCCTAACTTTGTTGAAGCGATGAGCCGCTGCACGTCCAATTACTTCCAAAAAAATCCCCTCTAGCGTGGTTGTATCATTAGCCTAACATTCATATCGAAGTGGGGGAAAAAAGACAAGCTCCCGCTACCCTAACAGCAAAGCCTCTGACAAGACTCGAAACGACGCGGTCAAAAAACACACAAGTCATTGTTTTTCCATATTTTTTAAGAAATTCTAAAGCTTAGAATGCGGAGCCACGAAGAGATTTGTAGGGGATTTGCGACGCTAGCGCACATTTAGCCGGGCTAAAATCCGAAAAAAAGTAGGAGGCCAGCGCTCTGCAAGCAAAAATAGACAAAACCCGCCTACTACCTAGAAAGCTAAGTTTAAACCTGCAGAAAGCAAAGAAGAGGTTAGGACTAGGTCTTAACCCTCACTTTTTTAAAGCAACTTCGCCGCCAAACTCGCCAGCTCACTTCGCTCGCCTTGCTGGAAGTTAACATGAGCCGCAAGCTTCGACTGCTTAAAGCGCTCAATAACATAGGTTAGACCATTATTCGTCGAATCAATGTACGGATTGTCAATTTGAAAGGGGTCCCCCGTCAGCACTATCTTGGTACCTTCGCCTGCTCGAGTCAGGATGGTTTTGATCTCATGGGGAGTCAAATTCTGTGACTCATCCACAATGAAAAAGGCATTGGGCAGAGAACGTCCACGTATGTACGTCAGGGGTTCTATGGCCAAAAGTCCCTGATTCATCAACTCCTGATAACTTTTACCAAAACGCTTTTGACGCACTGGCATGTTTCCGCCAAGCAGAAAGTCGAGACTGTCATAAATGGGTTGCATCCAAGGATTGAGCTTTTCATCCAAATCCCCAGGCAGAAAACCCAAGTCATTACCCATTGCAAAAATAGGGCGCGCGACAAGAAGCTTCTGATAAACATCCTCATCCGTCGTCTTCAACAGGCCAGCTGCAATTGCCAACAGGGTTTTACCCGTCCCTGCTCCCCCCGATAGCGTTACCAATTTGATACGATCATCTAACAAAGCTGCAAGGCCAAATTTCTGCTCGACATTGCGTGGATGTATGCCCCAAACATTGTCCGTTCTTGGCTCCAGCACTCGAATGCGTTTGGAATCAAAATCATAAATTCCACACGCCTGTTGGTTGGGTTCATTTTCGTTTTCAATCACGAAAAATTCATTTGCAGCAGCTTGTTCTTTAAATGAAAGATCTTCCGCACTGAGTGATCCCTTTTTATAGAGATCGTGAATGACCGTTGCGCTTACTTTCAATTGGCGAACACCCGTGTATAGGTGCGAGATGTCGACTTTATCAGCTTCGAAATCTTCAGATTCAATCCCAAAGGCATCCGACTTAATGCGAAGATTTGAGTCCTTCGTGATGATGATAACTTTGCGTTTGCCTTTAAACTTCTTCTGCAGAGTAAGACCAATTGCAAGTATGTGATTGTCGGTGCTGTTCTCCAAAAGCTCGGGCAGTATGTCCATATCTTGCCCAAGGTAGACAAAGAGACTACCCGAATCCTTTTGCTCCGGAAAAAGCGGAATCCCCTGAGAAAGGGTCCCTCTCTTGCGCAGTCGATCGAGAATTCGAGAGACTTCACGAGCGTTTCGTCCGTTCTCCGTCTGATCCTTTTTGAAGTGATCGATTTCTTCGATTACAGAAATCGGGATGACAACATCATTGTCATCAAATTTGAAGATGCTGTTTGGGCCATTGAGCAAAATGTTAGTATCGAGAATAAAGATCTTCTTCACTCCACAATACTCCTTTTTGGGGGGTTAATAAAACGCCACAGATGCTGGCGAAGTTCACCTATTGTTTTTGGATCGGTATATAATGGAGAGTAACGGATAGAGAATTTTTCCAACCGAGTGAGGGCGTTATGCCAGATGACCGCACGTATATCGATGACATCACTCTCGAATTTCGAGACGTCTTTTTGAAACGCAATGTATTGATGACTTTCCAAGACTATGTTGACCTAATGGCTCGCAACCCTCGAAAATTCACCCGCAACTCTTCACAGTACATTCTCGATGCCTTCAACTACTTTGGCACAGAAACCGTTCAAAGCCTTTTTCACTCCCAAGACATGCGGTTTCGACTGTTCAATATCGGAACCGAACGTTCTGGCCCCATCATCGGGGGAGAACAGTTTCAAAATGAATTTTATTACATTTTAAAGAACTTTGCGCGCAATGGTTTTAACTCTTTATTGACTTTATTTCATGGCCCCAACGGTTCTGCAAAATCTTCGACTGTCGAGACTATCGCCAACGCAATGGAAAACTACAGCAAAACCGATGAAGGTACCGTCTACCGTTTTAACTGGATATTCCCTACCGACAAAGATGCGTATCCAGCCTATGAAGGAAAGGGGATTGGCTTTCAAAACTATGGAGCCCCCCCGCAAAGAAACTCATCATTTGCACTCCTCGAAGAAGGCAAAATAGCAGCAAAACTCAGCTCTGAATTTAAAGAAAACCCACTCTTTCTTATACCAATGCCGCATCGTGAAAATTTGCTAAGAAGTTGGATTGCCAAACAGGAAAACTGCAGTCCAGAGGATGTCTCTCTTCCGCAATCTGTTTTAGGTAACGGACTTTCCAAGAAGAACCAGGAGATTTTTGAGCACCTACTCAACTCCTACCATGGTGACTTAGAAAAAGTCTTTAGGCATGTGCAAGTCGAACGTTTCTTCTTCTCAAAGCAATACCGCATAGGCATTTCCACTGTTGAACCACAGATGTCGGTTGATGCACATGAAAAACAAGTCACGCTCGACAGAAACTATAGCAACTTACCTGCCATACTGCAGTCGATCAATTTTCACCAATACATCGGCCAGGTGGTTGAAGCCAATCGTGGGATGCTAGAATTCTCAGATCTACTCAAACGCCCCTTAGAAACATTCAAGTATCTCATCAGCGCTGTTGAAAAAAGCGCCATCAATCTTCCATCAGGTACAGCAGCCCTTGATATAGTGTTTGTAGCGACAACCAACGACAAGCATCTAGATGCATTCAAAGCCATCCCTGATTTTAGTTCCTTCAAAGGCCGCTTTGAGCTTCTTACAGTTCCATACATTCTACTTCCTGAACAGGAAGCGCAGATTTTCAAACGTGATCTTGAAGTCATTCGCACCACCAAACCTGTGTGTCCGCATATTTTGGAAATGCTCTCCACCTGGGGTGTGCTTACACGTCTGAAACAACCAGACCCAGAACGCTACCAACCCAAATACAAATCCGTACTCGCACGTCTGGATCCTTTTGCTAAGCTTGCAATCTATCAAAATCAGTCCTCTATTCCTGGATTCTCACGACCCGAACAAGCATTGCTCAGGGAAATTCGTGACGACATTATTTCTGAATCACAAGGCACTCTAATTTATGAAGGGCGCTTTGGGGCTTCTCCTCGCGAACTACGGGCTATTCTCCATCGCGCAGCACATAACATCCGCTATTCTGATCTCACACCTATGGCCATTTTTGAAGAGATCGAGAGCCTTAGTCGCGACACTTCCGTTTACGAGTTTCTACAGTTTGAGCCACGCGGACGTTACCACGACTTTGACTACTTTAATCGTAAGCTACAAGAAAGATTCGCAAGGACCTTTGAGAACGAGGTCATTCAAAGTATGTCGATGGTTGGAGAACATGAGTACGGACTACTTCTTGATCGTTACATTACCAACGTCGTTGCGCAGATTAAAAATGAAAAAATTTGGGATGAAAGCTCTCATTCACATGTGCCCCCTTCCACCAAAATCATGGAAGAAGTGGAAAGCATCCTGCACATTACGGGCTCCATCAGTGAACATCGCAACAATCTACTAAGTCGCATCGCAGCATTTCGCATTGATAACCCTCATCAAAACATCGTAGTCAGCCAACTCTTCCAGGACTATTTAGGAGCAATCAAAGAACACTCTTACAACGAAAAAAGAAAGGTGATTGATACAAACTTCAAAACTATGATCGCATTGGAAGCAGGTGAAAAAGTGGATGACGAAAGTCGAACTCTTGCCGAAACGACGTTTGAAAATTTAGAGACGAAGTTTGGCTATTCTCGCACAGCAAGTGCGGACTGCATGAAGTTTGTGATGAAGCTTAAGAAGACCTTGAAAGAGGTTTAGCGCAAATTGACAACTATTGAAGCAAATCTGTCAAAAATCCACAAATAATCCATTCATCACCTTTGATCTTCCCCTGCAACTCATTCTAATGCGTGCCGCTGGAGCTTGTTCCTTCTGGTAGGAAGCAAGCTGGACTTGAAAGACAAGGGAATCCATGGCAAATTGACCTGCGTAATCGAGACTTACTCACCTTGCCCTTTAGCAGAGAGTCAACACCATGAAACACCTCGGTTTTTCTTTTCACATTGAATTTCAAGATTTTCGCCCATAATTGGAAATTATATGAGAAAAAGATCAATTTCATTACTCATTCTATTTCTTGCACTTGTTACTACAATATCGAGCGCTCAACAAAACAGCTATACCTACACCGAAGCAAGGAAGGGGTCTGTGCGTTCAGACTACTTTCCAATAAGCTATGCCTACCCTCTCCGTTGCTTCGAACACATCCATGAAGTAATTTCTCAAGTCAACGATAGATGCAAATACGGAGACTGCGAAAAAAATTACTTTGTAGTCACACCCTGTAACGACTTCGAAAATTTGGATGTGAAGAGATGGGAACAAATAGTAGATTCCTTGGAAGATCACTATTTAAAATATCAGGAACCCAATGACATTGGCAGCACAAATATCGAATTTCGATTTCAAGCTCTGCATGGCTATACAAAAGTTTGGCTTGAGAAGCAAACCAATGCTGCTGGGGCTAAAATTCGCAAACTATCCCGAGATATCAAAGACCTTTTGGAACAAAAACTGAGCAGTGACCCAGCTCGTAAAAAAATCAATGATCAGCTCGTCAAAATAGACGGCCTAAACAAGAGCCTGGAAACCTATAAAGCAAACTCTGTACCTGTTAAAAAAGCGATCGATGAATTTTTAAAAGAGTTTGAAACGTATAAAACACTGGTTCGCCGCTTCCTTCAGGAGCTTTCCGAGATAAAGGCCCAAGCCTCTATTCAACCGACAAACTTGGATAAAGATGCCGTGCAGTCCGTATGGGCTTTGCTGACTAAAATCGAAAACCTTGAACTCACAAACAGAAGTAAATCACTAGAAATTGAAAACCGGGGGAAACATATCGAATATGAAATTAAAAGAGTCCTCAAACAATTTCAAATAGACATCCACCCCTTCAAAAACGTGCTCTCGTCTCAAGATTTCGAAAATGGCCTTGATTTAGGGTCGTCACTTGAAGTGATTAAAAAAGCTCAAAACTTTTCCATTCAATGGGTATCAAAATTTCAAGAAGAAAGCATTTCGACCAGTCTATTTGTAGATAAAATATCTCAAACATTGATTGAACGGCTTGCCAAAAAAGAAGTGAATCAAAGAACAAAGGGAGCCCGACTTCTGAATGCCTCTGCAATTTTTATAGGAAAAATTACATCAAAAACTCAATTTATGAGATCATCACTTCCGAAAAGCAAAGTCTATGAACTCCCTTTCCTAAGCCAACACTTACAAAATCTCAATGAACTCATTGAGTTCTCGAGTCTTTGCACAATCGAATTTGACGAAACCAATTCGTGGATGCACACAGGGTGTCGTCATTTAAAAGCTGCGGTCAACGGTTGCCAAAATCGAATCAAGGGATTTCCTGATGAAATTCGCAGCTACATTGCCATCTTGAGAGCCTTAATACAAAACCCCGATGCAGGACCACTCATGGATACTGTTGAAAAATCACTGAGAGACGACCCGCTCGAACAAGCTATTGCAAATTATGATTCCATGCTGACAACTCTTGGGCAAAATCTATGAGAAAAAATTCCATTTCATTCCTACTCTTTTTGATAGCCTTTCAAAACATCGAACTCATAGGCTGCAACTCCGATGCGATTCCCATAAAAATCATTTCCCGACCTGCAGCAGGAAATGAAGAAGGCACGATGAGAGAGCAAGGCACACACTTTTTGCACGTCAACGGGGTGGGAATTCCTTTTTACGATGATGAATCTTCTAAGCTGTGCAAAGATTCGGAAAAAGACTGTGCAGATACAAACACGTCAATGCAGGGATGCATTCCGAAGAAAATTTTGACTGTCAAAGGAACCAATAAATTCGTATTTGGCATAACGAATATCTCTGCTTCAACTTACGTTCATACCTCGCACGACGTAATCCTAAGTCCTGACTCTGCCAGAAAGCTCTATCTGTGGAGAAATCTGCTAAGACAGGGAACCTACCCCAATCATTCTTACCGGGGAGAAACCCAAAAAGATTTTTCGTATCTTGTTTTGACAACCCAAAACGGAGCTGCCATCGAAAAGACCCAAAGCTCCATCGCTGCACTGATCGAAAGCACGAAGAGCGTCCTAAGTCGCACATCTAAAGAGTATAACGAGCTTTTGGTAGCGGAAAAAATTCTGTCTGAACTAAAAGACAAAAGTATTTTTGAAATCGATCTCGATAAACGGAATGTTCCAAGCTGGTTTAAGGAGCTGGTGCGAACAGCAAGAGACACGAATGAGAAACTCAAAGGGGATGTGGTCCGCAAAATAAGCGAACTTGAACAAGAAGCTCGATCCATGGCAGCAGAAGCACAGAAGATTCTGACGAGCATGGATGTCTCTTTGCCCACGCCAAACTCTGACACTTGTGAATTTGATGAAATCATCATCGAAGAGTTCAGTAAATATGATGACGGAAAAAATTATCCGAGCGATAATACATTTTCTCGGCAGGCTGACTCCGTTATTTCCCGCCTAGGAGACTATTGGGCCCGAGAAGACAGAGTTGGGTTTCTGCAAGCATTCTATGCGTGGCAGCAACAGCACGAGACCCTCGCACCTATCATCAGCTCACGAACGGGACTGGTTCCCGGAGAGCAGCAAGCTTTCCTAGCGAATCATAGTCGCGTCATGCAAACGGTGCGCAAATATGTTGATGACCGCTTCTACTTTCATGCCAGTCAGATTCCACAATCCACCAAGGATGCGATTGACTACTCCATTGCAAAGAGTTCTCCAAGCGTCGGTAAAGAACTCAAACTTGCGGTTAATACTCTGAAGGTCTCCAATGAGAAAACTCAGAGAGCCTTCAAAAGCATTGAAGATCTTGCGTTAGGCTACCAAGATACAAGTGCAGAAGAAAAGCCTTTCTGGGATCGCATCGGTCGTGGCCTTGCAGCATACATTAAAGGCCTAGCACAAAATACGGCCCAGATAGCAGACTGCATGCTTAAGAGCATGAGTGCCGGACCCTACGCTGAGTTCTACGAGCTAACACACGGCAAAAGTTTTTGTACGGACGAGGAACTCGACACTCTCGATCTTGCTATTTCCGCAGGAAGCCTCAGCATGAGCGCTGCAGGTCTCATCGGAGGACCGGTCGTTGGAGCTGCTGGTAGTGCGCTGGGTAAGGGGCTAAGCTTTGTTAAGAAGGTCTTTGGGAAGGTCCTTAAGCCTTTTTGGAAGGGGAAAATAGAGAAGGCTCTAGGAAGCGTTGATTCTGCTAAAACCCACAATATCAGCTTGAAACGCCTTGATGCAACCCGCCTCAAAAATAATCCCTTGAATCAAACTCGCTATACCGACAAGGTTAGATTACAAATGCAGCAAGACAAATTTCACGGCTTTCCAAAGCAAGTAGACAATTTTGCAGGCTTAGGCAAGAAGTCTGAGCTTGTTGGTGGCGACGGCATCAAGCGAACCAAAATCCAGCTCGAAGGTGAATACCTTGAAAGAAAAGGTAATTTTGAGTGGATTGTTGAACCAGATGGATCAATTAACCATCGCAAATTTGAGCCTTTTAGGTAGGGAGTTGGAGATGAAAAGATCTTTGCCTATGAAATATGAGCAGAAAAAAATTCGGGTCTCCGACGGACTGGGATTCGCTTGGGATAAAGCGACTTTTCTTGAATTTTTGGATGACAATGAAACCGCGATGTTTGCCATCTTAGGAGGAGACGTTCTCATATTAGATAGCACTTCAGGCTATAAACTTACTTATGATAGTTGGTCGATAGATCGGAATGGGGCAAATGAGGATTTCAAGGTTTTTTGCCAACGCTCTAGAAAGAAAGCTCAAGAATACGTAAGCACTTACAACATCATTGATGGAATAGTATTTGCGCCCGTCATGACAACTGAAATTACTGCCGGACTCTAACTCTCTCACTGCTTGTGTTTCAATCCATAAGTTGCATTGACCGAAGTAATTTCAATTGATATAGGACCATCGTGCCTATTCGCCAAGTGAATAAATCTCAAACTTCACGCAGAATCTGCATCTCAGCTTAATCACAAGGAAAAATTCAAATGCTCAAATTTAATCATTTATTTACTATTCTAAGCATATCCGTAACGTCAGCATGCTCCGCTGAAATCATTCGGGAATCTGATCACAAAAATCGCTGGGAAGCAATAAGCTACGAAGCCTCTGATCTTCAAGCTCATCGCTGCTCCGTTGATGGCAGTTTTCTCTCCTTAAAAGACAACGACCTCAATAAAAAACATCGAGTCTTTTCTTTTCTAAAACAGAACGGCAATCATGCAGAATGGCTGGAGCCGATTCCGGAGCTTGCATGGTCAGGTCCAGGTGAAGACTTTAGTGGAAAAGGAAAACTACGCATCTATATTGACTTAAGTGCAAAGACTCTGGTGGAGCAGGAAGAGTTTCATCAGAATGTTGAGAAATATAAGTCCGAACTGTTGATCTTTGAAGTTTTCGGTACCAATCTTACAGGGGGAGGCAAAACGAAAAAACTCGGATTTAATAACTTTTCTTGCACAAAACGAATCTTTCAATTTTTAGGAACAGAGAAACCAGCTCAATTAGGAGTCTCAAATTTTGAGATGCCTAACGATGCACCGACATTCAAAGTCACACCTTCAACTTGCACTCTCACAACCGATTATGAACACTCTTTTATTGAAATCGAAGGAATTGATCCCAGAAATGTCAATTTCCAACTTAAGGCGAGTCCTTTTCTAGTAGAAGTCAAGTTCAGGAAAATGCAGCTTGTTTGGTCTCGGCAGTAGAAAAGTTGCGTCAATCTACTCAATCTCTTTAGTTGTAAGGTTTAGATTGCAGCGCATAGCATAATTTTAGCATTTAGAATAAAAATGATAAATTTTATCTTCATTTTTTTTATTGCACTATTTTCGTCAGATGTTTTTAGCATCAATACTGCGCCAATTCTAATCTGTGAAGAATCTAGCAATAAGCGTTGGCAACAAAATTGCAAAATAAACGATCTAACGATAGTCCACCGAGCAAATTTTGAAGTGGAAATTGATTTGCGATATGACTTCAAATGCCCCAACGTTAGTTTAAAGAATATAGGTGTTCTAGTCGAAGACACGCACGAATTCAGAAGTCTTGAGGGATCATCTCAAATGACCCTCAGCGGAACAGGCCCCTTCCGCTTTGTGGATCAAGACGGCGATTGGACCTCTTTCGCAAGAATCGATTCTAGCTGTTCGTTCAAGATTCTGAGCGTTTCGGTGAAAGCAGCACAAAGAGCGATCGAAAAAGCCCAATCCGAACGGGCAGACAAGCAAAAAATCCTTGAGGACATTGAAGCTTCGATTAAAGGCTTCGAAAATGCAATGAGCTATCAAAGCGCCTTTCAAATTATAAAAAAAACCTGCGATTCTTTGTATGCAGAGATGAGTTCTGAAAATTTACAAGAATTGATCTTGAGCATAAGGCAAACAGTACCACTGATTTCACAAATCATAGCAACAAAAGCAGCTTTTTTGACTCCTGATAACATCGGAGTACTTATTAAATTTATGGCTTTAGGGAATAGTGCAACAAATGATAGTCTCTTTTTCAACCAAAACAATGAGGCCAAGAAGCTGGAAGATCTATTCCATGAAGAAGAGTGGACTTTTTTAAAGAAATTTACTAGTGACCACCTAGCCGAAGAACCTTCCTTCAAAGTGGAATTAGAGCGTTTCATTACAAAAAAAATTGTTTTGGAAAAGGAAATCAAAGCTGCGAATGTTTTTCTATTAGAAAACCAATAATTAGGAAATTTATGCAAATTTAGAGACGAAGTTTGGCTATTCTCGCACAGCAAGTGCGGACTGCATGAAGTTTGTGATGAAGCTTAAGAAGACCTTGAAAGAGGATTAGCGAATAGCTCCAAACAATCTCATCATTCGCCTTTCAACAATATTTGCTCAGCTTTTTCTACATCTTTACGAGCAACATAGAGTCGATGCAACACCACACCTGGTTCTTTGGTGACCGACGAATAGTCTTCAATAGCCTCGACCCGCAAGCACTGCCTTGGATCCTTTTTGATTAGACACAAATTATTCTGACTACGCTGACCAACTTTGCGAGTACGAAACTTTGTCAACACATTATGCGAACTAAGCGTTTCTGTTTCGATTCCAGATTTTTCTAAGAGTTCACGCAGCTCTTCCAAAGTTTGTGCTGCACGATCCGTAGTCTCGTACACCATTTTCCAAAGACGTCTATTCAAAAAGAGATCTTTTAGCAAGCCATCAAACTCTGGATAGCGGTCAGGAGCTATAGTACGCTGTCCGGCATCTTGGAGCAATGAACGGATCTCATATTCATCGACTTGACAATATTCTTCAAGATTTGCTGGAAGACGCCAATCTCCAAGACTTCGACTAATTCTCTGCATCATGGCTTCACAAGCTGTCGAGGTTTTGTGAAAGTAAAGCTGCAAGTACATCGACTGTCGAGCTCGTAAATAGTCTTCAAATGCTGGCAAACCCTGATATTGCAAGGCTAGATGCAAAGTCCCATCTTCGGGTTTTGCATAGACTGCAAACGAATCAAGAACGCGATCGACGTCGAAGACTCCATATGCGACACCACACTCTCGAGCATCACGTCGTAAGTAGTCCATACGATCGATATCGACTTCTCCCGAAATCAACTCGTGGCAAAGAAACCTGGCTCCAGATAAGGAGAGCTCAGAATTTTTAGAACAAGGGATCTCCGGCAAAATCAAAGAGGCAATATCCTGGGCAGCAACATGCAAAGACAGCTCAGGACGCTGCTTAGCAATATCTCCAAGAATCTGATCCACAAGAAGAACAGTGAAGACCTCGTGGTTCACATGCTCCGTACTAGGATGCTTTCCGACAAAATCCTTGAGGTAGGAGGCCATCTTTGGATTTGAACCCAAGACATCACTCCAGTTGGGTAGCAGACGCTCACCACTATGCGAAAAGGGGGGATGACCAACATCATGCAGAAGCGCTGCTAAACGAACAGTCTGCAAAAGATAAGGAGAGGAGAAGATGCGATCGACCTGCGCAAAGGTTGGTGCTAGAAAACCTTCGACCACGTTGGATCGAGCGCGTTCACGTTCTCCCTCAGCAAAATTTGGACAACGCTGACAAAATGTTCGTATGCGTCTTTGGTTATCACGCAGCTTTGTCCAAGCCACACCCGCAAGATGCATAACACCCAACGAATGTTCAAGACGACTGTGTGAGGCGCCGGGGAACACAAAATTCAAAAACGCAGTCTGTCTTATGCGACGTAAACGTTGAAAGATTGGGTGAGCAATCACCTCGTCTTCCAGTGGGGTCACATCGATCGATCCGTAGATATTGTCCCGGATGCGACGTCGGATTTCGAGAGTCATGGCGCTTATCCTCCTCATTGATGATCGTACAAAGATACTAAGCAGGCGATCCCTCGACGGATCCTGCTCTGAACGCAGTCATGGGGTGCTTCGCACTGCGCTCTGGATGACGTTGTCAAAACAGTCGGAGGAACGTGATTCCATCCTTTCTTAGGCTATAATAGGATGAGTTTATTTTGAATAGAGGTTCTTTTGATTATTCAAATGATCAAAGCAAAATATGTTGATGGTCGCCCACGTATGGAATGGCGTTTCCATACGGGCTCTGCTCGCCTCAGTCGAGTTTGGACTTTTTCCGATTCTGCAGCAAATTACAAGGTATTTAAGGAGCTTCTTAGCGCCCTCAGCACAGGACAGATACCGAGCGAATTTGCAGAGGTTCAATATGATCTGCGAGATGATAGTGGACGCACCTACAGCATTGAACTCAGTCCACATCGCACGAGAATATCAAGTAACGGGGGACCTCGTCAGGAGGGAGTCAATCTTGACAACACGCTGCGAGAGATCTGGGGAAATGGAGTTGGGCTCACAAATCTTGGAACACACCCTCTCAACGTTCGTCATTTTATTCAATGCAAGGGAAATCCTCCCTATGCAATACGCTTTGAAGAGCTCGGAACCAACGGTCGTCTCATTGCTGAGTGGTTAGATAATGAGCTCGAAGTCGCAGCTCGTGAAACACAGTCTTTAGTGGTTCAAGAGCGTGTGGGTTTCTCATCTTATACACCAGTAAATGATATTGGAATGTGGGTCCCATTCTTTCAAGAACTCGAAGAACACTGGGCATTAAACCACGAACTGCAAAACGCCTATCGCAACTATGAGCCCGCTTCATTCAGCCTAGAAAGTTTGCAGGAAAAAAGGGAAAAACTCCGACAAGATGTATTAGACCTCGATAAAATCGAAAGCACCTTATCAAGCGTGGTGTATCACTCCCGTCTTTTACTATCCTCTGAAGAAGAAGCCTTACTGCAAAGCAGAATCGCTGCAAACTTAAAAAACTGCGAGTTGAGCGCACCTCCCACCATCGAAGATTTGGAATCTTGGAGTGATCTCATTCGCATCTTGGGAGAAATTAAGTTTGCAGAAAAAATATTGCAACTCAGCAGTCGTCTAAGCTCCTCTTACGAAACTAAAGTTGAGTCGATTGCAGGAATCTACACCCATGGTCGTAAAAATCTAGAAACAGGGATGCGCGAGCTCAGTGAGAGCATCGCAAAACTCAAAGCCAAGACACGTCAGGAGTCCGAAGGAAAGGGATGGAAAAATATCCCTAACCTTATGCGCAAAGCTCTGGAGCCGACTCTCCCAAGTGAGTTGATCGAAGTTCTTGAAGAAATCGATGGCAAGTTCAAAAGCCTTTTGACCTGTCTGCCAGATGATAAAGAATTTGCAGGTCCACTTTTGAAGTTAGGAGACTTTCAAGAGGAGCAAAAGAAAAACCTGACTGCCTTGAAAGAAAAGTGGAAGACAACGACAAAAATACCTCTTAAAGAAGGTTTCTCTGACTTCTTTCTATACGGTCTCCAACACTTTGAGCTCATTTGGTACAATCACTTGCTGACTGAGAATCGACGCATACGTGAGCAAGCTGATCGAAAAATTGATTTTTTACGCGAACTCGTAAGCAAGCATCCTGAAGAAGGAGAGTTTGATCTCAAAGATGTTGAGCATGTTCTAAAATATGCACAGGTCTTAGTGAATGTTAAAGGACTTAAAATTAAGAAACTTCAGAAACTGGAAGAACGCATCATAAAACTTCAGGTGCGAGCAGAAATCCGAGCTGAGCTTATGCGCAAGAAAGAGGAGCTTTTGAAGCGATGGCATCATACATTTCAAAGTCGATCTTTAGTTCCAGTTCCCATGGAGGGCCAACAGGCCCTAACATTGCTAGAGCATAGTCGACGCATCAAAGGACTGAACCATCTCCGCGAGCATTGCGTTGAACGTTTCGAAATATTCACCCCCTCCATCACTCCGACAGCAATTAGCACCTGGAGTCTTTATGACTCAACCTTTAGTGAAAGCGATCGACACTATCTTTTGAATCGTTTAAGCGACCTTTCGACCTCTCAACTGATGGTGATCGCAAGCTCAGACTCGCAAATTCTATCCCACCTGCAGGATCGATCCTCGGGATGGATTGAGAACTCACGAGGACCTGCCGCAGAAAAATCAGCCCCAAAACCAGATTTATCCCCTAGTCCTAGCAAAAAAGTTCGGGTGGATCGCATCGTTAACCTGCTGAACGGAAGATCTCTGTAACAGCTTGTAATAAATCACAAAACAGAACATCAAAGAGCCCATTTATGGGCCCAAACCAAACTCGGTTTAGGGCTTTTGCAAACTTTTTCACAAGAAAATTCAATTGGCTCTTAATTTTCCAAAAAAAATTCCGACCTTGAATCTAACTGGGTACCAGCTGTTCGGGTTTGGAATAGCGGTTCCTCAAACAAGACAGGAGAGAATGGAATGCTAGGTTTAAATTTAGGTGGAAAAAAAGCAAAACGCAAAAAAGCCACCAAGAAAAAAGCTAAGAAAAAAACAGGAACCCGCAAAAAAGCTGGCCGTAAGAAAAAAGCCACCAAGAAAAAAGCTAAAAAAATGGGACGCAAAAAAACGGGAGCCAAAAAGTCTCGTCGTAAGCTTGCGACTCGTCGTAAAACCACTCGTCGTAAGACAACACGCCGCAAGGCAACCCGTCGTAAAAAAACATCACGTCGTAAAAAATAGAAAGGTTGCCCCCTAAGACCCAAGCCCTAGTCACGGGCTAACTTAGAGGGCATGCCGCTTCTTCTTTTGGCTTTCCACAGACGCGCCGTTCTGATTTTTCCTTTTTTTTATGATTTGGACCTTATATAAGAAAACCAAGTTTTTTACGGAACAATCGTATTTAAGAGAGGTTAGCCTTGACGGTCTATTTCATTTTTGCATGTGCCGCCCTAGCTATTGTTGCAGCTGCAATTTATGCCAAAAAAGTTTTGTCGATCACCATTGATGGTAAGCCTGAAGAGGTTAGTCGCCTGAAAGAGATTTCGGGTGCGATCGCTGAAGGGGCAATGGCCTTTCTGAAAGCTGAATACAAATACGTCGGTATTTTTTGCATTTTTTTCGCCGCAGTTATTCTTTTCTCCCTAAACACACCAGGCACAACCATCAACGGTGGTCTGTACAGCGCAGGAGCATTCCTGCTAGGGGCATTGATTTCAAGCCTCTGCGCCCTGCTCGGTATGACGATTGCTACTAAAGGAAACGTTCGTACCACAGTAGCTGCACGAACAGGTTTGAAGGCAGCCTTTAATGTTGCATTCCAATCAGGTGCCGTTATGGGCTTGGCGCTTTGCGGTCTTGCAGTATTTGGTCTAATGGGGATCTCTCTACTGTTCGTACACCTGATCCAAGATGTGCATTTAGCTATGGAAATGGTCTCCGGCTTTGGCTTGGGGGGCTCAACAGTTGCCCTCTTTGGTCGCGTCGGTGGTGGTATTTACACAAAGGCAGCTGACGTTGGTGCAGACCTTGTTGGTAAGGTCGAAGCAGGCATTCCTGAAGATGACCCACGTAACCCAGCTGTTATTGCAGATAACGTTGGCGATAACGTTGGAGATATTGCTGGTATGGGTGCTGACCTTTTTGGTTCTCTTGCAGAGGCCACTTGTGCAGCTCTCGTAATTGGTGCTTCCACCTATGCGATTTCCCAGTCTGAGTCCGCTCTTTACTATCCTATTATGATTTCTGCGACTGGGATTCCCGTCAGTTTGTTCACAATGCTTTTAGCACGTGTCACTGAGGAAGCTCGTTCGGTTGAGAAAGCTCTGAAGTTCCAACTTATCTTATCGACAGTTCTTATGACTGCAGCTCTGTACTTTTTGACAGACTGGGCTATGGTTGATCAGTTTGAAATCAAAGATCAGATGGTTAGCAAGTGGCAGGTCTATGGAGCTGTGCTCTCTGGCCTTTGGGGCGGTCTTATCATCGGTTACATCACCGAATACTTCACCTCACACTCCTACGGTCCTGTACGTCAGATTGCGAAAGCATCACAAACAGGCGCAGCAACCAACATTATCTACGGTCTCAGTGCCGGCTACATGTCTGCAGTCGTCCCAGTACTCACAATCGCTGCAATCGTCTACGGTTCTTGGCATTTTGCCGGTATGTACGGTATCGCAATGGCTGCTCTTGGCATGATCTCGACAATTGGTGTTGGTCTCACGATCGATGCCTACGGTCCAGTTTCTGACAACGCAGGTGGCGTTGCTGAAATGTCCCATTTGGAAAAAACGGTTCGCCAACGTACGGACATTCTCGATGCAGCTGGTAATACGACTGCCGCGATCGGCAAAGGCTTCGCTATCGGTTCTGCTGTGCTAACGGGTCTTGCACTCTTTGCTGCGTTCTTGACAGTTTCAGGAGTAGAAAACCTCGATCTTCTGAATCCAAAAGTATTCGCAGGCCTCTTTGCGGGCTGTGCATTACCTATGCTCTTTTCTGCTCAAACTATGCGTGCCGTAGGCCGTGCTGCTTTTGGAATGATCGAAGAAGTTCGTCGTCAGTTCCGTGAGATTCCAGGCCTTATGGCAGGAACAGCCAAACCTGATTATGGTCGTTGCGTGTTCATTTCAACCCAGTTTGCTCTGAAAGAAATGGTCGCCCCAGGGATGCTTGTTCTACTTTCACCGCTAGTATTCGGCGTTCTGTTTGGCGTTGAAGCACTTGCTGGTCTACTTGCAGGCGCTCTCGGTGTCGGTGTTGTACAGGCAATTTCCTCCTCCAACTCAGGCGGTGCTTGGGACAACGCAAAGAAATATATAGAGACAGGTGAATTAGGTGGCAAAGGTTCGGACGCTCACAAAGCAGCTGTCGTTGGTGACACTGTTGGAGATCCGATGAAGGATACTTCGGGACCATCTTTGAACATCCTGATGAAGTTGATGGCGATCCTCAGCTTGGTATTTGCCCCCTTCATCATCGGTGCTCATCAGTGGCTTCTAAACGCTATCGGCTTCTAGAAGCGTACCATCTGTCGCAGGCTTAGGCTCACGACTAGAGAGCAAACGCCCCTCCCACCCTGCTCGTTTAAAGAACTTACCGCGAAACTTTTTGTGCTGAGGGTTTTCGACAAGAAAGCCCTTGCCGCGTTCATCATCAACCCAAGTCACCGTCGAGGTTTGTACAAACTTTAAGGTCTCGGGGTCGATGACTACGTCAATATTTTCGTTGCGTTCTGGGTCGCTGAAACAAAAATGCAGGTCTCCCTCGAGCGGATCATCAAAGCTCACCCCGTAATTAAAACCATCACATCCCTTGCCAGCAAGGTATATACGTAGGGGTAGGTGTACCCATTGCGGGTTATTGTCTTTGTAAATCAAAGCTTGGCGCACAGCCTGTGGGTCCATATTCAGAATCGTCAGGTCTTGCATATAAAAATAGCTCCACTTTCTGCAGGATCATTCGTCTAGGGAACTACATAAAGTTTCCCTAGATCAATGTCGACTAAATTGGTAGACATATCAGCGATGTTCGCTTAAGTCCTAAAATATTTGAGAAAAGAGTGCCGTGAGCCAGCCAAAAAAAGAAGACTTTTCCAATAGCGAGTACAAGTTCGGCTTCGTAAGCTCGGTCGACACCGAGGTCTTTGCAAAGGGCTTGAACGAAGACATCGTTCGACGCATTTCAGCTATCAAGCACGAACCTGACTTTATGTTGGAGTTCAGGCTGAAAGCATTTCGTCATTGGCAAACCCTCAAGGAGCCCCACTGGGCCAAAGCTGAGTATGCCCCCATCGATTACCAAGATGTTCGCTACCATGCTGCGCCTAAGAGTGGAAAACCCAAAAGCCTCGTCGATGTCGATGCTGAGGTTCTGCGAACCTTCGAACGTTTGGGCATTCCATTGTCCGAACAAAAGCGTCTGACCAATGTTGCTGTCGATGCTGTATTCGATAGCGTTTCGGTAGGGACCACACACCAAGCTGAGCTAGCCAAACACGGAGTCGTATTTTGCTCCTTCACAGAAGCGCTCACCAAGTATCCTGACCTCGTCAAAAAATATATTGGTTCGGTAGTTCCCTACAAAGATAATTTCTTTGCTGCTCTCAACTCTGCTGTCTTCAGCGATGGCTCCTTTGTCTACATTCCCAAAGGAGTCCACTGTCCCCTCGATCTTTCGACATACTTTCGCATCAATGCTGCAGAAGTTGGGCAGTTTGAACGTACGCTCATCATTGCGGATGAAGGTTCACGCGTTAACTACCTTGAAGGATGCACAGCTCCGATTCGTGATGAAAACCAACTACACGCGGCCGTTGTCGAGTTGGTTGCATTGAAAGATGCCGAAATCAATTATTCGACAGTCCAAAACTGGTATGCAGGTGACGCAAATGGTATTGGTGGTATCTACAACTTCGTTACCAAACGTGGACTTTGTCAGGGAGATAACTCACAGATCTCCTGGACCCAGGTTGAGACAGGTTCTGCAATCACTTGGAAATATCCAAGCGTGGTTCTCAAGGGAGACAACTCACGCGGAGAGTTTTACTCGGTTGCTTTGACCAATAAAAAAATGCAGGCAGACACCGGGACCAAGATGATACATCTCGGAAAAAATACGTCGAGTCGCATTATTTCCAAAGGAATCTCAGCAGACCATTCAAGCAATACCTATCGTGGACAAGTGCGTATTGCCGCTTCTGCAGACAATGCACGCAACTACACTTGTTGTGATTCGATGCTTGTGGGATCTCAGGCAAAAGCGAATACCTATCCCAATATTGAAGTCAAAAACAATAGCGCAAATGTCGAGCATGAAGCTTCGACATCTAAGATAAGCACGGAAGAACTCTTTTATTTCAAGTCACGAGGGATCAACGAGGAACAGGCGATCAGCCTCTTGCTCAATGGCTTCTGCAAAGAAGTTTTCAATAAGCTCCCACTTGAATTCTCGGTCGAAGCTGTGAAGCTTCTTGAAATGAAACTCGAAGATAGCATCGGTTAGATGGGCTATCTCTAAGTCGGAACTCAGTATCTAAGTAAGGCAAAATCATGCTCGACATTCGTAATTTAGAAGCCTCTGTCAATAATGTTTCCATTCTGAAGGGCCTCAACCTCGAAGTCAAAGAAGGCGAAGTACATGCCATTATGGGACCGAATGGTTCTGGCAAAAGTACGCTTTCCAAAATTCTAGCAGGTCACCCCGACTACACCGTAACAGGTGGTTCTATCCAGTATGAGATCAATATGCGGATGAAGAACCTCTGCGACTTAAGTCCTGATGAACGCGCTCGCGAAGGCATTTTTCTTGCGTTTCAATACCCGACCGAAGTTCCGGGTGTCAGCAACTTCGAATTTCTGCGAGCAGCATTCAATGCAGTCACTGTACACCAAGGTGGGCAGGAGATGGACACACTCGACTTCAGGGACTTTCTTAGCGAAAAAGCTTCTGCTTTGGGGATCGATGAATCTTTTATAAGTCGCCAACTCAACGTTGATCTTTCTGGTGGTGAAAAAAAACGGAATGAGATTTTACAAATAGCAGTACTTTCACCACGCCTCTGCATATTGGACGAAACAGACTCGGGTCTGGATGTTGACTCCTTACGTGCAGTTGCTTCTGGAATCAATCGTCTACGTAGCAAATCCAATTCCTTTGTCTTGATTACTCACTACCAACGTATTCTGAATTATGTGATCCCAGACAAGGTCCACATTTTGAGCAATGGACGCATTGTCAAATCTGGCACCTACGAATTGGCCAAAGAAGTCGAAGAAAAGGGCTATGAGCCCTTTTTGAGCTAGGGAGGCACCATGCTAGCTTCAGCCAAACCATTTGAGCAAGCCTTTGATAGTTTTGCTCGTTCAAACTCAGGTTCATCCCAGTGGATGACAGCTCTACATCAGTCCAGCAAAGAAAATTTTCTAGCTCAAGGGCTACCAACCCTTAAGGATGAAGAATGGAAGTATATCAGCCTGCGCCCACTCCAACAGAATTCGTTTCGTTGGATGGAGCCATCGTCTGAGCCCCTGAAGGAGTTCTTACAAGATCTTCACATTCCAGATGCGCATACAATCGTGATGGTCGATGGACATGTACAAGTGGCAACGCTTAGTGGTCTAAACTTTGAAATTTTACCCTTAGGCAAAGCACTTGCACAAAATTCAGACCTTTTAGCAAAGCTACTTAAGAATGCAGACAGTACACATAGCAATGCATTCACGACTTTGAATCAAGCTTTTCTAAAAGAAGGGTGCTGCATCCTTTTGAAGAGTGGTGAAAAGGTCACAAAAAATGTTCACCTACTCAACATCATCAATGGTTCTGCTGATCCCAGAGCTTGTTTTACACGCAATCTTATTCATCTCGAAAAAAATGCAGAACTTAACCTTATAGAGACTGTTGTCAGTGCTGATCATGCCAGTTCAGATCTGGTCTTTTGCAATACAGTGACGGATCTTATCCTCGAAGAGGGTGCACAGATTTCGTATAAGAAATTTCAGCGTCAGGGGAACGCCCATATTTACACCGGCCATACACGCTGCTATCAGCAGAGAGCCTCACATGTGAATGCGTTTTTTGATACTTGTGGTGGTGGACTTTCGCACGAGGGCATCAGTGTAAAACTAGTTGGTGAGCAGGCTGAAGCAAAACTGCGTGGGCTCTTTCACACACATGATCGCGAGCACACCAGCTACAGTGTTTTTGTAGAACACGCGGCATCTTATACAAAGAGCTACCAGCTCTTCAAGGGGGTTGCTGAAGGACATTCGCGAGGTGTATTCAATGCTCAAATTGAAGTGCGTGAGGGCCTCAAGCAAATCAATGCACGTCAGCTTACAAAGAATCTCCTCCTCGGAAAAGATGCTGAGATCGATGCCAAACCGACGCTCCTGATCGATTCTGACGATGTCAAATGTTCACATGGTGCTGCAATCGGTCGCCTACGTAATGATGAGATCTTTTATTTGGAAGCCCGGGGCATTCCCAAGTTAAAAGCAGAAGCCATATTAAGTGCTGCCTTCACTCACGAAGTCTTACTCGACATTAAGGATGAAAAGGCTAAGGATGAAATTCTGAAGCACCAGTTCCAGCTTGCTCAACTTTTTCCCGCAGCAGCTTCGCAAGGAGGGCTTGCATCGTGAGTTCATTTGAAGACGATCTGTATCAGCAAGTCATTTTAGACCACAATCGCAGTCCCAAGAATTTTCGGGAACTCGAGAATGCAACTTTAAAAGCTGAGGGTTTTAATCCACTCTGTGGTGACCATCTGTGGATTTATGCAAAAACAGATGCTGAGTCTCGCATTCAAGAATTATGCTTTCAAGGTTCTGGTTGTGCGATCAGCAAGGCTTCGGCCTCAATGATGACGGTCAGTTTAAAAGGTAAAACAATTGCTGAAGCGAACCAAATTTTTGAAGAGTTTCATCAGTTAATCACTGGTGAAACGGTAGCTTCGGATAATCACCTCGGCAAATTGAAAATTTTTTCGGGTGTTTGTCGCTATCCTTCACGCGTCAAATGTGCTGGTCTCGCTTGGCATACACTCCATGGGGCCCTTGCAAAAGGTCAGACTTTGGTGAGTACGGAGTAAGTTATGGTTAAATTTAGAATACAGGGCACACCAAATCCTAAGGCACGTAAATATTTGGTCGACAAAGATTTGAAAAATGCCGGCAAGGTGACCTACAAGAACAAAAATGAGTGCGCACACATTCCTATGGCTGTGGAGCTTTTTGCGATCCCAGGGGTGGAGCAGATTCACTTTTTTGAGAATGTTGTTACCGTCACCCAAGGTGGCTACCACGACTGGTCTGAGATCGACCAGCGCGTACAGGATGCGATCACAAAACATATTGTAGAACATGATCCTCAGTTCATAGAGTTTCCTGATAAGCCCAAGCCTGAAAAGCCTGCACATTGGACACCGACGATGGATCGCATCGACAAGATTTTGGATGATATGATTCGTCCGAGTCTACAGATGGACGGAGGTGATATCGAACTTATCGACATGGCTGATAAAGTTTTAACCATCCGTTATATGGGAGCCTGTGGGGGTTGTCCGAGCTCGATGTCCGGAACCCTAGAAGCCATACGCTCCATTATCAAAGATGAACTCGATGAAGAGATCGAGATCGTAGCTATCTAGAGAGTTAGAATGATGTTTACTGATATCGACAAAACCTATGAGATGCTTTGTAAGCGTTTGGAAAAAGTATCACCCAAAGCTGAGCTTTATCTGCAGGCTGAGCGTATTGTTGCGATCGAACGTTTAAAAAAAGAACGTAACGCAATCATTTTGGGCCACAACTATATGGAGCCCGCACTCTACCAATCTGTATGTGATTTTAAAGGGGACTCACTACAACTTGCACGACGTTCTGCAGAGACAGATGCCGATGTCATCGTCTTCTGTGGTGTGCGTTTTATGGCTGAGACTGCAAAAATTCTCAATCCAACTAAGACGGTTTTGGTTCCGTCTGAACGAGCAGGGTGTTCGTTGGCATCGAGTATTACGGCTCAGGATGTACGAGATCTGAAAGCACTCTACCCCGGTGTTCCCGTGGTGACCTATGTCAATACATATGCTGATGTTAAGGCTGAATCTGACATTTGCTGCACATCAAGCAATGCTTTGAAGATCGTGAACTCACTCGACTGTGATCAAATATTGTTTATTCCGGATGAATATTTTGCGGGCAACATAGCACGCGCCAGCGGGCGCAAGTTGATTACTCCAACACGCGATCCTGCATCGCTAAAACAAAAGACCGAAGGGGTTGAAAAGGTCCTCATTGGATGGCCAGGCAAGTGTGAAGTACACGAACGTTTTACTGTGCAAGACATTGTGGACGTACGTAAGCAGTTCCCAGATGTGACGATTCTTGCGCATCCAGAATGCTCTCCTAAGGTTGTCGAAGCTTCGGACTTTTCCGGTAGCACCTCAGAGATGATTCATTTTGTCAAAGAGCGTAAAGCTGATCAATACCTGCTTTTGACCGAATGCTCGATGGCTGACAACATCATTGCAGAAAATCCAGAACGTGAATTACTACGTATGTGCAGCATGCGATGCCCCCACATGGCAGAGATCACACTCGAGATGACACAAAAAGCTCTGGAACAGACGCGCTACGTTGTCGAAGTTCCTGAGGACATCCGAGTCCGAGCCAAACGCGCCATCGACCGCATGCTTGCTATTCATTAGGTTGAGGCTTGCTTGAATCTCACCGCAAAAAGTCGCTACGCTCTCAAGATCATGATGGACCTAGCTGCGCACGCAGAACAGGGTCATCAGCAACGACAGAGCATTGCCTTGCGCCAGAGCATTCCTCTCGACTTTATGGATCAGATTACAGCTCGCCTACGTGCGAAGGGATTGATCGAAAGCATACGTGGACGTAGTGGTGGATTTTTTCTTGTAAAGCCTCCGCAAGAGATCTCATTGTGGGACATATTTCAAGCAGTCGAAGACAACCTCTATGCTGTCAAATGTATGGATCATGAGAGCTGTAATATTCAAGACTCGTGCATCAGCGTCGACGCTTGGAACGATGTCTACGGGTTGATTCGCAATGCGCTATCACAGCAAAAACTCTCAGACAGTGTAGAGAAAAGCAAACGAACATCGGCAAAGAGCCCAACTCCGAGAGAGGTTTCTGTCTCCACTCAAGGCAGCTGCGACCGTCCTCATTGAGGTAGGTTCAGATTGTAGAAATAGAAACGGCCTGTACGTTTGGCGCCAAAGGCAAACGCATTTCTGTCAAACACAGCACACAACCTTCCCCAATTTTAAGTTTTCGAGTACAGAACTTGAGAGTGGAAAGTTCTCTATTTGACGGCTGACTTTTTTTAAAAGTCTT